>VBEF01000050.1 GCA_005881275.1 Chloroflexota bacterium
CCCAGCGGGATACGTACCAACCGGCGGGCGCCCGTTCCGCCACGACTCCTCGATCGGGTCAATGAACATCCAGGCCGCCTCGACCTCGTCAGCGCGCGTGAACAACGTGGGGTCGCCGATCATGCAGTCAAGCAGAAGACGCTCATAGGCCTCCGGTGCCTCGACCAGGAACGAGGTCATGTACTGGAAGTCCATTGTGACGCTGCGGATGCGCAGCCCGGCGCTCGGCACCTTCGCGCCGAATTTAAGCGAGATGCCCTCCTCCGGCTGGATCCGGAGCGTCAGCGCGTTGGGATCGACCTCCTTCATGGCTTCCCGGCCGAACGTCAGATGTGGTGGACGCTTGAACTGGATGCGAATCTCGGTGATCCGCTTCGGCAGACGTTTGCCCGCGCGGATGTAGAAGGGCACGCCGGCCCAGCGCCAGTTGTCGATGAACAGGCGCAACGCGGCGAATGTCTCGGTCTGCGAGTCCGCCGCCACGTTGGGCTCCTCGCGATATCCCGGAACTTGCTCGCCCAGCACCCAGCCCTGCGTGTACTGGCCGCGGACGGTCGATTGCTCGATGTCCTCGCCGATCAACGGGCGGATGGCACGCAGGACCTTGACCTTCTCGTCGCGCACCGCCGTGGCTTCGATGGCCAGCGGCGGCTCCATGGCCACCAACGTGACGAGCTGCAACCCGTGGTTCTGCACGATGTCGCGCAGCGCACCGGTCCGGTCGTAGTAGCTGCCGCGGCCTTCGATCCCGATCTCTTCCGCCACGGTGATCTGGACCGAATCGATGAGGTTCGCGTTCCATACCGGCTCGAAGATCGCGTTCGCGAACCGGAATGCAAGGATGTTCTGAACCGTCTCCTTGCCGAGGTAGTGGTCGATGCGGTAGACGGAGTCCTCCGAAAAAACCTTGTGCAGGGTCTCGGTGAGGGCGCGTGCCGACTCGAGGTCGAGTCCAAAAGGCTTCTCGATGACGATGCGGCGAAAGCCGGAGCTCGTGCTGAGCCCCGCGGCCTGCAGCTGCACGGTGATGAGCTCATAGGTCGTGGGTGGGGTCGCACAGTAGAAGATGCGATTGCCAGGGATCAGACGACTGTTGTCGAGCTCCTGCAGCTTTGCCCCGAGAAGCTTGAAATCCTCGAGCTTGCTGAAGTCCACCTTGACGTACGAGATGGAATCCAGCAACGCCGCGAGCACGCGATCGTCGATCGGTTGGGTGCGTGAAAACTGATGGATCTTGTCGGACGCGTGCTTGCGGAACGCCTGGTCGGTCAGGTCGTCCCGCGCCGTTCCCACGACGGCAAAACCTGCGGGCAGGGAGCGCTGCTTGGCGAGGTTGTACAGCGCAGGCAGCAGCTTGCGGCCGCTGAGGTCGCCCGTGGCGCCGAAGATGACCATGACCGCCGGGTCGGCGACGCGATAGTCGTGGAGACCCTCCGCGAGTGGATTAGGGGCTTCTTCGACCCTCACTTCTCGGCCGCGGCATCCTTGACCACGGCGTGGCCGCCAAACTGTGCCCGCATCATCGCCAGCATCCGGTCCCCGAACGTGTTCTCCATCCGGCTCCGGAACCGTGCGAACAGCGATTCCGCGATCACCGGGGTCGGTACAGACTCTTCGATGGCGGCTTCGACTGTCCAGCGGCCCTCACCGGTGTCCTCGACCCAGCCCTTGATGGTCGACAGCTCAGGGTCCTGCGCCAGGCCGCGCGCGACGAGGTCGAGCAGCCATGAGCGCACCACGCTGCCGGTGCGCCAGGCCTCCGCGATCGCGCGCATGTCCATATCCGGAAAGGACTTCGACATCTTCATGACCTGGAAGCCTTCGGCGTAGGCCTGCATGAGGCCGTACTCGATGCCGTTGTGGACCATCTTCACGAAATGCCCCGATCCTTCAGGGCCGGTATGGACGAGCCCACCGTCGTCGGGAGCGAGGTCTTTCAGCACTGGAAGGCATCGGTCGAAGGTCTCCTTCTCCGCTCCCACCATCAGGCAGTAGCCGTAGTCCTGACCCCAGATGCCGCCGGATGTTCCCGCGTCCATGTAGTGCATGCCCTTGGATTTGATCCGGGCGCAGTCATCAAGCGCGAGCTTCCAGTTCGTGTTCCCGCCGTCGACGATGATGTCGCCGGGATCGCCCAGCTCGATCAGCTTGTTGATCGTCTGGGTGGTCGGATCGCCGGCCGGCACCATGATCCACATCACGCGCGGCTTGCTTTCAAATTTCTTGACAAAGTCTTCCCAGGAAGCCGCCCCCACAGCGCCCTGCGCGGCGTGAGCCTGGACGGCGGCCGGCGACAGGTCAAATGCAATCACGCGATGACCGCGCTTGAGCAGACGCAAGGTCATGTTGCCGCCCATCCGGCCCAGTCCTACGAATCCGATCTCCATCGCTAGCGCAGTGCCTGCTTGACGGCCGCCGCCAGCGCACGCCAGCCCGCGGCCGGCTCGCGACCCAGGGTGACCCTGAGCACCGGCAGCCGCCTCGACGTGAGCGACTGCAGGTCGCCGATCGCCTGAGCCTGCTTCAGGACTGAGAAGCTGTAAGGCTGGCCGGGGATCGAGACGTCTTTGGCGTCGTTCTGGACGATCTGCAAGAAGAGGCCGGTCTTCGGTCCACCCTTGTGGAGCTGGCCTGTCGAGTGGAGGAAGCGCGGACCGTAGCCCGCCGTCGTGGCGATCTTCGTCTTGTCGCGAACGGCGGTCCGGATGGCGGCGATGGCAGCCTCCGAGCCGGGGGTCCGCGTCGTGTAGGCCATGATCGCGAAGTAGGATCCGCGCTTGGCCTTGCCGAGCAGCGACTTGATCCCGGCGCGAGCCTTCGACGCCGCCACCGACTCGGCAGCCGGCAGCTTGCCCTTGCCATTGAAGATCGCGAGCACCTTCCTCGTGTTGTCTTTCGACTCCTGCACGTTGGGCTGATCGAAGGCATCGATGCCGAGGACCGCCCCGGCGATCGCGGTCGCGACCTCCCAGCGGAAGAACTCGCCCCCCAGGTCCAGCTTGTCGCGCATCGTCAGCGTCACCACCGGGTGGCCTGCCTTCTCGAGCGCTTGCACTGCGCGGTTGGGCGGATCGGCGTCCATCCGGATGTAGACGAATAGCCGGTCGTCGCCATACACGGCGGGCTTGCCGACAGGCTCGCCCTCCACCGGCACGATGCCTTTGCCTTCCTTGCCCGTGCTCTCCGCGATCAGCTGCTCGACCCAGTAGCCGAGGGTTGCGACCTTGGGCGACGCGATCAGCGTCACCTTGTTGCGACCCTGCGTGGCCATGCGGCCCATCACCGCGCCGAGCCACACGCCCGGATTGCTTTCGACAGGCACCGAGTCGGCGCATGAGTGCTCCATCTCCACCGCACGTTCCAGCAGCTCCACGACGTCAACCCCGAGCAGGGCGCCCGGAACCAGACCGAAGTACGAGAGGGCTGAGTACCGGCCGCCGATGTCGGGCGGGTTGGAGAAGATCCACCGGAATCCGTGGTCTTTCGCGAGCTTCTCCAGCGATGTGCCGGGGTCGGTGATGGCGGCGAACTGCTTACCGCTCCCCTTCGTCTGCTCCCAAAAGTAGGCAAAGTGCGACAGCGTCTCTGTCGTCTCGCCCGACTTCGAGGCGACGATGAACAGCGACGTCTGGAGGCGGATCTTGGAGCGGACGCTGAGAATCGTCGCCGGGTCGGTCGTGTCGAGCACATGCAGCTTGGGATGGCCCTTCACCGAGCCGAACGTGTTTCGCAACACGTCAGGGCACAAGCTCGAGCCGCCCATGCCCAGCAGCACGACGTCGGTTAACGCGCGGCCCTGCCTGGCGAGGTCGCGAAACTCGCTCGCCTTCTCGAGCATCTTGTCCGCCACGTCGAGCCAGCCAAGGCGGTCGTGGATCTCCTGGCGCTTGGCCGGGTCAGCGGTCCAGAGCGTCGAGTCCTTCGCCCACAGCCGCCGCGGAGCGCTGTCCTTCTGCAGCTTCGCGATCTGCGCGTCGACCGCGGGCTGCAGCGGACCGAGGCTGTACCACTGGCGCGGGCCCTTGCCGGCCTTGATCTCCTTTGCGCTTTTCTCGAGGGCGCCGAGCAGGCTCTCGAACGACTTGGTGAACGCATCCACACCCTCGACCTCGAGCTCGTGGGTGACCTGGTGCAGATCCACACCTGTTTCAGCCAGCTGCTTGAGCTGCCGGTGCGCAAGGTCAACGTTCTCGTCGAGGCTGCGCCGCACCTCGCCGTGCTCGCGGAAAGCGGCCAGGGTCGCGGGCGGCACAGTGTCCACCGTGTCGGGACCTATCAGCTCTTCGACGTAGTACGTGTCCGTGGCGGCCTTGCCGAAGAGCTGGTCCAGAGCGCGCTTCTGCTGCGGATCCTGCGCCTGGTTGACCTTCTCGGCAAGGATCTTGTCGACCTTCGTGTCGACGCGGCTGACGAAGAAGCTCGCCACGCTGGCCACCTTGCTGAGGTCGCCACCCTCCTTGTGCAGCTTCTCCAGACCGGCCAGGTAAGCCTCGACCACCTCGGCGTAGCGCTCGACGGCAAAGATCAGAGTGATGTTGATGTTGTGGCCCTTGGAGATCTGGTCGAAGATCGCGGGCAATCCTTCCTTTGTGGCCGGGATCTTCACCATGACGTTCGGTCGCTTGCAGCGCTCGCGCAGGTCTTCGGCCATCCGAATAGTGCCGCGTGTGTTGTTGGCGAGGGTCGGCGCGACCTCGATGCTCACGAAGCCGTCGCGGCCTTTCGTCTTGTCGTAGACCGGCCGGAACGTGTCGGCGGCCGCCTGGATGTCCTCGACCATCAGCTCCCACAGCATGTCGGCGGGCTTCTTCTTTTCCCGCACGAGCTGGACCATCGCCTCGTCGTAGTCGGTGGAACCGCTGACCGCCTTCTCGAAGATTGTCGGATTGGACGTGACCCCGGTAAGGCCTTCGTCACGCAGGCGCGCCAGCTCGCCCGAGCTGATGAGCTGGCGGCGAATGTTGTCGAGCCACAGCGACTGTCCGATCTGGTGGAGCTCTTTGATTGGGTTGTGCTTGGCCTGGGTTGCGGTCGCCATCATTTCGCCTGGGCCAGTTTCGTCGCGGCCGCGACGATGCTCTTCGCCGAGATACCCGCGGCGTTCATCAGCTCCTCGGGCTTGCCCGACTCGGGCAGGCCTTTCACGGCGAGATGCACGAGCCGTAGCGGCGGGTCGGCCGCCAGAGCTTCCAGCACGGCGGCTCCGATGCCTCCCTCTGGATAATGGTCTTCGACCACAATCAGCCGGCCCTTGGTGACGCGCGCGGCGTCGCGCAGCGTCTTTACGTCGACCGGTTTGATCGAATACAGGTCGATCACCCGCACCGGGATCTTCTTGGCCGCGAGCGCATCGGCCGCCGCGATGCAGTTGTGCAGCGTCACGCCCGCGCCGATCAGCGCGACCTTGTCCTTGGGGCTCTGGCGGACCACCTTGGAGCCGCCCACCTTGAATGTCTCTGCCGCGCCATACAACGTCGGATACGCCCCGCGCGTCGTGCGCATGAAGACGATTCCAGGGGTGTCCGCCATGATCCGCGTCAGCTTCGCGGTCTGGTTGGGGTCGGACGGGTACAGAACGGTAGAGCTGTGGATCGCCCGCATCGAGGCAAGGTCTTCGAGGGCCATCTGCGACGGTCCGTCCTGCCCGATCTCGACACCGGCGTGCGAACCCGCGAGCCGGATGTCGGCCTGCGAGATGGCGGCCATGCGGATGAAGTCGTAGGCGCGGCTGAAGAACGCGGCGAAGGTTGACGCGAAGGGCTTGTATCCCCGAACGCTCATCCCGACCGCCGTCGCGACGAGCTGCTGCTCCGAGATCCACATCTCGAAGAACCTGTCCGGATACGCCTTGGCAAACTCGTCCGCGTGGGTCGAGTTGGAGACCTCGCCGTCCATCGCCACGACCTCGGGAATGGAGCCGAGCGCGACGAGGGCGTCGCCGTACGCCTTGCGCGTCGCGACCTTGTCCTCTTTTTTGTAGGTGGGTAGGACGGGCTCCGCGGCCGCGGGACGCTTGGGCACGGGCCCGCGCTCGGGTTTCTGCGTCTTGACCTTCAGGTTCTTGATGCCCCCCAGCTCTTTGATCGCGCGCTCCGCCATATCGGGAGGCAGCGCCTTGCCGTGCCAGCCGTCTTTGTTCTCGATCTCCGAAAATCCCTTGCCCTTGACAGTCTTGGCGATGATCACGGTCGGCTTGCCCGAGTTGGACAGCGCCTCGCCGAAGGCACGGTCGATCGACGCCATATCGTGGCCGTCGATAACGATCGGATAGCAGCCGAACGCCTCCACCCGCCGGCGGTACACATCGAGGTTCCAGCCGAACTCGGTCTCGCCCCGCTGGCCCAGCCGGTTGATGTCCCAGATCGCGGTCAGATTGGCCAGCTTGTAGTGCCCCGCCTTGTCGAGCGCTTCCCAGATCGAGCCCTCGGCCAGCTCGGAGTCCCCGCACAATACCCACACGTGGTACGGCAGCTTGTCCAGGTACTGGCCCGCCAGCGCCACGCCGACGCCGATCGGCAGTCCCTGCCCAAGTGATCCCGTGGCGACGTCGACCCACGGGATGACCGGCGTCGGGTGACCCTGAAGTCGCGAACCGAACTTGCGGAAGGTCATCATCTCGGTGTCTGTGATCGCGCCGACGGCCTTGAACATCGCGTAGCAGAGGGGCGATGCGTGGCCTTTGGAGTAGATCAGGTGGTCGTTGTTCGGGTCTTTCGGCTTGGCCCAGTCGTACTGGAGGTAGCGGGTGATCAGGACGGCGATGAGGTCCGCGGCTGACATCGAGGAGGTCGGGTGGCCGGAGCCCGCGGCAGTGCTGCAGCGGATCGAGTCGATCCGGAGCTGCTGCCCGACTTGGCGAGCAAACTCGAGATCTGTCGTCGCAATCGTCTCTGTGACGGCCATGTCACTCCTTGGCACCTGGGTGCGAAGGTCCCTTTGCGGGGGCTTTGCGTGGATCTACAGGTGAAGTTTATCGAGTGCCACTTTCGCCGCTGGCCCGACACCCCCGGATAGTCCGGACTATCCGAGGTCTGCTGCGGACTTCACGTCGGTTTGTCCGGACTATCCGGGGACTTGGTGGGTCTCGGCGAGACGCTCGACTTCGGTCACCATGCCATCCAGGATCTTGAGGCCCGCGTCCCAGAAATCAGGGTTGGTGATGTCCATGTCCAGGCGCCTCACCAGCTCATCGGGTCGCGTCGATCCGCCGGCGGCGAGAAAGTCCAGGTAGGCGTCGACGAACTCCGGGCCCCGCTCGAGATACCGGTGATAAACGGACATGGCCAGGAGGTTCCCGAATGCGTACGCGTACACGTAACCCGGCGTGTGCAGGAAGTGTCCGACGTAGCTCCACCAAACCTTGTGCTCGTCTGTGAGCGTCAGGGCGTCTCCGAACATCGCCTGGAGCTGCTCCTGGAAGATCTCACCGAGCTGCTCGGCCGAGAGCTCGCCTTCCGTCCGCCGCCTCGTGTGGATCGCGTCCTCGTAGCGGTTGAACGCCACCTGGCGAAACACTGTGGCGAAGGCGTCTTCGACCTGGCCGCACAGCAGCGCCAGCTTCACCGTCGGATCTTTCTCCTCGGCCATGATTCGGTCGAAGGTCAACGCCTCGCCGAACACGGATGCAGTCTCGGCGAGCGTCAGCGGCGGGTGATAGTCGAATACGTTCTGCCTTGCCGCGAGGCGGTCGTGCAGGCCGTGACCCAGCTCGTGCGCCAGCACGAGGGCGTCGCGCAGCTTCCCGGTGAAGTTCAGCATCACGTACGGGTGGTGGTCTGGCGTGACGCCCATGCAGTAAGCGCCGCCGGCCTTGCCCGGTACGACTGGAGCATCGATCCAGCTTTGCTTGAAGAAGTCTTCGACCAGCGCCCCGGCCTTCTTGGAGAACCTGTTGTAGGAGCCGAGCACCAGCTCTTTCGCGGCTTCCCACGAAAGGTCGCGCGTCGTGTCGCTGACCGGCGCGTACCGATCCCACTCGTGCAGCTCGCCGACGTTGAGCAGCTTGCGCTTGACGCGGTAATAGCGAATGCAGACGTCGTAGCGTCCGGTGACCGCGTCGACAAGCGCCTGTACCGCCTCGTCCGAAGTCTCGTTGGCCAGGTTGCGGGAGCTGATCCACGTCGGGAAATGACGGAGACGATCGTCGATCGCCTTTTCCTGGAGGATCACGTTGAAGATGTAGCCGCGGGTGCGGACGTCGCCGCGAAGGGCCTGCGTCACCGCGCCGCTGGCTTTGCGACGGACGTTGCGATCGGGCTCGCGCAGGAGCGTGAGCGCCTGGTCGAGCGCGAGGTCGCTCCCATCGACGTTGACGCGAATGCGCGCGCACAGCTCCTCGAACAGTCGGACCCATGACGGGTTGCCCACCGGGCTGAAGTCGGTGAGCACGCGCTCCTCTGGCTCCGAAAGCTGGTGCGGGCGGTACTTGCGCGCCTCTTCGATGGTGTGGCGGTAGGCCGCCGCGTCTGGATCCGCGAAGAGCTTTGCCGCCTGCTCATCGCTGATCTGGGCCAGCTCGAGGTAGAAGAACACCATGTGACTGCTGCGCTCCGCGCCCGCCTCGCGCACACGCGCAAGCAACCGGCCGGCGGCATGGTCTTGCGTGTCCCCGCTATGGAGCATGTACGCGTAGACCTCAGGCTTGGCGGCGGCTTTCTCATAGTCCTCGAGCTCGCGCATCATGGCCGCGAAGGCCTTCGGTTCCAGCGTCGCGACCTTGCCCTTGTACCTCGCCTCGAAATCCTTCGCTCGCTGCATCTCGCGCGCGAGCGTGGCTTCGATCTTCGGATCGTCAGGCGATGCGAAGAGGTCGCTCAGATTCCAACGAACTGTCTCGGCGCCTGTTGATTTGAGTGCCTGGGCCATCGAATTTCAGGATATCCGCTCCGCAAAGTCGCGCACTCGCGTCGGGTCGGGCCAACGCCCCGCGTACACACCTTCGTTGACCGCTTTGGTCACGTCCACAAGCACATCTGATTGCATCAAGCGCTGGTATTCGAGGGGCGTTTCCGGTGGAGCGCGCCGGCGGCCGAGCCGTCGCTGCAAACGCTCGTAGAGACGCAGCAGCTCGGACTCACCCGGCGGTGTTTTGGGCCGCCGCCTCCAGACCCGGCGCCGCAGCCATGCGTAGGCGAGGACGAACACGATCGCGATGCCCATCGCGAGTGGCACCACCGCAAACACGCCCAACGAGCCGAGCGCCGCCGCGGGTGCGCCAACCGTCAGGTGCGGCAGCAGGCGGGCCACGCCGCCCCCCGCCCAGTGATTGGGGAATCGCGTCGCGGCTAGCGGAGCGACACCGGGCGTCGGATCGACTGGCACCCAGCCATGTCCTGAGAACCAGACCTCCACCCACGCGTGCGCGTCGTGTTCGCGCACGACGGCCTGGTTCAGCAGCGGGTCGTAATCGCCCGTACCGTAGCCGGTCGCCAGCCGCGCCGGGATGCCGAGGCTGCGCAGCATCAATGTCTCGGCCGTGGCGAACTGCTCGCAATAGCCCGTCTTGACATCGAAAAGGAACCAATCGACCGGATCGCGTCCCGCGGGGACGCGTGGCAGGTCCAGCGTGTACTGATAGCCCCGCTGCAGGTAACCGGTGAGTGCCATGACCGCGTCGAATTCATTGCTTGCGCCCTTGGTCGCTTCCACTGCCATTTGACGCGCGCGTGGCGACAGGCTTCCTGGATCAAGGTAGGCAGGGTTGTTCTGCGGCGCGACACGTTCGAGCTCGTCGCCGCGCAGCGCGTCGGCCGACAGATCCGGCAGGTATGACACGACCGAGTACGTCTGACCCGGGCGCAACGCATCAGGCGTGTGAAACGTGCCGTACGCGTCCTCGCGCAGGGCGGCCACCGGCGCGTAAAGGCTCTGGATCGGATACGCGGCGTTGATCACACCGGGCAAGGGTCGGAGAACGCGAAACGTCTGCACGAACGTGCCCAGGTTGTGCGGCGGGGCCGGTGGCATGAATCGTGGCGGGACGTATGGCTGCATCTCCCGATACCCGTGGTTCGTCGTGGTCCACGCGCCATCGCGATATTCGTCGAACACCAGCCCCCGCCAGTAGGCGGGCGCTCCGGTCCGCACGTACATCACCGGAGCGTCGCCGAGGCGCCCGCGGAAATGCAGGTCGACGCTGCTCGACGCACCGGTCGAGTCGCCGGTCAGCTGGACCAGCGGCAGGGCCGGACTTTCCAGGCCGCCCTTGAAGTTCGAGAAGTTCGGGAGCGAGATCACCAGCGGAGAGATCGGCACGCCGGACGGCTGCGGCACCGCGACAAACCAACCCACTCCCCCCAAGATCGCGGCCGCCAACATCAGGGCGAGCGCGCGCGCCGGCACGCGCACCCCTGCCTCCATCCGCTTCAGATGCGATGCGATCCAGAAACCGGCGAGGTAAAGGGCCCACAGAGCGAGAAGGATTCCGAACGCGTAATCCCACGCATAGACAGCCGCGAGATAGAGGATCGCGAGGCTGATCCACATGCTCGAGTAGCAGTTGCGTCGCGTCTTCAAGTCGAAGCTCGTGATCGCCACGAGCAGGATGGCGAAATTGGCCTGGGGCAGGACGCCGCCGAAAAGGGCCAGCGCGGAATCGGCGATCACATAGAAGAGAGCGCCGAAGACCAACGCAGCGAGAAACACCTGGCGCCAGAGCCCGCGTTTGCGGTTGCGCTCGCGATAGCTGACGACGTGGCCGATCGCGGTCGCGACGAAGGCCAGGATCGGCACGATGTAGTCCTGGCCGTACAGGGCGATGGCCAGCATCGCGACCGAGAACCCCGAAAACACAAAGGCGCGTCCCTCGATCGAGTGCTCGATCGGCGAGGCCGGCAGCCTCAGCCATCTCGTCACAAGGGCCATTGCAAACCCACCCTCTCGAAGGGGACGTCGGTGTCGATCGCGGCGTCACCGACGACCCAGACCCTGTCGGCGACCTCGACCAGGTCCGCATTGGGTGCCGCGGTGATGAGGACCAACAGCCCCTCAGGCGGCTTCGCCGCCACCTCCCAACTTCGTGGGGAGCTGTTTGCCGGGTATCGCGCCAGCCATTCCAGTTGCGACCACAGGTCGCGCGGCGATGCACTGGGTTCGCCGCCAGACGCCGAAATCACGACCCGTCCTCCTTCTCTTATGCAGTCCCACGCCTCCGAGGCCGCGATCCGCGCGATCTGATCGGCGATCTCAAGGGACGAGGGCGCCGGGTCGACGAAGATGGCGAGTGTCTGCACGCCCGGCGGCTCGTACTCGCGGACCACCAGCTCGCCATGCCTGGCGCTCGACCTCCAGTGAATCCGGCGCAGGGAGTCGCCGGGCCGGTACTCCCGAATCCCGAACAGCTCGTTGCCGGAGCCGGCCCGCGGCGCCGCCAGACTCGCCTGCAGCTCGTGTGGCTCGCGCCGCATGGCCAGCGATGTGAAGCGCGGGAAGACGAGCGCAACCTCCGAATCGGCGTATGGCCGGCGACCTGTGAAGAAGCCGAGGGGGTCGCTCGTGCTGACTCTCCAGCCCGTGGCGCCGACCGGCCCGCGACGAAGTTCGCTCACGATTTTCATGCGCCGCCAGCCCTTCTTCGGCACAAGACCCGCGCCGAACTCGACCCGCCTGCCGTTGAGCTGCCCTTCGACCCACGCGGGCCCGCGGGATGAACCCCTGGTGTGCAATGCGACCTCGAGCTCGAGGGCGTCGCCCTCGAAGACCGGCGCCATTTGGGGCGCGCTTCGAAGCACGCTCTCGGGCAGATCCTCAGCGGGCGAGCCGCTCGCGGGGACGTTGCCGCGGACCGCGAGCTGCAGCCACAGGCCGGCGCGGTTCCACCATGCGTATGCCGCCGCCGCCACGACCAATGCGAGGATCCACGCCGCGAGCAGGAACAGCCACGGCACCTCGGACGTGGCCCCGTACCACTCCAGGACCAGCCACAACACACCGGCGCCGAGAACCCGCCAGGTCGGCCTCAGGTTCCTTGCCTCAGTGCTGGCGCAGCGGCGGGATCGGGAGGGCGGAAACCACCTCTCCAAGCATGTCAGCCGCGTTGCCGCGGCCTTTCATCCCGAGGCGGTGGGCGAGCACCGGCGCGGCGAGAAGCTTCACGTCGTCAGGCAGAACGAAATCCCGGCCCTCGAACAGCGCCCAGGCTTGCGCGGCGCGCTGGAGGTAAACGCCGGCGCGCATGCTCGCGGGCAGCAGCACGTCCGGCCGCGCCCGGATGGCCTGCATCAGGGCGACGATGTACGTGCGAATCGCGGGCGCCGCGACCACGCGCAGGCATGCTTCCTGGAGCTCGATCACCTCGCGCACGTCGATGACCGCGGCAAGGTCGGCGATGGGATCACCGTGCTCGCGTCGGGCGAGGACCTCCATCGCTTCGGCGTCTGTCGGCGGACCCATCTCGGCCGCGAGCACGAAGCGGTCGAGCTGCGACTCGGGCAGCGGATACGTGCCGTGGAACTCGGCGGGGTTCTGCGTCGCCACCACGAAGAATGGGCGGTCGAGCGTCCGTGTGGTGCCCTCGACGGTCACCTGGCCTTCCCCCATCGCTTCGAGCAGCGCGGACTGCGTGCGCGGCGTCGCGCGGTTGACCTCGTCGGCGAGGACGATGTTGGCGAAGATCGGACCTGCGACAAATTCGAAGGACACGTCTTTCTGGTTGAACACGCTCGAGCCCGTGATGTCGGAGGGCAGCAGGTCCGGCGTGCACTGGATGCGGCGGAACGTGCCTCCGACCGATGTCGCCAAGGCGCGGGCGAGCATCGTCTTGCCGGTGCCCGGCAGGTCCTGGAGGAGGACGTGGCCGCCCGCGACCAGGCCGGCAATCGCGAGCCGCACGACGCGGTCCTTGCCGACGATCACCCGGTGGATGTTCTTCTCGATTCGCTCGAGCAGCTCGGCCGCGCGCTCCGGCTCGAGCGCTTGTTCCTGGGACGCCACGTCGTGACCCAGTCTAGTGGCGGGTCTTGCGATCTCCGCCACTTACCCGGGTCAGAGGTTTCCGAAGGCGGATTGATCAGCCTTTTACGTAACTCAGTTTCTCGGCGACCTTCCCGTCGCGGACTTTGAACAGGTCGATGCCGCGGACGTGCCCGTCGCCCCAGTCGAATCGCCACCGCACCGCAGCGCGGTCTCCCGCGACGACCAGCTCTTCCGTCTCGAAGCGCGCCCGAGGGGTTCCGGCGAAGAACGTCTCCCAGAACCGGCGCACCGCAGCCTGGCCCACGTGCCGTTCGCCGTCGGGTGGCGGCAGCGTGTTCTCGAACAGGCAGTCCTCTGTCATCAGCGACATCACGGTGTCGACATCGTGGCGCCCGAAGGCCTCGTTGAAGGCCTCGATCGTCTGTCTTGTGTTCAGCTCTGCCCGACCATGCGGGAGATGACCTCTCCGAGGTTGGGGCCGCCCTTGCCGAACGGGACCGAGTGCACGCGATGCGCGTAGACCATCTCGGCCACCTCGCCGACGTGCTTGACGTCGACCTCCTCGTCGCTGGCGTAGGCGGCCTTTGCCTGTGCCGCGCGCGCGCAGACCAGGTCGGAGCGGTGTCCATCGACCTCGAGGGCGATCGAGATCTGGGCGATGAGGCGCAGGATCTCACGCGGCAAAGTGACCTCGGGGAAGGTCGCGATGGCCTCAGCGATCTGTGAGCGCACCTGCTGCTCCGACTCAGCGTGCTGCTGGTAGAAGAGATTGGGATCGTCCTCCCACACCGCGCGCTTCTCGACGATCGCGACGCGCTTGTCGAGGTCGCGGATACCTTCGACGTCCACACACAACCCGAACCTGTCCAGCAGCTGCGGCCGCAGCTCGCCTTCTTCGGGATTCATCGTGCCGACGAGGATGAATCGCGAGGGGTGCGAGACCGAGACTCCTTCACGTTCCACCGTGTTGATACCCATCGCCGCAGCGTCAAGAAGCACGTCGACGATGTGATCGTCAAGCAGGTTGACCTCGTCGACATAAAGAATGTTGCGGTTCGCCTCGGCCAGCACACCGGGCTCGAATCGCCTCGAACCTTCCTTAAGCGCGGCCTCGAGGTCGATCGTCCCGACCACCCGGTCCTCAGAAGCGTTGATCGGCAGCTCGACCACCCGCATGCGGCGGGTCGTCGTGGGCAGCGCGCCGCCTGACGCGCGCTCGCGGCAGTCGAGACACCAGTCCTCCGGATCGTCCGGGTGGCATCCGAAGTGGCAGCCCTCCACCACCTGCTGCTCAGGCAGGAGCCGCGCGAGGGCCCGGACGGCGGTCGACTTGCCGGTGCCTTTCTCGCCGCGGATCAGAACGCCGCCGATGGTCGGATTGATGGCGTTGAGCACCAACGCCATCTTCATCTCGTCCTGTCCGACGATCGCGGTGAAGGGGTAGGAGTAGCGGTCTATGGCCATGCCTAGCCGAATGTTACCGACGAGTCCGTCATGGGCAGGTCACCTTCGCCGGGTCGATGTCGAAATTCCAGCCGTAGTACGTCGAGGCAAGCTTGTACCCGCTCTGCTCCTGAAGCTTGGTCGCGTGGCCGCGCTTGAAGTCATCGCAGATGGCTGCCTCCACCTGGCCCGCGGTCGGGTTCAGGCCAAGGCCGAGGACGCTCGCGCTCACGTCGGCGTAGAAACGCCAGGCCGGCACGTTCAGAGCGCCGCTCTTGCAGAGGAGCGGTACCGCGTTGCCGTCCGCGGTAGAGGCGATCTGGGTCGAGCACAGGTTGGCCACCGGCAGGTCTGGCGCCGGCGCAAGACGCTGCGTCGGCACCGGGCTTTCCAGCCCGGGCGAGGTCGATGGCGAGGCGGTGACCGGCGCATTGGGCGTCGCGGTGGGGCTCGGCTGGGTGGCCGTGTTCTGCGGTGACGAGCAGGCGGCGGCCATCAGCGCACCAATCAATACGACGAGCAGGATCCTGCAGCTAGCGCCCGCGGCCCAGCTCCCGCTCGACGGCCGTCGCGATCTCGTCCCGCGACAGGTCGTAAAGACCGTAGTAGTGGGCGCCCATGCGCTCCGCCAGGTCGGCGCATGCATTGATGGCGTACGTCTGGTACATGGGCGCAACGCGCGCCAGGTGCTGCACTGAGGGCAGGTGACTGTAGTCGCGCGCGGAATCGATGACCAGCGCGTCGATGTTCTCCGCGTCGATCAACGCCGCGACCTTCTGCGCCTCGACAAGCGGCTCTTCCTTGAACATCGAGATGTTGCCGCGTCCGTCGCTGATGAGGACGAGGAGCGGGCGAATGCTGGGGTCGCGGAGCAGCTCTGTCTTCACGACCTTGTATCCGGCCATCAGGCCGTGGGTGAGCGGCGTGGTGCCGCCGACGGACAGTCTTTCCAGCCTGCGCCGCGCCAGCGAAACGCTGGATGTCGGCCGGAGCACCACCTCGGCCGTGCGGTTCTTGAAGATGACCACGGCTACGCGGTCCCGCCGCACGTACGCGTCCTGCAGCAGAGACAGGATCGCGCCCTTGGTCGCGGCCATCCGCTGCTCCGCGTCCATCGACGCTGACGCGTCCACGACAAACACGATCAGGTTGCCTATCTTCCGTTCGCGAACTTTCTGACGCAGGTCCTGCTTCTCGAGCATCAGCCGCTCGCCGTGCACCCGACCCCTTTCCTTTTGAAGGGGCGCGGCCGCGCGGACGGTGGCATCGATCGCCAGGTCGCTCACCTTCTCCTTCGGCTGGGCTCGCACGTAGCGTCCGCGGCGGTCCGGCGTCTGGCTCGCCGCGCGCTTGCCGCCCTGCTTGCGCACGCGCCTCTGGCGGGGCAGGTCGATGCGGCGGAGATTGAACGTCTCGAGCGCCTCCGGCGCTGTCTCGTGCCCGCTCGATCCGCCGGCGGTGACGCCGGTGTCGGCTCCGGCCGACTGCTGGCCGGTTTCCGACGAGCTCGCGGTCTGCTCGGACGTGGCCTCCGATGTGGCTTCGCTCTCCGACGCCTGCGGATCGCCTGCCTCCGAGTCCGACGGCTGCGATCCTTCCTGCTCCTCGCCGCTCTCAGGAGATGTGGTGTCGTCCTGGTCGCGGCGCAGGGGCTGGCGAGCGCGATGCGCCAGGGCCAGGGTGGCGGCATCGTAGATGTCTTCCCGACTGGGCGAGCCATGACGCCGGTAAGCAGCCAGCGCTCGCGCGGCGTGGTCGATGACCACGTCGGCGCGGTGGCCGAGCACCTCGGCCTCGACGCAGATCGACGAGATGAGCCGCGCATGGTTGGCGGTGACGCGCACCTCCCTGACCCGGCCGATGGCCTCGCCCAGAGCCCGCGAGAGGTTGGCGTCCGCGGCCGCGAACTCGTTGTTGAACTCGTGGTCGCCGCGCGTGAAGGCAGCGTCGCGTTCGGCGATCAGAACACGCTCGTCAGGGTCGCGGATGCCTTCGACATCGACGCACAGACCGAAGCGATCGAGCAGTTGAGGCCGCAGCTCGCCCTCCTCGGGATTCATGGTCCCGACGAGGATGAAGCGCGAGGGGTGGCTGAAAGAAACGCCTTCGCGCTCGATGACGTTGACGCCCATCGCGGCTGCGTCGAGGAGGACGTCAACCAGGTGGTCGTCGAGCAAGTTGACCTCGTCGACGTAGAGGATGTTGCGGTTCGCCTCGGCCAGCACGCCGGGCTCAAAGCGCCGGGTGCCTGTGCGCAGCGCGGCTTCCAGGTCGATCGTGCCGACGACGCGATCCTCGGATGCGTTGATGGGCAGCTCGACCACCCGCATGCGGCGCCGGTGGTGCGGCAGGACACCGGCCGCCCGCAACCGGCCGCGGCAGTCGGAGCACAGGGCATCCACGTCGGTCGGGTCGCAGCCGAAGTGGCAGCCTTCGACGACGTCGTGCTCAGGCAGCAGCCTGGCCAGCGCGCGCACGGCGGTCGACTTGCCGGTCCCCTTTTCCCCTCGGATGAGCACCCCGCCGATGGTCGGGACGATGGCGTTGAGAATCAGCGCGAGCTTCATCGACTCCTGGCCGACGATCGCGGTGAAGGGATAGGAATGGCGGTCGAGGGTCACGCTCATCTGGACCAAGAATAGGGAGCTAACTCTCGGCCGGAACCAGCTCCTTGACCATCTCCCGTTCCTGGAGGAGCTCCTCCGTCGTCGTCTTGATCCGCTTCCAGGCGTCGTCGTCGTGCTGCAGGTCGGGCACGACCTCCCACCGCTCGCCGTCAGACCGCACCGGGAAACCGAACTGAAGGCCCTCGGGGACGTTGTACTCGCCGTGGCTTATCACCGCGAGCGAATGCCAGTCGCCCCAGGGCGTCGGCGTGCGCACGCTCACGACCGAGTCGATCACGGCGTTCGCCGCAGAGGCCGCCGACGAAGCACCGCGCGCCTCGATCACCGCGGCACCTCGTTTCTGGATCGTCTCGACGAACTTGCCCTTGAGCCAGCCATGGTCAGAGATGACCTCGTAAACCGGCAGACCCGCGATCCGCGCATTGCGCGCGTCCGGGTACTGGGTCGTCGAGTGGTTGCCCCAGACGGCGACGTTGGAGATCGCGTTCACCGGCACCTTGGCCTTCTTCGCGAGCTGGATTCTCGCCCGGTTCTCGTCGAGCCGGGTCATGGCCAACCACCGCTCGGCCGGGACCTCGGGTGCGTTCATGCGCGCGATGTAGCAGTTGGTGTTGCAGGGGTTGCCGACGACGAGGATCCGAACGTCGCTGGACGCGCTCTTGGCGATTGCCTTGCCCTGCGGGCCGAAGATGCTGCCGTTGACCGACAGCAGGTCCGCCCGCTCCATGCCCGCCTTTCTCGGCGCCGCTCCTACCAGCAATACCCAGTTGGCGCCTTCGAACGCCTCCTCCGCCTTATGGGTCAGAACCATGTCTATGAGCAGCGGGAAAGCACAGTCGTCGAGCTCCATGGCGACGCCCTCGAGAGATTTCATGGCGGGCTCGATCTCGAGCATGCGGAGGACGATCGGCTGGTCGGGGCCGAACATCTGGCCCGAGGCGATGCGGAAGAGGAGCGAATAGCCGATCTGCCCGGCCGCGCCGGTGACGGCGACCTGGATGGGAACCCCGCTCATCACGGGAAATCCTAGTGCAGGGCCGGGACTGCGCTAGTACAGGACCACGATTGCGCCAAAACGGGCCGAATTCAGGATGCTGACGGGCCCTTTTCTGCACCTTCGCGCCGAATCGGGCGCGACCGCGGTCAGCCTCCCCCGCAGGAAGGCTGGTCGCTTGCCGCCAGCGCGTGAATGAGTCCGGGGAGGGTTACGGGGGCGACGGCGAAGATCGCGACGATGACGGTTCCTGAGACGAGAAGGAGGACGATTGGTAGGACGCGGCGCCCCATGTATTTGAAACGCCGCGTCGGGCGGAATGGTTACCGGAAACCCTCCCCTTCGGGTTCGAAGAGCTCGTCTGCGTCAATCCGGCGGGCGAAGCAGAGAAATCCCGTGTGGGCGACCATCCGGTGCGACGGCCGCATGCTGCGACCCCTCACGGTCCAGCCTCGCTGCAGCAGCTCGAACGCTTCGAGCATGCCAAAGCCTCGCACCTCGCGGAGGCAGTCAAAGAAGCGCTGAACCTGGCTCACGTTCGGACAGTGGGCGAACACGATTCCGCCCGGCCGCAGCGCGGCTTTCACATGCGGCACCGCCTGCCACGGCTCGGCCAGGTCGAGCAAGACCCGGTCCATGTCACTCTCCTCGATGCCGGCGTAGACGTCGCCCAGCTTCAGCGTCAGGTTGCCGGGAACCGAACCCAACGTGTCCACGACCGCCCGAGTGGCTGCTTCCAAGAACTCCTCGCGCACCTCATAGCTCACGACCGAGCCCCGCTCCCCCACCGCCCTCAGGGCGGCCATCGTCAGCGCGCCCGTCCCCGTCCCGGCTTCCAGGACATGCGCTCCCGGGTAGAGGTCGGCGGCGATCAGGATTGCGCCCAGGTCCTTGGGGTAGATCGGCTGCGTCTGGCGGCGGCGGCCGGTGACCTGCTCGGCGAAGGTCGGACGGACCGCGAGCAGACGAGCCCCCAGCTGGGTGGTGACGACGATGCCTTCGGGTCGCCCGATCAAGTCGTCGTGCTGGATCAACCCCGAGTGGATGGAGTGCCGCTCGCCGGCCCGCAGGCGGACTCGATGCCTCCGCCCCACCTTGTCGACGAGGACGATGACCTCGCCGTCCGTGAACGGCCGGCTCACGTGCCTGGTTTGTGGGCGCGGATCAGGGCATGCCAGTACGCATGCCACAGCTTGCCTTCGCGCCACTCTGGATGCAGCTGCGTCCGCGCCTCGCCCGACGAGGCGTCGATGACCCTCGCGAGCTCAGCCGCCAGCTCGGGGGCGACGGCCATGTTGTTCATCCACTCTTCGTAGTTCCAGTCGAGCTCGCGAGTCTGCGCCACCTCGACATGGAATCCTGCGCGCTCCAGCCTGGTCACCCACTCCTCGACCGTGAGCGACAGGACGTGGGAAGGGTCGCGCCGCATCTCCACTTCGTGAAGCACGTCTCGCGCCGGCAGAGGCGGGGCGCAGTCGATGAAGGAAGCGTCGCGGTCAGGCTTCAGGACGCGGAAGGCCTCGGCGATGAAGCGGTCGATGTCGGGGAAGTGATGAGGCGCCGCGCGGACGACGTAGATGTCGAACGTGTCGTCCTGGAACGGCAGGTGCTCTGCGTCGCCGATCACCCAGTCGGTGTTCTTGAACTCTTTCTCGGCGGCGATGCGGCGCGCCTCATTCAACATCTCTCGCGTCAGGTCGAGACCGACCACCCGGCGTACGTACGGCGCGAGGGCGAATGCTGTGTTCCCCGTTCCGGTCGCCACGTCGAGGGCGAGGTCGCCCGGCTTCGGTCGCATCAGGTCCAGGACCTCCTGCAGCCGAGCCGAGGAGGTGTGGAACGTCGACTTCGAATAGTTGGCCGCGACGTTCTTAAAGCTGTCTCTTACATCCGGCATCAGGGTGTCGAGTCTAGGGGCGGAAGTAGTCGTAGACGAGCTTGCCACCGATCACGAACAGGGCGAGGCCGGCCACGGGCTTCAACCACGTGATCCGGTCGATCAGCTGCGAGCCGATCAGCGTGAAGCCGAAAAGGCACAGCGCGGCCAGGAGCACGCCACCGGCAAGGATCGGCAGGCGACTTTGCGGTGGCACCGTGCTGGCGACCGACGAGATCGCGAGCGCGTTGTCGAGCTGAAGGGCGATGTCGGTGAACGCGATCGCCGCGATCGAAAACAGGATGGTCCGGGTCATCCAAAACCTCCACTCGAATCGAGTCCGAGTAGAGGTCTTGCCGCGAACCATGTCCGCCGCGGTCCCGGGCGCTCGGCGCCGTCCTGACGGGACCTGCGGGAGTGGCTACTCCCCTCTACGAATCTCAGTCGAGTATATGGTTTCGCCGATGACCAGGGCTACCGCCACATGGTCCGGGACCAAGGTTCTGTTCGACATCGACTCAGAGTCGGGCCACAAAGTCCAGATCGACGAGGCGCCGATCTTCGGCAACGACGCCGCCATGCGACCGACCGAGATGCTCCTCGGCGCGCTCGGCGCCTGCACAGGCCTCAACGCCGTCCTGCTGCTCAAGAAGTTCAAGCAGCCGTTGCGCTCGCTCGAGGTGGAGGTTCAGGGCGATCGCGACGAGGAGTGGCCGAAGGCGTTCAACGAGATCCAGATCACATTCCACTGCACGTGGGAAGGAGACACCGACAAGAAGCTGGTCGAGCAGGCGATCGACTGGGCCTGCAACCGGTACTGCCCGATCCACGCCACGTTGTCGCGCGGCGTCAAGATCGAGCACCGCCGCAAGGATTCACACTGATCAGCCCACGAGGTGTGCTCCCCTGCCTCCGCCGCGCATCTCGGCGGCTTTTCTCAAGACCCACCTAGAATTAACCCCGTTCCCCGCAAGCACCTTGTCAGGAGCAAGCCTTGCTCGAGAGCTACGTCCCACTTTTGATCTTCGTCCTGATCGTCCTCGGCTTGATCGGCGCATTGGTGACGCTCAGCTTTGTGCTTGGCCCTTCCAAGCCCTTTCGGCGCAAGCTGGCGCCTTACGAGTCCGGCATCATCCCCGACACACCCGCCGTCGGCCGGCTGTCAGTCCGCTTCTACCTGACGGCGATGCTCTTCATCATCTTCGACGTCGAGGCCGTCTTCTTCTACCCGTGGGCGGTGCTGCTGCATCAGCTCAAGTGGTTCGGGCTGATCGAGATGCTCGTCTTCATCGGCATCCTGCTGGTCGCCCTGGCCCACATCTGGAAGAAGGGAGGCCTCGATTGGGACTAGAGGCGCTCGCCGAGTCGCTCGGCCAGAACGTGCTGACGACGACGCTCGGCAAGCTGATCGGCTGGGGTCGCGGCAACTCGGTTTGGCCCCTCCAGTTCGGCCTCGCGTGCTGCGCGATCGAGATGATCCACACAGCTACCGCCGGGGTTGACATCGCTCGATTCGGCTCGGAAGCGATGCGCGCCTCGCCGCGACAGGCGGACATGATGATCGTCTCCAGGCGCGTCTCCCAGAAGATGGCACCGATCCTGCGCACCATCTACGACCAGATGCCCGAACCGAAGTGGGTCATCTCGATGGGCGCCTGCGCCTCGACCGGCGGCGTGTTCAACAACTACGCGCTCCTCCAGGGCGTGGACAAGATCGTGCCGGTGGACGTCTACGTGCCCGGCTGCCCGCCGCGGCCCGAGGACCTCTTGAACGCGCTGATGATCCTGCAGGAGCGGATCAAGGCCCAAGGGATAACCCCTCGGCAGTGATTCCCGAGACTCTGACGGTCGAGCGGGGCGTCACCGCCGGCGACGCCTGGGTGACGGTCGCGCCCGCCAACATCCACGCCGCGCTTTCGGCGCTCAAAGACAGCGGTTTCCGCCTGCTCGTGTTCCTGACCTGCGTCGACCACCTCGCGGACGCGTCACGGGAATGGGCGGGTCGCTATGAGGTGGTGTACCAGCTACGCGACATGGAGACGCGCGAGCAGCTGCGCGTGCGGGCGTACGTCGACGGCGACCCACCCCATATCGATTCCGTGCACGACCTTTTCCCGCCGGCCAACTGGGACGAACGCGAGACGTACGACATGTTCGGGATCGTTTTCGACAACCATCCCGACCTGACGCGGATCCTCATGCCGGACGACTGGCTCGGCCACCCGCTGCGCCGCGACTATCCGGTCGGCGGCGAGGTCGTCGAGTTCTCGGAAGAGCACGAGCGGTGGCAGACCGCCCCGGACAAGGCATGAGCACCGAGGTCGGGCAGGGGATGACCGTGACCAAGACCGGGGAGCAGGGCGCCTTCGGCGGCGAGCTCCTGACCATCAACTTCGGCCCCCACCACCCGTCGACGCACGGCGTCCTCCGCCTCATCGTCGACCTCGACGGCGAGCAGGTCCGCCGGTTGAAGCCGGTGATCGGGTACCTGCACACGGGGATCGAGAAGCAGGCCGAGGCTCTGCGCTGGCAGCAGGCCGTGGTCGTCACCGACCGCCACGACTACCTGTCGCCGCCGATCAACAACCTCGCCTACGCGCTGGCGGTGGAGAAGCTGCTGGGAGTCGACGTCCCGCCGCGAGCGAAGGCGCTCCGCGTGATCATGTCGGAGCTCACTCGACTCGCCTCCCACCTGGTCTGGCTCGGCACCAGCGGGATCGAGCTCGGTGCGTCGACGATGCTCATGTACTGCTTCCGCGAGCGCGACACGATCCTCGACATGAACGAGGAGATCTCCGGCTTCCGGATGCACACCTCGTACATCCGGCCCGGCGGCGTGATGGCCGACGCGACGCCTCGCTTCTTCGAAATGCTCGACAGGTTTGTGCGCACGATGCCTTCGAACATCGACGAGTACGAGTCGCTTCTGACGATGAACCCCATCTTCCGCACGCGCACCATCGGCATCGGCCGATTGTCCGCGGAGGACGCGAAGGTCCTGGGGGCGACCGGTCCCATGCTGCGGGGCTCTGGCGTGGAATGGGACCTGCGCAAGGCAATGCCTTATTCGGGCTACGAGAACTACGACTTCGAGATCGCGACGTCGGACCTGTGCGACTGCTACGGGCGCTACCTCGTCCGGATCAAGGAGATGCGCGAGGCGGTCAAGATCCTGCGCCAGGCGATGGACCAGTTGCCCGACGGCCCGGTCAACATCGACGACCGCAAGGTCCTCCCTCCTCCGCGGGAGGAGCTCGAGACCTCGATGGAGGCGGTGATCCACCACTTCAAGCTCTTCACCGAGGGCTACACGGTGCCGCCGGGCGATGTGTACGTAGCGGTTGAGTCCGGCCGCGGCGAGAACGGGTGCTACGTCGTCAGCGACGGCACGCACAAGCCCCGGCGGGTCAAGTTCCGCGCCGCATCGTTCGCGAACCTGCAGCCGCTGGAGCAGATGGCGATGAACCACATGGTCGCCGACATGGTGGCGATCATCGGCACCGCCGACGCCGTGCTCGGGGACGTGGACCGTTGAGCACGCTCTCCACTCACGTGCTCGACGAGATCAAAGAGCTGCCCGCGAAGTATCCGCAGCCGCGTTCGGCGGTGATGCCGGCGCTCGACCTCGCGCAGGAGGAGCTCGGCCATCTGACGCCCGAGGCCATGAGCGAGGTGGCGTCGGCCCTGGACCTCGACCCCGGATACGTCGAAGGCGTTGCGACGTTTTACAGCCTTTTCCATCACCGGCCGATCGGCAAGCACCGGTTCTACGTGTGCACCAACCTCAGCTGCATGCTGCGCGGCGCCGGCGAGATCGTCGACCACCTCAAGCAGCAGATCGGGGTCAGCTCATCCGAGCAGGTTTCGCCGGACGGGCTTTTCAGCTTTGAGGAGGTCGAGTGTCTGGGCGCGTGCGAGTACGCGCCGATGATGCGGCTCGACCACCGCTTCCACTACGACCTGTCACCGGAAAAGATCGACACGCTGATCGCGGACCGAAAGCGACTCCTCCCCACTGGTGGGGAGGTGTCGGCGAAGCCGACCGAGGGGCAGGCACCGCCGGTAAAAAAGCCACGCGCACCCCGAAAGAAGAAAGATGCCTGAGCTGCGTGGGTCCTCCGGCGACGATGGCCCCGGCGGACATCACCAACGAGGTGAAGACCTCCGGGCTGCGCGGCCGTGGCGGCGCGGGCTTCGCCACCGGCATCAAGTGGAGCTTCATCAAGCGCGACGCGCCAGGCCCGAAGTACGTCGTCGTCAACGCGGATGAGTCCGAGCCCGGGACTGCTAAGGATCGCTACATCCTCGAGAACTCGCCGCACATGGTGGTCGAGGGCATCCTCATCGCCGCTTACGCGGTCGGCGCGAACCAGGCGTGGGTCTACATCCGCGGGGAGTACGACGAGCCCTACCGCATGCTGACCGAGGCGATCGAAGAGGCTCGCGCCAAGGGCTACATCGGCCCCAAGCCGATGGGCAAGGACTACCCGCTCGACATCAGGCTCTACCGCGGCCACGGCGCGTACATCTGCGGCGAAGAGACGGCGCTCCTGGAGTCGCTCGAAGGCAAGCGCGCTCAGCCGCGTTCTCGTCCCCCCTTCCCCGCCGTGAAAGGCGCCTGGGGCCGGCCAACACTGCTCAACAACGTGGAGACGCTTGCCACGGTACCGGCGATCATCAACATGGGCGGCGCCGCTTACGCGAAGCTGGGCACCGACAAATCGCCCGGAACGCGCCTCCTCACGGTGAGCGGAAACGTGCGCAAGCCGGGGGTCTACGAGGTCGAGTTCGGCAAGACCTTTCGCCACGTGATCATGGATCTGGCAGGGGGGCCGCCCGAAGGCCGCAAGGTCAAGGTCTTCTGGCCCGGAGGGTCCTCAGCGCCGGTGCTGCCCGAGTCGATGCTGGACGTCACTACCGACGCGGAGGCGCTGGCCGCGGCGCGATCCATGGCCGGGTCCGGCGGTGTGATCGTGATGGACGACACGCATTGCGTCGTAAAGGCGGCGCACCGTCTCCTCCAGTTCTATGCGTACGAGTCCTGCGGCAAATGCACACCATGCCGGATCGGCCAGGACTGGGCGGTCCGGACCTATGAGCGCATCCTCGCCAACGAGGGCTCGCAGATCGAGCTCGACACGCTGCAGCGCGTTTCCGACGGGCTGCAGAACGGCCGCTGCCTGTGCGGCCTCGGTGATTCGGGCGGCTGGGTCATCGACTCGACGCTCCGTCATTTCCGCGAGGAATATGAGGACCACGCGCTCAGGCACGAGTGCAACGTCGGGAAGGTAATGGCGAATGCCTGATATCAATCTGACCATCGACGGCAAGCCGGTGACGGTGCCGGCGGGCACGCTGATCGTCGAGGCCGCCAAGACCGTCGGTATCGAGATCCCTGTCTTCTGCTACCACCACAAGCTCGATCCAGTCGGCGCCTGCCGCCTGTGCCTGGTCGATTTCTCGCCCGGACCGCCGCGCCCGCAGACCGCCTGCACCACGCCGGTCGCCGAAGGCATGGTCGTTCGAACGCAAAGCGCGATGGCCGTCCAGGCGCGCGCGGACATCCTCGAGTTCGAGCTGGCGAACCACCCGCTCGATTGCCCCGTCTGCGACAAGGGCGGCGAATGCCCGCTGCAGGACTTCACGTTCCGCCATGGCTATCCAACGAGTCGCATCGACGGCCCGCGCCTTCACTTCAAGAAGCCGATTCCGCTCTCCGAAAAGATCGCGCTCGACCGCGAGCGCTGCGTGCTGTGTTACCGCTGCACTCGGTACTACGACGAGATCGCCTGGGAGCAGGAGCTGACGACAGATCAGCGCGGCGTGCGGTCATTCATCACGAGCCAGTTCGACCAGCCGCTCCAGTCGATCTTCAGCGGCAACATCATCGACCTCTGCCCCGTCGGCGCCCTTACGTCGCGGGTGTGGCGCTTCGAGTCGCGCCCGTGGGACATGACGCACAGCGAGACGATCTGCTCGAGGTGCTCGGTGGGCTGCAACGTGACGCAGTGGCAGCGACGCGGCCAGCTGGTCCGCGTCACGTCACGCGAGAACGACGATATCGACGAGGGTTGGATCTGCGACCGAGGTCGCTTCGAGTACACCGACGTCAACGATCCCGCACGCGTGCGCGCGCCCCTGATCGCCGGTCGCAAGTCGACCTGGGCGGACGCCGTCAACGCGATCGCCGCCGGCATCCAGCGCAAGGGCGCGAAGCTCGGCATCTCGCTGCCGCAAGACATCACAAACGAAGAGGCGTATCTGTTCCGGCGCTTGCTCGACGGCCCGCTGAAGGGGGCGAAGGTGAAGATGCACGGACGCACCGCGATCCCGGCGCCGGCCGGTGAAACGATGCGCATCAAAGAGATAGATGACGCGCGCGTGATCGTCGTCGTCGCCTCAGATATCGAGAACGACGTCCCAATCATCGATCTCCGCGTGAAAAAGGCCGTGAGCAAGCGCGGCGCCAGGCTCATCGTCGTCAATCCCGAAAGCGTCGACCTGGACCGGCATCCCGAAACGGTGCACATCAGGCACGCCAAGGGCGCGGCGGCCGCCGAGGTCCGGAAGCTGGCGTCCCACGATCTGCTCAAGAACGCAGGCGGACCCGTGGCGATCCTGTTTGGCGACGGGCACGGCAGCGAGGACATGAGCGAGCTGGCCTCCGCATGCGGCGCCCTGGCCGCGCAGGTCGGCGGCAAGGAGATGCCTCTTTATCGAGCGACCAACGAGCGCGGCGCGCTTGCCGCCGGCGTTGCGGGTTGGGACAGCCTGGACGGGGTGCAGGCCATCCTCAGCTGGGGGCCGCCGCCTGCCGCCGGCCTTCCGCGCTCCGCGAAGTTCATCGCCGCGTGGGATCACCTGCCACGCACCGCTTACGAAACCGCGGTCGTGCTGCCCGCGACCACATTCGCCGAACGCCAGGGCAGCTACACGAACGTCGAAGGCACGGTCCAGTTCCTCAGGCCTCCCATCGCCATACAGCCGCCGCTCAAAGAAGGCTGGGAAGTGCTCTGCGAGCTCGGCGCCGCGCTGGGCCTCACGCTCGACTACCCCGGCATCTTCCCAATCCAGCGCGAGCTTGCCGGCAAGGTGCCCGCGCTCGCGAAAGTAGCCCAGCCGCCGTCTCCCGAGCCCGAGCCGCCGCTGGTGCTGGTCGGACCTGCTCACCCGTGAACGACCTCTACAACAACCCGATCGGACACTGGGTCGTGGTCACCATCGCGATGACCCTGCTGCTCGTTGTCGTTCTCACGGCGACCGCCTACACGGTGTGGTTCGAGCGGGTGGCGCTCGGCCGCATCCAGCGGCGCCCGGGACCAAACCGCGTCGGACCCTTCGGCTTGATGCAGCTCGCGGCGGACGGCATCAAGCTCGCTTTCAAGGAGAGCTTCGTCCCGGCCAAGACGGACAAGATCATCTACGTCATTGCGCCGGCGATCGGCGTCGCGGCGGCCTTCCTCGCCTGGTCGGTGATCCCGATCGGCCTTTGGTACAACGTCCAGTACTGGATCGCGGACGTCAACGTCGGGATCCTGGTGATCTTCGCCGTCAGCTCGCTGAACGTTTACGCCATCGTCCTCGGCGGGTACGCGTCGAACAACAAGTACTCGCTGCTGGGCGGCCTCCGGTCGGCAGCGCAGCTGATCAGCTACGAAATGGCGCTTGGGCTCGCCCTTGTGCCGACGTTCATGATCGCGGGCTCGCTCCGGCTCCGCGACATCGTCGAGTACACGGTCCATTGGGGCCCATACACGGGGCCGATTCCGTTGATCATCCTGACCCCGATCGGCTTCCTGATCTACCTCATCTCGGCCACGGCGGAGACCAACCGCACGCCCTTCGACCTGCCGGAAGCCGAGCAGGAGCTGATCGGGGGGTTCCTGACCGAGTACTCGGGCCTGAAGTTCACGATGTACTACCTCGCCGAGTACCTGAACGTGATCACGGTTGCGGCCCTCGCGACCCTGCTGTTTTTCGGAGGGTGGTACCTGTGGGTGGTACCACCCGTCTTCGCCTTTTTCATCAAAGTTGTGCTCGTCGTGTTCCTCTACATCTGGCTGCGCGGCACCTACCCACGCCTCCGCTACGACACTCTCATGCGCCTGGGCTGGAAAGTGCTGCTGCCGCTGGCGCTGGCCAACGTCGTCGTGACTGCGATCGTGCTGGTCGCGGTGCAGGGATAGGGCATGGCTGACGAAGAGAAAGACCAGAAACCCAAGCCACAGAGCGTGGCGAGCGACATCGCCGCGTTGATGAGCGGGCTCAAGACGACCCTGGCCGAGACTTTCCGGCCGGTCGTCACGACCATGTACCCGGAGGAGAAGACCCCGCGGTCAGAGCGCTACCGCGGACGCCACTACCTCAGGCGCTACGACAACGGCCTCGAGCGGTGCATCGGATGCGAGCTGTGCGCGGCGGCATGCCCGGTCGGATGCATCCTGGTCATCGCCGCTGAGAACACGGACGAGAATCGCGTCTCGCCCGGGGAGCGGTACGCCAAGACCTACGAGATCAACATGCTGCGCTGCATCTTCTGCGGCTACTGCGAGGAGGCCTGTCCCGTGCAGGCGATCGTGCTGGGCCCCGAGTACGAGCTGTCCGACACCAGCCGCGAGAAGTTCATCTACACCAAGGAGAAGCTGCTGGAGCCGCTGCCTCCCGACGTGCAGGCCCGCCTAGGGGGGGCGTCGGCAGGCGGGCCTGGCCCGACTGGCGACACTCTGGGGCATGCTCCCACCCAGATGGACGCTCAGGAAAAGAAGTAGTTGGCAATCGCCGTCTTCTTCGTCGCCGCCGCGATGGCTGTGCTTGGCGGCATCGGCGTCGTTGCGTTCCATCAGCCGATCAGGTCGGTCTTGAGCCTCGTCCTCGTGATGCTCGCGCTATCGGTCCTCTTCCTTCTCCTCAGCGCGCAGTTCGTCTTCGCGGTCCAGATCATCGTCTACGCCGGCGCGGTGATGGTCCTGTTCCTATTCGTGATCGCTTTGCTGGGGCCGGCCCGCGAGCTGGGCCGCGGCCGCCTTCGTTTTCAGACATGGCTTTCGGCGCTGTTCGTGCTTGTTCTGCTGGGCCTGATGTGGGCGTTGCTCCAGGGTATCCAGTACCGCCAGCCCGAAAAGGCGGACCCGTCCTGGTTCGGCACGGTGCAGTCGATCGCGGTCGGTCTCTTCACGACCTTCCTCTATCCATTCGAGCTGACCTCGATCCTTCTGTTGGTCGCGGCGATCGGCGCGATCTACCTCAGCCGCAGGCGCGTCGACGACCTGTGAGCACTCTGGACATCGGCGGGTCGCACCTCGACACGTCCTGGTTCCTCTTGCTGAGCGCCATCCTCTTTACGCTCGGCACCGTAGGGGTCCTCATCCGCCGCAACCCGCTGGTGATCCTGATCTCGATCGAGCTCATGCTCAACGCCGCCAACCTCGCGCTGGTCACTTTCTCGCGCCAGCTGCAGAACATCGACGGCCAGCTGTTTGCGCTCATGTCGATGACCGTCGCTGCTGCTGAAGCGGTCGTTGGGCTGGCGATTTTGGTCGACATCTTCCGAACGCGCGACGCCGAGGACGTCGACGACCTCAGCGAGCTGAGGGGATGAGCAACCAGACGCTGGCGCTGCTGATCCTCGTCTTTCCAGCCGCGGGTGCTCTGCTCCTTGCCGGCCGCGGTTGGCGCCTGCCTCGCATCTTCACCGTGCTAGTCGGTCCTGGTGTTGTTTGGGCTTCGTTCGTATGCGTCCTCGCCCTGTTCGCGGGCAAGGCATCAGGCGACTTCACCTACTGGACCTGGATCAAGAGCGGCAGCTTCGACGTGCCCTTCAACATCCTGATCGACAACCTGTCGATCTTCATGTGCCTCGTCATCACCGGGGTCGGCGGGCTCATCGTCAGCTACTCCGTCGGCTACATGGAGCACGAGGACGACCCCAGCTACGCCCGCTTCTTCTGCTACATGGACGTCTTCATCTTCTCGATGCTGCTGCTGGTCCTGGCCGGGAACTTCGTCTTCTTGATCACCGGCTGGGCGCTGGTGGGCCTCAGCTCGTATCTGCTGATCGGGTTTTGGTACCAGCGCCACTCCGCGGTGGTCGCGGCGCGCAAGGCGTTCGTGATGAACGTGATCGGCGACGTCGGCATGATCCTTGGCAGCTTCGTCTTATTCGTGACCTACCACTCCGCAACATTTGCGGGCGTCTTCCAAGGGGTGCAAGGCCGCATCTATTGCACTCGGCTCGCCTGTCCCCCGATTGGCGACACGCCAACCCTTGAGCTTGCGGCCTTTCTCTTGCTCGTAGGCGCAATCGCAAAGTCGGCGCAGCTGCCGCTCCACACCTGGCTGCCCGACGCAATGGAAGGCCCCACGCCCGTCAGCGCCCTCATCCACGCCGCGACCATGGTCACGGCGGGCGTGTACCTCGTCGGCCGCATGCACCCCATCTACGACGTTGCCGTTTACGCGCACGGCGCTGTGGCCATCGTCGGAGCGGTCACCGCCCTTTTCGCGGCGACCATCGCCATCGTCCAGACCGACATCAAGCGGGTGCTGGCCTACTCGACCATGAGCCAGATCGGATACATGTTCCTCGCGGTCGGCATCGGCGCCTACTCCGCCGGCTTCTTCCACCTCCTCTCCCACGCCTTCTTCAAGGCGCTGCTCTTCCTCGCCGCCGGCAACATCATCCACGCGATGCACGACGAGCAGGACATGCGCAAGTACGGCGGATTGTGGAATCAGATGCGCCCGACCTCGATCGCATTTCTCGTCGGGTCGCTGTCGCTCGTCGGCTTGATTCCATTCGTCGGGTTCTTCTCCAAGGAGCAGATTCTCGGCCTCGCCTTCGCAAGAGGTGACCTGCTATCTGGCAGCGTGTGGGTCATCGGCGCCCTGACCGCGCTGCTGACCGGTTTCTACACGGGCCGCATGTGGTGGCTCGCGTTCTGGGGCAAGCCCTCGCCGCAGCGCCCGGTCGAGCACCCGCATGAGGCTCCGCCGGTCATGCTGGTCCCGGTCGCGATCCTTGCGGTGCTCGCCGCCGTCGGCGGATTGTTCGAGACCCGCGCCCTCGGCTTCGGTACTTCGGCGGTAACGGACTTCCTCACCTCGGTGGTCGGTCCGCAGCGCTGGGAGGAAAGCCTGCCAGTGGTGGCGATCGGCCTTGTGACGATGATCCTGGCCACCGCCCTGTTCTACGGCGCAATGCGCATCCGCCCGTGGAGCTCGCGGGTGCCCTGGGCTCAGCGCCTGCTCGAGCGCAAGTACTACTTCGACGACATCTACGACGGCGTTTTCGTGCGGCCCCTGGACAGGGTCGCGGCCTTTCTGCAGCGGGACATCGAACAGCCGGTGATCGACGCCGCCGTGGTCGACACGGGCTACCTGGCGCGATGGAGCGCCGCCGAGCTCAGCCTCACCCAGAGCGGCTATTTCCGTAACTACGTGCTCGTGTTCGTGGTCGGCGTTGTGGCGATCGCGGGCGTGCTGCTGCTGGTGAGGGCCCTGACATGACGCTGACCGCGATCTGGATCATGCCTCTCATCGGCGGCGCGCTGGTCGCGTTCCTGCCTCCGCGCCTGGCCAAATGGTTCGGCGTACTCGTGGCGCTCGTAACACTCCTCATCGCTGCTTTCGTGGCGTTCAGCTTCGCTCCTGGTTATCACGGCTTCCAGTTCACCGAGCGGGTGGCGTGGATCCCGCAGCTCAGCATCTTCTACCGCCTCGGGGTCGACGGCATCAGCCTGTGGCTCGTCGTCTTGAATGCGTTCCTCACGGCGATCGCGATCATCGCGACGCCGGTCAGCCCCCGGACGGGTGGATTCGTGGGCCTGATGCTCGCGATGTCGGCTGGTCTGGCGGGCGTCTTCATGGCGACCGACCTCGTCCTTTTCTATGTGTTCTGGGAGGCGATGCTGATCCCGGCCTACTTCCTGCTGTGGCTGTTCGGCGAGGGCTCGCGGCCTGGATGGGCGGCGCTGAAGTTCGTCCTCTACACCCTTGCGGGATCGCTTCTGATGCTTGTCGGAGTGATCGGCGAGTACATCGTCACGGGCAGGCAGACCTTCGACCTGTCGAAGCTCGCGACGCTGGCGCCCTCGCCCTCGATGCAGTTCGGCCTTTTCTTCGTCTTCGGGCTCGCCTTCGCCATCAAGACGCCGCTGTTCCCCTTCCACAGCTGGCTGCCGGACGCGTACAACGCGGCGCCCATCCCGATGCTCATCACCTTTGCCGGGGTGATGGGCAAAGCCGGCGCCTACGGCTTCCTGCGCATCGCCGTTCCGTTGTTCCCGCAGCCGGTCGACTGGTGGGACTGGCGCTGGGTCATTCCCGTGCTTGCGGTGGCCGCGATCATCTGGGGCGCGTTGATGGCGCTCGTCCAGAGCGACATGAAGATGCTGGTCTCGTATTCGAGCGTAAGCCACATGGGCTTCATCGTCCTGGGAATCTTCTCGTTCAACATCCAGGGCCAGCAGGGCGCCGTGCTTCAGATGGTGAATCACGGGATCATCATCGCGGCGCTCTTCCTGATCGTCGGATGGATCGCCGACCGCACGGGCATTCGCGACCGCTCGGCCATGGCCGGCCTGGCGCTGCGCATGCCGGTGATGGCGGGTGTTTTCGCCGTGGTCACCTTTGCCGCGCTGGGCCTACCCGGGCTGAACAGCTTCGTGGGTGAGTTCATGACGCTGCTCGGCGCCTGGGAGCGGGCGCCCCTGCTGGCCGTGTTCGGAGCGATCGGCCTCGTCCTGGCGCCCATCTACATGCTCCGGCTGTTCCAGGGAGTAACCCAGGGCGTGCCGGCGGGACCGGTGCCGCGGTCGGACATCCAGGCCGCCCAGGTGCTTGTCCTGGCGCCGCTGGTGCTGGTCATGTTCGCGATCGGCTGGTACCCGAACGCGCTGACACAGCTGATGACGTCGCTCGGCCAGACAGGGCTGTATAAGTGATCCCGCCAGGAACAGATCTCAGCTACTCCTGGGCGCAAGCGTTTGCCGATCTCGGTCAGATCGCGCCGATCGCGACCCTGACGGGCTTCATGCTGTTCGCGCTGGTCCTCGACCTGGTGCTCCCGAAGAAGCGTCGCGACGGTGCGGTCGCCATCGCGGCCGTCGTGGGCTTTGCGTACGCGTTGGGCGTGGCGGTCTTCCGCTGGCTGTTCGCATCAGGTGGCTCCGCCTACCACGGGTTCGCCACGGGCGACAACTTCGCGCTGTTCTTCGAGATGCTTTTCGCGAGCCTCGGCATCCTCACCGTCGCCCTGTCCCACTCCTACCTCAAGAAGCGTGGGCTTCTGGAGTCCGAGTTCCACATCCTGATCATGGCCGCGGTCATCGGCATGATGGTCCTCGCATCAGCCACGTCGCTGGTCACCGTCTTTTTGGGCCTCGAGCTGCTCTCAATCGCGCTCTACATCCTGTGCGGATACGCGCGCTCCGACTTTCGCTCCCAGGAGGCGGCCGCGAAGTACCTCCTGGTGGGCGGGTTCGCGAGCGCCTTCGTCCTTTATGGAATGGCTCTCGTCTACGGCGCCGCGGGCACGACCGTGATCCCGGACATCGCCCAGCGCCTGACGACATCGGGTGGGTCCAACCCGCTGCTCCTTCTCGGCATCCTGCTGATGGGCGTCGGGTTCGCGTTCAAGGTCTCGGCCGCGCCGTTCCATATGTGGACGCCGGACGTCTATCAGGGCGCGCCGCTGCCGGTCACGGCGTTCATGTCCGTCGGGACCAAGGCCGCGGCCTTCGCGATGATCGTTCGCGTTTTCGAGGGCGGTCTGCCCCACCTCGCGCCGGAGTGGCAAACGCTGCTGGCTTTCGTCGCCGCCACGAGCATGGTGGTCGGCAACCTCATGGCCATCGTCCAGACCAGCCTGAAACGGCTGCTCGCATACTCCGGCATCGCGCAGGCCGGTTACATCCTGATCGGAGTCATCGCCGGCGGGCGGGACGGGCTCGAGGCGGTCCTCTACTACCTCTTCGTCTACATGTTCATGAACTTCGGCGCATTCGCGGTGCTCACGCTGCTCTCGGGTCCTGAGGGCGACCGCGACAGCTTCGCCGACCTCGAAGGCCTGGCCCGGCGCAACTGGCTCCTTGCCCTCGGAATGACCGTCTTCATGCTGTCGCTGGCCGGCTTCCCGCCCTCGGTCGGGTTCTTCGGCAAGCTGTTCCTGTTCACCGCGGGAGTCGCCGCCGGGTACACGTGGCTTGTGGTCCTGGCGGTCCTGATGAGCGTGGTGTCCGTCTTCTATTACGTGCGGGTCTTGATCCCGATCTGGGCGCCGTCGCCGCGGGTCGACGGCGTGCCCGCCTCGTTCAGCAGCCGCTTCGCGATCGCCCTCAGCGGCATCGCGTCGCTGGCGTTGGGCCTGTACCCGACGACCCTCTTGCTCGCGGGCCAGCTGGGCGCGACGCCGATCAACGGACCCTAGGGCCGCAGTTTCTCGAGCGCCGCCCGCAGCCGGCGCTCGCGGGTCTCCGGCTTTTTCGCTTCCTCGAGGCTTCGCGCCATCTCCTTCTTGTTGGTGAAGGAGAGGCGGTCCCAAGCCGCCGCGGCCTTTCGGTCACGCGCGAGCAGCTTCGCAAGGTCGGCCGGCGCTTCGACGGTGCGTGGCGCAGTGTCGAGCTCCAGCGCGACGGTGATCGTGTCGCCGCGTTTCACGCCGGCCTTCTGCTGGATGGCCTTCAGGACACCCAGGCAGTAGGTGCCGTCGCCCAGCGGCATCAGCGAGCCGCGGTAGGACTGGCCGGCGATGACGGCCTGGATCTTCGGCCGTCCCTTGAGCCCCAGCTCCTCGTTCACGTTGCGGGGTACCTCGACGAACGTCCCCGTCCCGGTCGGGTCGGGCTGGAGGACAGCCTTGAATGTCGCCACCGACCGAGATTCTAAGCCGGGATCAGCGACCCCTTGGCGAACGGTCGCGGGAAGGGCGCTGGCTCGTAAGCCGCGAACGAAGGGGCCACGGCAAATCCGAAGAACTGGTTGGCGGACGCGCCCTGGGCCTGCGCGGCGGAGTTCAACGCGGCAGGCTGCAACGCGGGGTCATCCCAGCGGCCGGTGTCGATCCGCTGGAGCAGCACCTGCAGCGCCGCGATCGTCTCCGCAGCCGAAAACGTGCAGTGGCCCGCTCGGTGCACGAAGACCTGGCGGAGCATCTCGGCTTTGTCCGCGGCGGCGACGACCTGCGCGTACGCGCTCTCGTTCGGCGGGATGACCAGGCCGTCGCCGGTCGTGTGCAGGGTGAGCGTCGGCACGCCAAGGCTGCCGTCGAAGCTGACGAAGCGGTCGAGGTATGCGGCGGCCTTGCGGTCGGCCGTGATTGTTGGGCCCGCGTTCAGAGTGCGGATGTCCTTCTGGAGATCGAGCCCCGCCTGCGCGTAGAGCGCCTGCACTTCCGCCCGATCCGTCGAGCCCGCGACCAGCGCGCCGTAGTCGACTCCTTTGTTCCAGGATGGGTTGCCGCCCGCCCGCCTCTCCAGCTCGTTGCGGTAACGAAACACGAAGTTGAAATCGACGCGCGATTCCCACTCGATCTGCGCCTGCACCCTCGCCGCGTAGTCGGTGCCCGCCGGCTCGGGCAGCCTCGGGTCGAACCAGCCGGGGAGGTCGGTGAGCGCGGCCACCAGCGCAAGCCTCGCCTTGCCCTGCGGGGTGCCCGCCGCGGTGGTCAGGACCTGGCTCGCTAGTTGCCAGTTCGCGACGGGGTCGGCGATGTGGACGAGCTGCAGGGCCGAGCCCGGCGCGAGCAGCGCCTTGAAGGCGTACGCGGCGTCGAGCTCCGCGTTCCAGGTCGCGATCCCACCCGCGAGCACACCGCACAGCGGCATCGCTCCGGCGAATCGATCGGGGTGCAGCTGGACGAGGCCGGCGGTGATGATCCCGCCGAGCGATGCGCCCCACGCGATCACGCGTTTCGGCTTTCCGATACGTTTCGCAAAGAAGTCGAGCAGCGCCATCTGGTCCTGGAACGCGTCCTCGAGGGCCCAACCCGTCGAGCTGTACGACGAGCCCGCGATCGCGTAGTGATGGCCGAGCAGCCAGGTTCGGGCTTCGCCTGACGGCACCGCCTGGGCTCCGTTCGCACTTCCCGGGGCGACGTAACCGTGACTGTAGAGGAAGAGCGTCTGGTTCCATCCGGATGGGACGGCGATGTCGTAGGCGGCCGCGCCGATCTTGCCGCTCATGTCGGTTGGGGTCGGGCGTTGGCCCGGCGGACTCGCCGTGGATTGCGAGCAGGCGCTGGCGATCGTGAGGACCATCACCAGGGCCAGGGTCCGCGGCCGTCCTGTTGTCAGATGTTGGACCTCGACTGGCCGCCGTCGACGTTGATGCAGGCGCCGGTCAGCAGGCTCGCCTGCGTCGAGCAAACGAACGCCACTGCACTCGCGACCTCCTCCACGTTTCCGAAGCGGCCCATCGGCATCTCGTGGCGGACGAAGTCGGCGATGCCCTGGGGGTCGGCCTGCTGCCGGCGGTACCAGCCGCCGCCCTCCCACAGGATCGAGCCCGGCGCCACCGCGTTGACCGTAACCCCTTGCCTGGCCACCTCCCGCGCGAGTGACTTGACCATGCTGATCTCGGCCGCTTTGGCCGCGTTGTAGGCGGGCGCGCCGCCGGCCTCGCGTCCCCAGACCGAGGTGATCACGACGACGCGGCCCCAACCGCGGTCGAGCATCGCCGGCAGAACGAGCTTGGTCATGCGCGCGCTGACCACAACGTTGCCGTCGAAGGCCGCCTCGAATTCTTTGGGCCCTGTGTCACTCCACGAGCTGCCTGCGCGCGCGCCGAAGTTGTTGATGAGGATGTCGATGGGGCCGACGTTTCTCTGTGTTTGCTCCACTGACGTTTTGCAGCCTTCGTCTGTCGTCACGTCCGCGGCCACGCCGAATCCGTTGATGTCATGTGCGACTCGTTTGACGTCGGCCTCGGTCCGGGCTACGACGGAAACACGCACGCCCTCCCGCGCCAGAGCCTGCGCGATGCCGAGACCGATGCCTTTCGTCGCGCCTGTGACGAGCGCGACCTTGCCACCGATGCCGAAGTCCATGCTTCGCGCATCCTAATCAGGTGCTGCCACCGGCTGCGATCCACGAAGGACCGCCCGTCACCCCTCGTCCATCGGCCACGGTGCTGCTGGTTCGAGGTGATGATCCGTGGGAGCTGCTGATGGTGCAGCGTCCAGGTGGCGCCGAGTTTGCGCCGGGGGCCTACGTCTTTCCGGGCGGGACGGTGCACGAGGACGACCGGATGTTTCCTGATGAAATCCGCGCCGCCGCCGTGCGTGAGCTGTTCGAGGAGGCGGGCATCCTGCTCGCGCACGGCGCCGGCGAGCACGAGTGCGCCAAGGTACGAGAACTGACCGCGGCGGGTGTTGTATTCGGCGATGCGCTCAACAACGTCGGCCTGACTCCGTCCTTCGACGACCTGGTCATGTTCGCGCGGTGGGTCACGCCGGCGCAGCTACGCCGCCGCTTCGACGCGCGGTTCTACCTCGCGCGGATGCCGGTAGGTCAGAGGGTCAGGCCGCAGCCAGGCGAGGTGACGGACTGGCTCTGGATCTCGCCTTCACGAGCGCTGTCGAGCCCGGAGATCACCCTGGTGTACGCGACGCGCATGGTCCTCGAGTCGGTGGCGGACGCGCCGGACGTGTCCACGCTGTTCGCGCGTGCTCGAGACCTGAAAGAGATTCCGACCGTCGAACCGCGCATCGTCCGGACCGCGAGCGGCTGGGAGATCGTGCGCGAGTAGTGCCTGTGTGACCAGCAGAACTACCGAGTCGGGCGTGGAAAGGACGTCCGCGCTCTTAACTTCGACGACTGAGGCAAAAGGGGCGTATCCGGGCGGTTCGAAAGGCCCCTTCTACCGCCAGAGGTGGCGCCACTGGTCGTAGTGGATTACTTCCACCCCTCCCTGGATCAGTGTGTCCAGGCCCGCCGGGTCGCGATACGCCTCCCGGTAGTAGACGCGCTTCACGTTGGCGTTGATGGCCATCTTGGCGCACATCACACAGGGTGATGCGCTCACGAACATGACCTTGCCCGGGAGCTGCGCGCCGGCCTTGATCAGAGCGTTTTGCTCGCTGTGCAGGCATCCGCAGGCTCCGGGCGTCGTCGAGTCGCACCGATTCGGCAGGCCGCGGGCGTTGCCGTTGTAGCCGATGCCGAGCACCTGGGTCAGGTCCGGTGTAGTGATGACCGTCCCGACCTGCAGCCGGGCGCAGGTCGAACGCTTGCTCAGCTCCTCGGCCATGCGCATGTAGACCTCTTCCAGAGGGATTCGGTCGGGCGCCTGCTCGGCTTCGGGAAAGGGTTGAATTTCGGCCACTTCAGTCACGTTAACACCCTTGTCTATACCCCGGATCGGGACTAGAATGCGCAAGATGTCGGTGCTAGAACTGTTGTTCGCGCTGCTCCTGGTATGCCTCCTGGCCGCGATGGCCGGAGTCGGAGCGCTGGTCTGGAACCTGGTGCGGAGGGCCGACGGGCAGGCCAGGGACGTCGCGGAGCTCAAGAGCAGGTTCGACGCCGGCGGCCGGACCCAGGAGATTCAGGCCGCCGAGCTGCGCGAGCGCCTCACTCACTCCCAGACGGTCATGGAGGGCCTTCGCTCCGCGATCGCCGCGCGCCAGCCGGTAGACGAAGAAGCCAGGACGAGCCTGAAACACATCGAAAACATCATTGCGGGGAGCTCGAGCCGCGGAGCGGCGGGCGAGCACATCCTCGAGGAGGCGTTACGCCACCTGCCGCCGGAGATGCTGCAGCGCAACGTCTGGGTCGGTGGCAAGGTCGTCGAGCTGGCGCTGCGCCTGCCTGGCGGGAAGCTGCTGCCCATGGACTCCAAGTGGGTCTCCAGCGTCGCGCTCGAGCAGCTGGCCGAACCCGGCCTCGACGCCAATCGCCGCGCTCAGCTGACCGGACAAGTCGAGCGGGAGGTGGAGCGACGAGTCCGTGAGGTCAGCCAGTACATCGACCCCTCGACGACCTCGCCGTTCGCGCTCGCGGTCATCCCGGACGCCGCATACGACGTATGCAGGAGCGCCATCGTCAACGCGCATTCGAGGCACGTCATGGTCGTCGGCTATGGGATGGCTCTTCCCTACCTCCTGACGCTGTACCAGCTCCACCTGCAGTTCGCACGCACCGTGGACATGGAGAAGCTGCAGTCGGCGCTCATCGACATCGAGCGCCAGGTCGACGTCATGGAGGGAATCCTGGACAACCGGGTCCAGCGCTCCCTCACCGTGCTGCAGAACGCCTACACGGAGGGCAAGCAGGCCTCGGCCAGGATCCGGGCCTCAGCCCGATCGGCCCAGATCAGTGAAGTGCCTGGGGACAAGGCTTTCTCCTCCCCATCCCATGGGGAGGGGGCGCGCAGCGCCGGAGGGGCTGCTGGGGACAACGTATCCACAGATTCCCCCGGTGCGGCCGGCGACCTTTCCACAGAAACCCTCCACCTCGCCCTACTCGACTCGGCCCAGTAGGCCGGCAATGCCCCGTTTCCCCCAGGCAATACCCACCCTGTGCCCAACTCGTCCCAAGGGATATCCACAGGTAATCCACCAACATGTTGGGGTTGAGTGCCGGTTCGGGCCAAATATCTTGTGTTCAGGGCTTGACAAGCCCCAAAGGCGGTCGTATATTTTGGGGCGTTACATCGAGGCCCTGGGGCATAAGTGGCGGGCATGCTCTGGGGCCTCTTGCATCCCCAAAACAATCAAGCCGAACAACCCAGCAAACGTCCTAGCAAAGCGATTCGAAAACACCCTCGCCGGGGATGATTTAAGGAGGCGTTCCTAACCAAGATGGCCAAGAATCTCGCCGACCTCACAGGAGCCCGCGCCAAGAACGGCAACGGAAACGGGCATCACAAAGCCAAGGGGCTGCGCTTTGGTCGTTTCTTCACGCCTCCAGGCAGCCACGCCTACGACCTCGTGGAGTGGGAGCGCCGAACCGCCGCCATCACCGGTGAGAAGGGCCAGGTCATCTTCGAGCAGAAGGACGTCGAGGTCCCCCGCTCGTGGTCGCAGCTGGCCATCAACGTGGTCGCCCAGAAGTACTTCCGCGGCAGCCCGGGCAGCCCCGAGCGCGAGACCAGCGTCCGGCAGATCATCGACCGCGTCGTCGACACGATCGCGAGCTGGGGCCGCGAGGGCGGCTACTTCGCGACTGAGGAAGACGCCCAGAACTGGGCCGAGGAGCTGCGCTTCCTGCTGGTCACGCAGCAGGCGTCGTTCAACAGCCCGGTCTGGTTCAACATCGGCATCCCCGGGCGCTCACAGCAGGCCTCGGCGTGCTTCATCAACTCGGTCCGCGACTCGATGGAATCAATCCTCGACCTGGCCAAGACCGAAGGCATGCTCTTCAAGTTCGGCAGCGGCACCGGCACCAACCTGTCGGTCCTACGCTCGTCCAAAGAGCAGCTGTCGGGCGGCGGCACCGCGTCAGGCCCCGTCTCCTTCATGAAGGGGTACGACTCGTTCGCCGGCTCGATCAAGTCCGGCGGCACGACCCGCCGCGCGGCGAAGATGGTCATCCTCAGCGCCGATCACCCCGACGTCTTCGACTTCATCCGGTCCAAGGCCGAGGAAGAGAAGAAGGCGTGGGCGCTGATCGAGGCGGGCTACAACGCAGGCTTCAACGTGCCCGGCGGCGCCTATGACTCGGTGCAGTTCCAGAACGCCAACCACTCTGTGCGCGTGACCGATGACTTCATGCGCGCGGTGATCGACGACAAGGAATGGAAGACAAAGGCGGTTGTTGACGGCCGGACGATCGAGACCTACAAGGCTCGAGACATGTGGCGAGACATCGCGGACGCGGCGTGGATCTGTGGCGACCCTGGCCTCCAGTTCGACACCACGATCCAGGATTGGAACGTCGTCCCGAACACCGGCCGGATCAACGCCACCAACCCGTGCTCGGAGTTCGTGTTCCTCGACGACACCGCATGCAACCTGCTGTCCCTGAACCTCATGAAGTTCCAGACCGACCGGGGGACGTTCGATGTGGAGCGCTTCCGCCGCGCGGTTGATGTGTGCTTCACGGGACAGGAGATTCTCGTTTCCAACGCCTCCTACCCCACTCCGGCCATTGGCAAGAACTCGGATGCCCTCCGCCCGCTCGGTCTTGGGTACGCCAACATCGGCGCGCTCCTGATGTCGATGGGTCTCGCTTACGACTCCGACGAGGGCCGCCGCTTCGCGGGCGGAATCACCGCGATCATGACCGGCCGTGCCTTCGCTCAGTCAGCCCGGATGGCTCAGGTCAAGGGTCCGTTCAGCGAGTACGCCAAGAACCGCGAACCGATGTTGCGGGTGATGGAAAAGCACCGCGCCGCCGCCTACCAGCTCACCTCCTCGCCGGAATCGGCTGATGTGGTGCAGGCCGCGCGCGAAACGTGGGACGAGGCAGTCAAGCTCGGTCGGGCTCACGGCTACCGCAACGCCCAGGCCACGGTGCTCGCTCCGACCGGCACGATCGGCCTGATGATGGACTGCGACACGACCGGCATCGAGCCTGACCTGGCGCTGGTCAAGTACAAGAAGCTTGTCGGCGGCGGACTGCTGAAGATTGTCAACACCACTGTGCCGGCCGCGCTGCGCAAGCTGGGCTACGACGAGATCACGGTCAAAGAGATCGTCGAATACATCGATGAGAACGACACCATCGAGGGCGCACCGCACCTGCAGGACGAACACCTGAAGGTCTTCGATTGCGCGTTCAAGCCTGTCAAGGGCGCACGCTCGATCGCCCCGATGGGACACGTCCGGATGATGGCCGCGGTGCAGCCGTTCATCTCGGGCTCGATGTCCAAGACGGTCAACCTGCCCACCGATGCGACGGTCGAAGAGATCGAGCAGACCTACATGGAGTCCTGGAACCTGGGCCTCAAGTGCATCGCGATCTACCGCGATGGCTGCAAGCGCTCGCAGCCGCTGTCTACTTCGCTCGAAAAGGAAAAGAAGGCAGTTGCGGCGGCTCCCGATGTCGAGTACCGAGCGATGAGGCGGAAGCTGCCCGACGAGCGTAAGGCGGTCACCCACAAGTTCGACATCGCGGGCCACGAAGGCTACTTGACCGTCGGCCTCTATGAGGACGGGATGCCGGGCGAGCTGTTCGTGACGATGGCCAAGGAGGGTTCGACCATTTCGGGCCTCATGGACGCCTTCGCCACGCAGACGTCATACGCGCTGCAGTTCGGCGTGCCGCTTAAGTTCATGGTCGACAAGTTCAGCCACATGCGGTTCGAGCCGTCTGGGTTCACCAAGAACAGGGAGATCCCGATCGCCAAGTCGATCGTGGACTACATCTTCCGCTGGATGGCGAGTCACTTCCTGCCCGTCGAGGAGCAGGACGAGGCCGGTGTGATCCGACGCGAAGAATCGCCTGCCCCCATCGCCGATCCAAAGCCTGATACCACCGAGTTCAAGGTCGTCGCGTCGCCGAGCTCGGTCCAGAAGCTTGCGTTCGTCAACACCGGCGACGCACCCGCGTGCGCCGACTGCGGTGCGATCACGGTGCGCTCAGGCTCTTGCTACAAGTGCATGAACTGCGGGGCGACCACCGGCTGTAGCTAGACATCCCCTCCCCAGTAAAAGCGCCGTCCTCACCAGGCGGCGCTTTTTTCATTCGCCGGATGTCCTGAATTCGGCCCGTCTGGCGCCAAACGCGTGTATCCGAGCTATTCGAACGTGACTTCGATCAGCGGGCTGTAGCGAACCATCCGGTCAACGTCGTCGCGCTTCCAGATCCGGGCAATGTGCGGCAAGATCTCGCGGCGCTCGGCCTCGTCCTCGATGACTCGAGCTGTGGCGGGCAGGTCGGCGCTCGTCCTTCCCTTCAAATGAAATGTGAAATGCGGATCTGCCTCGAGGTTGAGCAGCCACTTCCGCTTTCCCGGATACGGAGTGCCGCTGATGTAGATCCGTCCGCCGATGTTGTGGAACACGATCTCGAGCCGGCGCGGCCGCCCGGTACGGCGTCCCTTGGTCGTGATGTCGATCGTGTGTCCGCGCTCGAGCGCAGCGTCGATCGCCTCTTTGGTGGTAGACATCTTCGCCATCGACTATCGCCCAGGCAGGGCTTCTATTCCCGTCGAGCGGGCTTCAGCTGGTTTCACCGTGCGACCTGCCTCGACGTAGAGCGCCAGGCTCACCAGGAACCAGGCACCCTGCCAGAGGGCTTCCGCCAGCGGGCTCGGTGCCCGAGGATTCGGTGCTGCCGCGGGAATTGTGACGATCGGAATCGCTGCAATGACTGAGCCGATCATGAGCAGGAAGTAGGCGGTCCAAATCGCCGGGGCAAGCCGGCGCCAGCTCGACCAACGGGCGGCCCGCCAGACCGCAACCGACGTGAGCACAGAACCGACGATTTCGCCTACGCCGATGACGGGCAGCAAAAGGACGGCGCTGATGCCGAAGACACCGAGGACCTGGGCAAGCAAAATGGCCGCGACCGCGATGATCCAGATTCCAATCGCCGCGCGACCGAACCATCCATCACCGCCCGCCCGGGAACGGAAAAGACCGATGAGCGTCACGAGATAGCCGACCTGGGCCACGAGGAAAGCAGCTTGATCGGCCTTGTAAAGGCCGCTGCCGTTGCCAGGCGGCCGCAAGCCATATTGGTACTCGACGACCAAGGCGATCACCCAAAGGCCCGCAGCAGTCATACCGGCGAGTGCTGTGGCTCGAAGCGTTCGACGCGCGTTCATCCGTCACTCTCGATTGCCGCTCGGATGGTGGACAGCGATTGGCGTTGCCGGCCATCGGTATTGAAGTTCTGCGGTGAGAGCCACGCTTCGAACGCCGCCCGACGCGCCGGCCATTCCGCATCCGTGATCGAGTACCAGGCCGTGTCCCGGTTGCGGCCCTTGACCACCATGTGCTGGCGGAACACACCCTCGAAGGTGAAGCCGAATCGCTCGGCGGCGCGACGCGACGCCGTGTTCTCGGCGTTGCACTTCCACTCGTACCGCCGGTTGCCGAGATCGAACGCATACCGCGACATGAGATAGATCGCCTCGGTCCCCTGCCGTGTTCGCTGCAGTGACGGGGAAAGCCAGATGTGCCCGATCTCGATCACGCCGTGCTCCGGAACGATCCTCATCAAGCTGGCGAGACCTCTGGCGGCATTCGCCTCGCGGTCGATGATCGTGAACGTCAGCGGATCGTCGATCGGCGCTCTCTGCTCGAGCCAGCCCACGAACTCGCGCTTGTCCGAGAACGGCCCGTACGGCAAGTAGTCCCAAGTCGAATCTGCTCCCGCGGTCGCGGCGAAGAGGTCCTCCCCATGCCGCGCGACGTCGAGCGGCTCGAGGAGCACGCTGTCGCCGTTGAGCGCCGTACGTTCAGGCCTTTTTGCGGGCCGCCAATCGAGCTCATGCATCGGGGTTCTTTATTCTCCCGGCAGTGGACCACACAGCACCCGCCATCCTCGAGCTCGGGCTCTTGCTCCTGCTCGCGGCGCTGGCCGGCATGGGGGCGCGTGCGATTGGTCTCCCGCTGGCCGATGTCGGCGTCGTGCTCCTGCTGTTCGAGGTCGGCATCGAGATCAACCCTCTTCGCCTGGCGCGCGAAGGCCGAAGGCTCCTGCTTCTCGCGCCGCTTCAGGTCGCCGTGACCTGGGTGCTCAGCGCCGCGGCATCTGTCGCACTCGGCATGTCAGTTGCCGGCGCGGCGATCATCGGCCTCTCGATCGCCATGTCGTCGAGCGTCGTCGTGGTCAACATCACGCGCAGCCGGCGCCGCACAACAGACCGCATCACCGACGAAGAGCTCCTGGGGTGGAGCGTGATCCAGGACCTGGTCGGAGTCAGCGCGGCCCTCGTTCTGGTCGTGGTGCTCGGCGTCGGCGGCCGATCCGGCCTCGTCGCGATCGGAGGCGTGATCGCCTTCGTCGCCCTGGCTGCCGTGGCGGCCTACCTTCTGCCCTGGTTGCTGCGCCGGCTCATGGGCGAGCACGACCTGTTTCTGCTTGTCTCTGTGGCAAGCGGCCTGCTCCTGGCCGGCGTCGGCTCGCTCTATTTCGGCATCCCGCTTGCTCTGGCCGCCTTCGTCGCGGGCCTGGCGATCACCGAAAGCCCTGTTGCCGCGGAGGCGCGGCAGCGCCTTCTCCCGTTCCGCGACCTGTTCGCCGTGATGTTCTTCGTCGCCCTTGGTACCGTCATCGACCCGACAACCCTGCCCCAGGCTCTGCCGTGGCTCCTGGCCTTCCTGGCCATGGTCATCGCCGGCAAGGTCCTGGTGATCTGGCTGATGGCCAGGTTCGGCAGGCTTGGCGCACGAACGCTCCAGCTGGCCGTGGGACTCGGACAGGTCGGTGAGTTCAGCTATGTACTCGGCGCGATCGCCCTCGGCGCGAGACTTATCACGCCGCAGGTGAGCTCGGGACTCGTCGGCGCGGTGGTAGTGAGCATCGCGGCCTCATCGATCCTCGTTCGGTTTGCGCATCGGCGTATACAGGTCGGAGGGGGTATTGAATGAAAGTTGCGATCATCGGCTCGGGGAATGTAGGTAAGGCGCTGGCGAAATCGGCGACCCAGGCGGGGCACAAGGTGACTCTCGCCTCGCGCTCGCCAGAGAAAGCTCGGGAGGCGGCGAAGTCGACGAACGCCCATGCGGCCGACTCCACCAAGGATGCGGTCAAGGACGCGGAGCTCGTGGTCCTCGCCGTGCCGGCCGACAAGGTCGATGAGGTTGTCGGCGTGCTCGCTCCAGAGCTCGACGGCAAGGTGATCATCGACGTCACCAACCGTGTCGATATGAAAGACCCAGGCAAGACGCTTGACGGTTCGTCGATGTCTGAGCACATCCAGAAGAAGGCTCCTCAAGCACACGTGGTCAAGGCGTTCAATTACGCGTTTGCGTCGAAGATGGCGGACCCGAAGGTCGATGGCAAACGGCTCGACGGATTTGTCGCCGGCGACGATGAACAAGCCAAGCAGAAGACCCTTCAGTTCGTCGAGTCGATCGGCTTCCGGCCCATCGACGCAGGACCGCTTGCCATGGCGCGCGCTCTCGAAGGCATGGCGTCGCTCAACATCATCCTGCAGCTAAAAAACAGCTGGCCCTGGCAGAACGGCTGGAAGCTGGTCGGGCCTCCGGAAGAGGACTGAAGCCTTAGGCGACCTTATCGACGGCGGCGCCCCAACGTTCGTCGATGCGCCGCACCTTGTAGATGGCGAACGCGCCCGCCCACGCGACGACAAAGGCCGCCACGATGACGTATCCAGCGCTGCTGATGAAATCGAACCCGGCGATCGTGTCGAACACACCGCCCTGAAGCCTGAGGAGCCGGATCAGAATCTGGGCCAGCTCGACCAAACCGACGAACAGAGCGACGAACACTGAGAGCGACGTGACCGTGAGGTTGTAAAACACCTTCCGGATCGGGCTTGCGAAAGCCCATGAGTACGCCTTGGACATGAAAGCTCCGTCCGTTGTGTCCATGAGCGACATGCCGGCGGCGAAGATCAACGGCAGCGAGATCACCGCGGTGAAGGGCAGGCCCTGGGCGGCCGCGCCCGCGGAAATGGCGAGCAGCGCGACCTCGGAAGCGGTGTCGAACCCAAGACCGAACAGGAAGCCAATCGGATACATCTGCCAGCTGTGTTCGATCACGCGAAACAGCCTGCCGAACAGCTTTGTCATAACCCCGCCGGTCATCAGCTCCCGGTCCAGCGATTCCCGGTCGTACTCGCCACGCCGCATCTTCCGGTACACGCGGACGATGTCGATCAGGATCACGAGGTTCAGCACCCCGATCAAGACGAGGAATCCGCCTGAGACGAGGGTGCCCACCGCGCCGCCGACGTTCCGCAATTCGCCGTTGCCGCCCACAACACCCTGAACGAGAGACTTGACCGCGAGCCCGAGCGCAACCGCGATCAACAGGACGACGGTCGAGTGCCCCAGCGAGAAGAAAAAGCCGACACCGACCGGCTTCTTGCCGCTCTGCAGCAGCTTGCGCGTCGTGTTGTCGATCGCTGAGATGTGGTCGGCGTCGAACGCGTGGCGGAGGCCGAACGTGTAAGCCAGGCCGCCCAGCGCGAGGAACTCGGGATGGGACGCCGAGTACACGAGTAGAAGTCCCCAGCCGGCGATGTGCAGGAGGCCCACCGATCCGAAGAACCCGGCCAGGCGGCGTCGCTCACCTCGATCAAACGACTGCGAGAGCAATATCCGCATTGAGGCCATCCGGAAGAGCCTAAGCCTTATCGCGACTGAGTCGCAACTGTCTGTTCAAACTGGCCGGCGATCGCTGCGACCTCTTCGCAGGAAGCGCACTGCGGTAGTCTCCGCGCCATGGACCTCGAGCAGCTCCCACCTCAGCTCCGTCTCGTCCTCAAATCCCTTGACCATGCGATGAAGAGCCGCGAGCCGACCATCCGAGCCAAGGTCGACCGGCTCCGGGCGGCTCAACCGCTCCACACCAACGATCAACTTGCGCAGGCGCTCATCCGTTCCACGCGACGCCGCGTCGCCGCGACAGGCGCGCTCAGCGGGGCCGTGGCGATCGCGCCCGGCCTGGGGACAGTGCTCGCCATCGGCACGGTCACGAGCCAGACCCTCTATGCCCTCGAGCAGGAGATCGAGCTCGTGCTCGGCATCGCGATGATCTACGGCCACGAGCTGAGCGGATCAGAGAACCGCGTGCTCGAAGCCCTCGTCGTGGTCGGCCTGACCAGCGGTGCCCTCAAGTTGCGTGAGGAGGTGCTGGTGGCGGGAGGTGAGCGTCTGGCTCTGGCCGCTTTCCGCCGCGTCCCGAATCTTCTGCTGGTCCATGGCTCCGGCCATTTGGTCACGCGCATCCTGGCGCGATTCGCCGTCACCGGCTCGGCAAAGGTCGCAGCGCGCGTCATACCACTCGGCGTCGGTCTTGCTACAGGCGCCGGCTTCGATTGGCTCGCGGTGACAGGTCTCGGCCGCGCGGCGATGAAGTTCTACGGTCCGGGCGGACCGGGCGCGCGCCCGCTGCTACTTGCTCCCGAAGATTCCTCTCACGTCGAACTCGGCCACTGACGCGATCTGGTCGAAGCCGCACTTCTTCGGTGGTTTGTCCGTCCGCCAGCGAAGAAATCCGGTTGCGTGGCGGAAACGCTCGCCGGCTTCGAGCTTGTCCCTGGATTGGCTTTGCATTCTTCCTCGGGAATCTCTGTCTGAAGGGGTTTGAGCTTCGCGATCAGCTCCTTGCGCTCTGCCGCGTTGAATGAGGAAGTGTGACCTACGTAATGCATCGTCCCCTTCTTGTCGTAAAGACCAAGCAGCAACGCGCCGAGTGTTGAGCCGTCGCTCGACTTGCGCCATCCGATCACAACGCAGTCCGCTGTTCGCTGGTGCTTGATCTTCACCCAGAATCGCTTGCCGGGCACGTACGGCCCTTTCCACGACTTGGCGATGACGCCGTCGAGTCCGGCGCCCTCGAACTTTTCGAACCACTCCTCCGCCTTCTTCGGGTCCCGCGTGTATGGCGTCAGGAAGATCGGCCGCTTGACTCCTTTCAGGAGCTTCTCGAGCCGCTTGCGTCGTTCGCCCAACGGCTGCTTGCGGAGATCCATGTCGCCCTCCGCCAGCAGGTCGAAAGCCACGAACCAGGCCGGCGTGGCCTCGCTGAGCATCCGCACCCGCGACTCCGCGGGATGGACCCTCTGCTGCAGAGCGCCGAAGTCGAGCCCGTTGGCTCCGACGACGATCACCTCGCCGTCCAGCACGAGCCTGGACTGCGCCAGGCCGCGAAAGGCCGGCAGCAGCTCAGGGAAGTACCTCGTCATCGGCCTGCCCCCACGGCTCATCAGGGCCACATCGTCGCCGTCGCGATACACGAGCGTCCGGAAGCCGTCCCATTTGGGCTCGTACTCCCAGCTGTCGCCTTTCGGGATGCCGGTGTCCGAGATCGCCGACAGCATCGGCTCCATATCGAGCGGAAGAGGCGATTTCAGGCCAGTTATCCCCAGGTGTCTATATCTTGTGGACGACGAGACAGTGTGCTACCATATCGTCTGCCGGTAAGCCGGCCACTGAATTCGACTTCACGCCCCCACCCCAGCCTTGGGAAGCTCGCGCAAGCGGGCTTCCCCGTTTTCAGGCCCCAAACCGCTGGAGTAGGTCGCCGACCGTGACCTTGCCGTAGTCCTTCGCCAGGACGCCCTTTGCCGTCGACCAGATGCCGCGCGCGGCCTCGGGGCCTCGGCTCTCCAGGTCGACGAGCCGGAGCGCGTCGTAGATCTGGATGTTGGGGACCCTGCGGAGCGAGTCGGCCAGCCACTTGGCCCACTGCGCGACGTTGCCGTCAGCAGGCGCCACCTTGGCCTCGGCCGCGGCCTTCGGCTCGATCGCAGCGGCGGCTTTCTCCACCGCGTCCTTTACCTTCGCTGCTTCCACCGCGACCTTGGCGGCGACTTCGTCAGCGGAAGATTTCGCCGCCGCCGCGTCGGCGACCGCCTTGGCCTTGGCGGCTTCCTGCGCCGCCTTCAGGGTGGTCAGGCCCTCGCCCGCGATCTCAGTGATCCGGTCCGTCGCAGACCCCCCGGTCGATTCGCCATTGCCTTCACCCGTGCGGAGCTTTTCGCCGAATCCGCGGCCCAGCGCGCCCCCGACCAGGTTCGGCACGTCGAGGCCGG
>VBEF01000051.1 GCA_005881275.1 Chloroflexota bacterium
GATCATGGCGCGCGTCGCGTTGCGCACGATCTCGGAAGCGCCGTCGGCGCTCATCACGGTCAGGGAATCGATGTGGCTCATCGGCTCCGCGGCAGCTCGCACTATGTCGGGCAGCGCCGCGAGAACGGTCTGGATGATGGCCGCCTCGTTGAACTGCTTGTAGGCGTCGGCGCGCATGGCGAGCGCCTTGGCTTCTGCCTCACCTT
>VBEF01000102.1 GCA_005881275.1 Chloroflexota bacterium
CTTCCCCATCTCGTCGGCGACCGCGTCGAGGAATTTCAGTTCCGCCTCGGTGTGCAGCTGGCCGCCCTTGAACAGCAGGGCCACCTGCGGCCGCCCGCGTTCGCGAGCGATCTTTTCCTGGTCCGCCAGGTCGCGCATCCTCTGCAGGTACACACGCCGCTGCCGGTCGAGCAGCCGCGCCAGATGGCCGTTGGGTTGGCGACCAAGCAGCAAGAGCCTCACGTAAAAGTCCTCGCGCAGGAGCTGCGGCTGCGAGTCCGGATCTTCCAGCCATTCGGTCAGCCCCGAGATCCCGGCGACGGTCGCGCGGTAGGCCTGGCGGCCGCGGTCGCCGCGGTCGCCCGTCGCCTCGACGAGCCCGTCGCGCTCCAGACGTTGGAGCACCTGGTAGACCGATCCGATGTTGACCTTCCAGGTGCCACCGAGCATCTCCTCAAATCGTGTCTTGACCTCGTACCCGTGCAAGGGCTCTTCGGCCAGTAGGCCGAGGACGCCGAACCTAAGCGACATGCCCTGACCATACATATGTCATATGCATGGTCCATAAGCATAGGCAATATCCATCGAATGTCAAGCAGTTCGCAACGAGCTGAGCTGCGATCACAGAGCGAGCTCGCGAATGAGCTCGAGACTCGAACGTGTGTCCCGGCTTGGAATGTACTCGAGTCCGATTGGACCGCCATAACCGGCAGTGCGCAAGGCGGCAAGCTGCCGAGCCCAATCGATCTTCCCGGTGCCCGGCTCGTGGCGTCCGGGCGCGTCCGCAATATGCACGTGACCGACCAGGCCGCCGGAACCGACCAGCACATGCTCCGGGTCTTCGCCCATGACGACCGAGTGATACATGTCGTACAGCAATCTCACAGCCGGCTGGTCCACGCTGCGGATTACTTGGAGAGCATCTGCCGTCGAGTCGAGGAAGTATCCGCGATGATCGACGAGAGTGTTGAGCGGCTCCAACAGCAGCACGACTCCCGCCTTTGAGGCGATCGAGGCTGCTCGGCGCAAGGCCTCTGCGATGGCATCAAGCTGCTGCGTTCTGTCGGCTTCCGGCCGGGCGTTGCCCGAAACCACGATCAGGTTGCGTGCGCTGAGTCGAGCCGCCACCTGAACCGAACGCTTTACTCCTTCGAGAAATGCGGCGTGGGTCGCCGGGTCGACGAGACGCCCTGCCGGCTCTGAGACAAAGCCCGTGACCGTGATTCCGGTCTCATGCAGCGCTTTCTCGACCTGGTCGAGATCCTTGTCGGTGGTCGTCCAGAATTCGACTTGAGCGAAGCCCGCGGCAGCCGCCGCACGCACTCGCTCCGGAAAGGGACGGCCACCGTCGGCGAAAAGCCACTCGATGCACGGCGAAAGAATCAGGCTCAGAGCGTTTCTGTCACCAACTATCACCTTCTGTCGGATCGACCAGCAAGTCTGCTCCCAGCCGGCTGGCGAGCTCGCGACGCGAGGCTATGCGGTCGATACCGATAACAAGACCTGCACCGGCGCTGTGCACGAGCTGTATCACGAGAAGGCCGATCACGCCAGCCCTGACACGACAACGACGTCGCCCAGCGATGGGCGCGCATCGAGCACGCCATTCAAGGCCGTGTTCAAGTTGGCGTTGAGCACGCCCAACTGGGGCTCTTTTCATGGCTGTGCGCATGGTAAAGCGGCTGGCGATCAGGACCTCTTGGAGGTCCGACCCTTAATGCTTTGGACAGCGCATTGCGACGATTGACTTCGAGACCACGACCGGCGTCCGAGGACGCCCACTGATGTGGCTGTCATCTGGCTGTCATGGAGGCCGAAAGTTGGCGGGGATGGATGGGAATCGCCGGGCCTAATTCGAAGGGGCCAGGGCCTGGTACGCACGTCCCATTGCCTGGGCGCCTGGTGGCGGGGCAGGCTGCGCTGTGGCTTTCTCGAGGCTTTACCGGATGCCGAAAATCCGCCGCCTTCCCGACGACGTTCGGGCGGGCAGCGTGTCTGGCTCTTGCGCACAAGTAGTTCGGCGCCCCCCGCTCTTACTTGCAGCGGCACTGGTGGCCTCGGGGTGGACCGCCCTGTATTCCTGCGTCATCTGGCTGCTGGAGTTCGTGACCGCCCCCATGCACGATGACGTGCGCCTCTACTACGTGGCTGCGGAGGCCGGCCTCCGATACGGCTGGTCCACGATCTATGACCAGGGGGCCTTGCGTTCGGTCTCCAGTTCCCTTCCGGCCGCGGCACGCCTGATCGACGAGAAGACCTACGCGAGTACACCACTCCTGGCGTGGGTGTTCGCGCCTATGACCGTGTTCCCGGAAACGGTGGCTTACGTGCTGTGGGTCCTGCTATCGGTCAGTGCACTCGTAATCGCATGGCACATCAGCGCTCCCTACGATGCCCTGGCCAAGATCACACTCCTGTTGTTGGCGATCGGGGCCGGACCAGTGCTGCTGACCATGTACTTCGGGCAGCCCACATTGATCGTGCTGGCGCTGTCTGCAACGGCTTGGTGGCTACTCGTGAAGAACAGAGACGTGGAGGCGGGAGTGGCCCTTTCGCTCGCCATGTTCTTGAAGCCGCAGGCAGTGATCCTCCTGCCGGTCGCCCTGCTGGTCAGCCGTCGCTACCGACCTGTCGTGGCCTGGGCTGCCGCCTCGGCGGCGCTCGCGCTGCTCACGGTGCTGACCCTGGGCTCCACCGGCCTGACGGAGTGGTGGCATGTGGTCCGGGGAGTTCAGCACCTGCCGCTCGACACGATCTTCACACTCGCGGGACCGCTGAGCGACCGACCGCTCACATACATCCTCTGGCTCATCCAGGGCGCGATGGCCTTGTGGATCGCGTGGGCAAGGCGCGGCGAGCTGGAGATCGTGTTTGCCGCTGGAATCCTCGGCACGGTCGCGACTGCGAGCTATTTCCACAACTCCGATTACTGCGTACTCGTGCTCGCGGGATGGTTGGTTCTGCGCACGTCGCCGCCGCTGTGGCACCGACTTTGGCTCCTTGTTGGTGTCCTCACCATGCAGCTACTACTTACGCCGCTACTCGCGGCGCCGCAGCTGTTGTGGGATGGCGCGTGGCTCGCGATCCTAGCGATTGGGGCGCTGCCCATGGTGCATGTATCAGCTAAGCCTTTTCAGCTCTTGGCTCCTTTACGAGACGCAGACGAGGCGGCGCGGGTCCGTCTGTAGCCAAGAAAATAGCCGCGGGGTGAGTGGATGTCGCGTCGAAGCCGACGGTTGAGCTCCGTCACGTCACAATGCATGAGGTCGCCACGGCCTACCCGCTGCACTTCACTTGCGCGAGCCAGATCTATCAGCGCGCTATGCGCTGCACGGCGGGCCCACTAAGTCCCATCAAATGAATCTCGCCCGTGGCGCGGGTGATCAACCGACTCGGGATCAGATGATGGACGGGCGGCGACTCGTCGCCATCGATCCGGCGAAACAGAAGCTTGGCAGCGGCCCGACCTAATGCGACAGGATCTGGAGCTATTACAGTGACCCCACAAGCCGTCAAGTCGGCATCTAGTAGGTCGTCAAAGGCAACGAGAGCGACCTGCCGATTGAGATCGAGTCGCCGAAGTACTCGATAAGTGCCAAGAGCGATCTGACTCCCGCTAGCGAAAAGCGCGGTTGGGCGTCGCGCCTCTGACAAGAGTTCAGCGGCAGCAGTCTCAGCTGCCTCGGAGTCATGAACGTCAAGACGCACTAGGTGCTCGTCGATCGGCCAGCCTTGAGCGCGGAGTTCATCGACGCATCCCCGATATCGACGGATAGTTCTGTCCGAGGCAGGACCTCCCAAGTACCCGATGTGGCGGTGGCCGTTAGCGATGAGGTGCCTTATGCCGAGTTGGGTGCCCTGGAAGTCATCCGTGACAACATGATCCGAGTCGAAGGTGGATTCGAGTTGATCAACCAAAACGATTGACGTTCCCGCCCGATGTTCGGCAAGAAGGAGGTCAGTATTCTGGGTAGTACCAACGACTATTAGGCCATCGACGCGGTGGCAGCTAAAAGCCCAAATCAATTCGCGGTCGTGTTCCTCGTCGTCATGCGAACTTCCGGTAAAGACCAGCACACCGCGTTTGAGGGCTATTGACTCGACTTCGTTGGATAGAGGTGCGGAAAGCGCATTGGCCGCGTCTCGGAGAACCAGGCCAATGGTGGCGCTCCTGCTGTCGGTTCGCCTTAGGCTGCTGGCTTGCAAATTGTGCCTGTAGCCCAGGTGTTCGACCGACGCTTGCACGCGTGAGCGCAACGTCGGTGAGACGACTGACTCGGCGTTGATCACTCTAGAAACAGTCTTTAGGCTCACGCGCGCGTGTGCTGCCACCTGTCGCATCGTAGGTCGGGTCTTCAGCCGCCCTGGCGGCTTCAACACACGCACTCAACATTGAATGCCGGCTGATCCCAGTAGGTATGCAAGCCCATCGCCGATTGCCAGTGTTCGAACAAGCCTCCTTTCTAATGCGTGCCGAGCGGAAAGGCCGTGAGCCAAGCACGTGCATTGGAAATGTGATCGGTTGCGAGCGTATCTGGATTGCGACCACGCACCACACCCATGAAATATCCGAGCAGTTGGAATGGCAGGGTGACCAGGACCGGCGCCACATACTCCCCGAGCTCTGCGCGAAGCCGCCATGTCTCGTCGGCATAGGGCGCCAGTCCGCCCACAGCGCCATACTCCATCGCGAGGGTAGGGCTGAGGCCCTCCTTTGCGGCACGAAGGACATCGACAATGCGCTGGTTCGGTACTCCGTCCGCCGCAATGGCCACCACTAATCGGGTCGGCGATAGCAACGACAACGCATCATGGTGGAAGTCGCCCGCGCGATAGGCCTTGCCGACCATGAGGCTCTGCTCCTCAATCTTCAGGGTGCCCTCCCGCGCCGAGAAATAGTTCGGTCCGCTCCCAACTACGAACACCGACTCTACGTCGATGGTGCGGTTAGCAAAGTCTTCGATTCGTGGTGTGAATTCCTCCAAAAAGACATGGCCGGCCTCGGGTAGTGCAGCAAGCTCGTGCTCCAGTTGGCGACGATCGGCTGCCGAAGTTGCAAGCGCCGCAGCCAGCAATGTCTGAAGCAAAAGACGCGTCGAAATTACTGAGATGCATGGTCCGCAATGCTGGCGAGTCAAATACACAACAGACCGATCTGATTCGTTGAGTATCGGGCTGACGTCCGTGTTGGACAGCGCCACGGTGAGTACATTTCTCGCTTTTGCCACCCGGATCGCTTCTAGCGTCTCGATGCTGCCCCCCGTCCCAGAGTGAGCGATAACCGCCGTTCTGGCTGCATCAACATGTGGGAAGTAGTGCGCTAGCTCGTTTGACTCAATGGCATCGGTGCTCAGATCGGTGAAACGTCTGAACAGCAGATTTCCGTGAATCGCGGTGAAAAAGGCAGAACCGCATCCAGTGAAAATCACACGCCGGATGCCACGTTCGGTGAGCTCCTTGGCAAGCGCCTCAACCTCGAGGCGCTTGGTTGCCAGTATGTCCGCCCACTGAGGCGGCTCTTTGAGAATCTCGTCATATACGACGAAAGGATGCCGGTCACGAACGACGTCGGACTCCCGAATGATGTACCAGAGCGGCTTCTTTTTGACCTCATCCTCAAGCCAGGAAGGTATTGGAACCTCAGGTGTAGGCTCCTCGGCTCCTGGATGCTGCTCCAATAGGTTCTGAACCCAACGGGGAAGCATGTTCACACCTCCACTAGTCGAACTTGACCGGCGACCGCAGTCTCGTAAATGCTGGCAGCGGCCAGGTCCACATTGAGTCGATCAGGTGCACGTAACACAGCTCGCGCGATCTGGTTAGCGAATGCCACTGCGACAGCGACACTTTTGGCATCGGCCAGCGCGTACAGGAGGCCCGCGTTGAAACTATCACCCGCGCCGACCGAGCCTGTTGCTGGCGTCGTCGTCTCGACGGCAAGGAGGTGCAGATGGTTATCGTCGGATGTCGAGAACACCGCCCCATTCGCCCCGTCCTTGATTACGAGGGTAGGAATGCCCAGGTTGTGAATGACCTGCACTCCGCGTCGCAGCGAGCTCGTGCCGCTAAGCTGGCGTAGCTCCGCCCGGTTGCAGGTAACGAGATCGAGCGCATCGGCTAATCGCGCTAGATCGTCAAATCTGAACGGCCGTGGAATGGCCGGCCCGATGTCCATGACCGTGGTGGCTCCAGCATTGCGATATGGCCGGACGTAACTCGCCATTAGCTCCGCAGTTGGATGCGGACAACCCCCGAGAAACATGACACGGGTGTCCGGCAAGGGCGCTGCAACTGCGTATTGCGCCTCTAGGGGATGGAAGAACGAGAGGCGGTTTCCCCCACCGTCGATGGCGACGATGTTGGTGGAGCTCTCCTCGTCGGTGCTGTCCGAAGCCAGCTCAACGCCAGCCGCCTCGAGCTGAGCACGTAGCCAGCCGCCCCAGAAGTCTCTCCCCAGCCGCGTATGCAAGCGGGCCGGCTGGCCAAGCCTGCCGAGCATGAATGCCGCTAGCCCGCCGTTGCCACCGACGCTCAAACTGGCGGCGCGACCACACTGGGCCAATGTGGAGCGCCCGAACTCTGTGCCAATTCCAGGCGGAAAGCGGCGCACCGACACGTAGATATCGACGGTTGTCCCTCCGATGATCTCGACTATTCCACTCATTGGACCGACCGCCTGATCACCGTTGCCAGCAGAAGATGGCTAGCCGCACAGACATAGGCGCGGTCCTTCAAAGCCACGAC
>VBEF01000052.1 GCA_005881275.1 Chloroflexota bacterium
CGGGTAGCCATGGCCGGTTTGGATAAGCGCTGAAAGCATCTAAGTGCGAAGCCAACTCCAAGATAAGGTTTCCCACCGGGTTAACCGGGTAAGGGCCCTGGTAGACAACCAGGTTGATAGGCCGGAGGTGTAAGAGGAGCAATCCTTTGAGCTGACCGGTACTAATAGCCCGAGGGCTTGTTCACCTATAACTCACTCTTCAGCTCACTGAAGGTGAGGTCACAACGAACAGAAAATTGGATCCAGCGCGAAGACGCAAACTGGAGAATCTCATAGACCTAATTCGGTTGTTTCAATGACAGCTGAGATACATCGCCCTGGGGACAGACGAGACGGCGAACGAATTGCCGACCGCCACTGGTCGGCGCGCGCCCTCGAACTTGCCCTCAGTGCGGACTTCCGCACCAGCCCCAATCCGATGGTTGGCGCTGTGGTGCTCGACCGAGAAGGCCACATCGCAGGCGAGGGGTATCACAAGGGACCTGGCCAGCCCCACGCGGAGCAAGAAGCCCTCGCCCAGGCTGGAGAAAGCGCCAAGGGCGGCACCCTATACATCAACCTGGAACCCTGCACCCACGCGCATCGGACGCCCAACTGTGCCGACGCGGTGATCGAGTCAGGCATCTACAGGACGGTCATCTCGATGACTGATCCTGATGAGCGAGTCCGCGGCGCGGGTGTCAAGGCGCTTGAATCTGCGCGCGTTAGGGTCGACGTGGGCATGCACGAAGATCGTGCCATGCGACTGAACGAGTTTTACGTCAAGCACCGCCTGACCGGGCGTCCCTTTGTCACAGCCAAGTTCGCGATGAGCCTCGACGGCAAGATCGCGACGCGGACCGGGGAGTCGCGCTGGATCAGCGGCGAAGAATCGCGGCTGCACGCCCACCGCCTCCGTCACCAGCACGACGCGGTCCTCGTCGGCATCAACACCGTGATCACCGACAACCCCGAGCTCACCGCCCGCCTCGACGGGGAAGGCGTCCGCCAACCCCTTCGCATCGTGGTCGACTCGCAGCTTCGGATCCGGCAATCCGCGCGCGTTGTCGGCCCCAATACTGTGATCGCAACCACACGCGGCGGCCGCGTCGGGTTGGCCGAGGTCGTCAAGCTGCCGGCGACGGGGGACGGCCGGGTGTCCCTTCCGGACCTTATGGATGAGCTCGGCCGGCGCAACGTGATCAGCGTCCTCGTCGAAGGCGGGGCGGAGATTCATGCTGCGATGCTCAGCGAACAATTGGTGGACAAGGTCTTCGCTTACGTCGGGCCGAAGCTGATCGGCGGGCGCGAGGCGCCTGGCCCGCTCGGAGGCAAAGGTGTCGAGCGCCTGGCCGAGGCGACGGGCCTTCATGACCTCGACGTCACACGCCTCGGCGACGATTTCCTGATCAGCGGATACGTGAATGTTCACCGGGATCGTTAGCGCCGTCGGCACGGTCGCGAGCAAAGGCCGCAACCGGCTGACGGTCGAGCATTCGGCAACCGCCCGCCGCCTCAGGGTCGGGGCCAGCGTCGCGGTCAATGGATGCTGCCTGACCGTCGTGAAGAAGACCGGACCCAGGTTCTCGATGGATGTCGTCCCCGAGACCCTCAGGCGAACCAACCTCGGCGCCCTCAAGCGGGGCTCGAGGGTCAACCTGGAGCTTCCGGTCACCGCCGCGGCCTTGCTCGACGGCCACATCGTCCAGGGCCACATTGACGCAACCGGCAGGGTGAAGCGGGTGACCTACGTCAAGTCCGGTCGCGAGCTGGACGTCCTTTTGCCCGCAACGATTCGGCGGTTTGTCGCCGAAAAAGGCTCCATCGCCGTCGACGGAATGAGCCTCACCGTCGCTGCGGTCGACCAGACGTCGTTCTCCGTGGCGCTCATCCCGCGCACGCTCGCGGTGACCATCGCCGGCGAGTACGAACCCGGCTCGGTCGTCAACATCGAGGCTGACGTCGTCGCGAGGTACGTGGCCAGAAACCTGCGCCGGTAGACTTCGTCGAGCATGAGCCTGGCCACGGTTCCGGAGGCGGTTTGCGACTTCAAAGCCGGCAAGTTCGTCATCGTCGTCGACGACGAAGACCGGGAGAACGAGGGCGACCTCGTCGTCGCGGCGCAGCTCGTGACGCCAGATCACGTCAGCTTCATGACGCACCACGGCTCAGGCCTGGTGTGCCTGCCGGTCGTTGCGAAAAGACTCGACGAGCTCGGCATCGCACCGATGGTCGAGCGGAACACGAGCCGCCTCGGCACCGCCTTCAGCGTCAGCATCGACGCGCGCGACACGACCACGACCGGAGCAAGCGCGCATGACCGCGCCGCGACCATCCGCAAGGTCGTCGACCCGGACGCAAGGCCGAGCGACTTTTCGATGCCCGGTCATACGTTCCCTCTGCGTGCGGCAGAGGGCGGGGTGTTGACGAGAGCCGGGCAGACGGAAGCCGCCGTCGACCTGGCCACGCTCGCCGGACTCTATCCAGCCGGCGTGATCACCGAGCTGATGAAATCCGACGGAACCATGGCCCGCATGAAAGACATCGAAGTCTTCGCCCAAGAGCATGCGATCAAGGTCATCACGGTCGAGCAGCTCATCGCGTATCGCCGCCGCAACGAGAAGCTCGTTGCGAAGCGAGTCGAGGCCGTCATCCCGATCGGCGATAAAGACCCGAAGGACTGGAAGCTCTACGCCTACGAGGACGTCCTGCGACATGAGAACCATCTCGCGATTGTCCTCGGCCATATAGATCCGTCAAAACCCATCCTGTTAAGAGCCCACTCGGAATGCCTGACCGGCGACATATTCGGCAGCCTTCGGTGCGACTGCGGCGCGCAGCTGCACGCCGCGATGGAGACGATCGCCGCGGAAGGAGTCGGCGTGATCCTCTACATCAGGCACCAGGAGGGAAGAGGCATCGGCCTGCTGGACAAGCTGCACGCGTACAACCTCCAGGACGAGGGTATGGACACAGTCGAGGCCAACGAGGCGCTGGGCCATCCGCCCGACAAACGCGACTACGGCATCGGCAGCCAGATCCTGTACGACCTCGGTGTGCGCAAGATCCGCCTCCTCACCAATAATCCCAAGAAGATCTACGGGCTCGAGGGCTTCGGCCTCGAGGTCGTGCAACGCGTGCCGATCCAGATCGAGTCGAACCCTCACAACGAGCGCTACCTGAAGACGAAAAAAGACAAGCTCGGCCACCTGCTGTAACCAGATCGATGGGGGAGAAGGGCGAAAAGCCGGACCTCGACGGGAGCGAGCTGCGCATCGCCATCGTCGTGGCCCGGTACAACGAAGACGTCACCAGACGCCTGCTCCGCGGCGCGCAGGATGCGCTGCAGCAGCACGGGGTCGAGGAGCCGGACGTCTACTGGGTGCCCGGTTCGCTCGAGCTGCCTGTCACGGCGCTCGCGCTGGCTGAGAAGGGCGGCCACGACGCAATCGTTTGCCTGGGCTCAGTGATCAGGGGCGAGACCTTCCATTTCGAGGTCGTTGCGATGCAAGCCGCATCGGGTCTCATGCAGGCCATGCTCGACACGGGCGTCCCCATCGCGTTCGGAGTCCTCACCACCGACGACCGCGATCAGGCGCTTGCGCGCTCGGGCCCGAAGAACAACAAGGGCGCTGAGGCCGCCGAGGCCGCCATCGAGATGGCAAACCTGTTGGGAGACATCCAGGGCTAAGCCCGGCTAGGCGACCACCGAAACCGCCACGACCTTCTGACCGGCCGGAACGACCACGAAACCGTCGGTCGCCGCCGGCGTGCTGAAGTGCTCGGCGACGCCGACACCGGTCGAGAACAGCACCTGGCCGCTGCCGGGATCGAGCGCGTACAGAGTCCCCGATGAAGGTTCGACGGCCCAGACCGCGCCCGCCGAAACGATGGGTGAGCCCAGCTGCGGACGCCCGGCCCGCCAGGCGACCGAAATCGACGTGGGCGTGACGGACAGCGCGTAAAGTCCGTCCGCGCACGGCACGAACACCGTGGATTCCCGCCACGCCGTTCCGCCCCACGCGCCCGAGCACACGCGGCGGCTCGCGAGCTGACCGCCGATCCCGCCCAGCGCGCCGGCCGCAAGCAAGTACGCCACACCCTCCTTGCCGATCACCACAACTCGCCCCATCGCAGGAAGCAGCGCAGCTCCCGTCGAGCCCAAGTCTGTGTCGCCGGCGTTGAGCGCGGCCCAGTTGGACGGGGCGAAGTACGACTTCACCGTCTGCAGGTCCGGCGTCAGCTGGAGCACGGAGTCGCTGTAGCCGAAACCCGAGCCGAACGAGTTGCCGGTGACGACGTAGAGGCTGCCGTCAGGCGCGAACGTCGCGCCCTGTGGAGCCCAGATGCTCCCTCCCCGCGCCGAGGGCACCTTGTACGCGCGGCCCTGCCCGCCGCCAAGCGGCAGCGCCACGACGTAGCCGTTGTACGCGCCGCAGTCGCCGAACAGCCCGCCCAGCGGCACATACACGTTCCCCGAACCGATCGACAGACCGCCACGCTGCTGCTGCACCATGGGATTCGAGCCGGACGGGTCGATGTCCTGCTGCCACAACACCGATCCGTCGACCGGGCTCAATGCGTACAGCAAGTGGTGGTACCCGCGCAGAAACGCGACGACGTAGAGCCGTCCCGTCGTCGGGTCGATCGCCGGCGTGCCCGTTATTCCAGTGACGGGGCTGATGTTTCCGCAGGGCAGCGACCGTGCGTCCACCGGCTCGCCGAGGTGCTTGGTCCAGATCACCTGCCCGGTGAAGATGTCGAGCGAGTAAAGCGTGTTGTTCTCGGTCGCGACGATAACGTGGCCGGACACGATGAGGGGCGACGCGTAGACGGCGCCGTCCACGTTTGCATTCCAGGCGACGTGCGGCGCGTTGAGCGCGGGCTCCGCCGGTCCGACCCCTGACCGCCCCGCGTCGCGGTGGTACTCCGTCCACTCGGCCGAGATCGGCGGAGACGGCGTCGGCGTGGCGGTTCGAGGCTGAGAAGCGACCCTCGAACTTGAGCCGAAGCTGCAGGCGCCTACGACGAGACACAGGACGAGGAGGAGGCTCGACTTTCGGATCAAAGTCCCCAGGCGAACTTGCGCACGGGGTTCAATCGCGCCCTCTCCGGCGCGATCAGGTCGACCCGACCCTGGATCGCCACGCCGCGTCTCGGCCCCATCGCGTCCACCACCATCGCCGCCCGCGGCTCGGCGGAGATGTTGCGGAGCTTCACACCGTCGACGTCGAAGTCCAGCGATCCATCGTCGTTCATCGTGTACATCACCGGCACGACGTGCGGCCACCCCGAAGCGCCGACCGTGGCGAATCTCCCGATCCTTTGCGAGCGCAGGAATTCCAGCTCGGCGGCGGTGAACACGAATCTCATCCTAGACTCAACGGTTTACATGGCCACGACCACGATGAGCACTCTCGGCGGCTACTCGATCACGCGCCGCCAACCGCTGCAGCGAATCGAAGGTGCTTACGTCGAGCTGCTGCACACGCGCACAGGCGCGCGGCACATTCATATCGACTGCCCAGACGACAACAACGGCTTCGCCGTCTTTTTTCCAACTCCTCCCGGCGACTCCACGGGGGTTGCCCACATCCTGGAGCACGTCGTTCTCGCAGGGTCACAGCGCTTCCCGGTCCGCGATCCGTTTTTCAGCATGACCCGCCGGTCACTTGCGACATTCATGAACGCGCTGACCGGCTCCGACTGGACGATGTATCTGTTCAGCACCCGGAACGCCAAAGACTTCAAGAACCTTCTCGACGTCTACCTCGACGCGACATTCTTCCCGCGCCTCTCTGAGGACTCGTTCAAGCAAGAAGGCATCCGTTTTGAGTTCGAGGATCCGGCGGACCCGAAGAGCGGCCTCCGCTACAAGGGCGTGGTGTTCAACGAGATGAAGGGCGCGCTGGCAACGCCGGGCGCCGCGATGGACCGGGCCCTCGGCAGGGCGCTGTTCCCTGGTCTGCCGTACGAGCACATCTCCGGTGGCGATCCCCAGGAGATCCCAAACCTCACATGGGAGCAACTGCGTGCGTTCCACGCTCGGCACTACCACCCAAGCAACGCCCACTTCTACACGTACGGCAGCCAGTCTCTGGAGGCGACCCTCGATGCGATCGAGCGCAACGCCCTCTCGCGATTCGAGCGGATCCAGGCCGCTGACGCCATCCCCGATGTGAAGCGCCTCAAGGCACCGACCGCCGCTGTCGAGCCTTATCCCGCCGCGTCCGGCGACGACAACTCACGCAAGGCGGAGGCCCTGACCGCGTGGGTCACGGTGCCCAGCGCGGATTCCTTCCGCAACCTCGCGATGAAAGTACTCTCCGAGGTTCTTCTCTCCAACGCCGGCTCGCCCCTGCGCAAGGCGCTCATCGCCTCAGGCCTCGGCAGCGCCCTGGCCGACGGCAGCGGGTTCCACGACGATTACAAGGAGGCGGTGTTCGGCGCGGGCCTGAAAGGCGTCGCGGCTGAAGACGCCGAGAAGGTTCAGCGGGTCGTGCTGGAAACCCTCGAGCGGCTGGCCGATGAAGGTCTCGACTCCTCACAGGTCGACGCCGCGGTCCACCACCTGGAATTCGAGAAGCGCGAACGCAGCAACGCCGGTTTCCCGTACGCGCTGCGCATGCTGTTCTCGTCGATGTCCGCCTATCTCTACAGAGGGGATCCGCTCACGGCGCTGGAATTCGACGCGGATCTCGAGCACCTGAACAGGGCGCGTGTCGAAGGGAGGTTCTTCGAGAACCTCATCCGCGCCGAGCTGCTCGACAACCAGCACCGCGCGCTGCTCACAGTCGTGCCCGACACCGAGCTGGAGGAGCGGCAGCGCCAAACCGAGCTCGACCGCCTGGCCGCGATCGAGTCAAAACTCTCCGCTGAGGACAAACAGCGGATCGTTGCGGACGCGCTCAGGCTCAAGGCCGACCAGGAGGCGAAGCAGAACCTCGAAGCGCTCCCGACGCTCGAGCTCACCGACATACCGATGGCTTTCGAGGACGTACCGAGCCGCGACGTCGAGGTTCGGCGCGCGATCGTGGAGTTCTACCCACAGCCGACCAACGGCATCACGTACCTCGACCTCCGCTCCGACTTCGCCGCCCTCTCAGCCGAGGAGAAGGACCTTCTCCCCCTGTTCAGCCGCGTCCTGACGCAGAGCGGAGCGGCGGGGCAGGACTACGTGCAGATCGCCGCGCGCATCGCCTCGCATACCGGGGGCGTCGGCGCCGCCGCTCAGGTGCAGTCGCTTGCCGCACGCGACGACTACCTCCAATCCTTCGTCGTGTCCGGACGCGCGCTCGATCGCAACGCCCAGCCGTTCATCGAGCTGCTGACCGACCTCGTGGCGCGTCTGGAGATCGAACCAAAACGCTTGAAGGAGGTCATCGCCGAGATCAGCACGCGCCTCGAGAGCTCGCTCGCCGGCCTGGGCTTTCAGTTCGCGCTGCTGCGCGCTCACTCCAAGCTCAGCTCAGAGGGCGCGATCAACGACAGGCTGCAGGGCATCGGCATGCTCCACACGATGCGGAAGCTGGCCAGGGTCGGCGAAAAGGACCTCGGCGATCTGATCGCGCGCCTCGACCTGATCCGAACCAAGCTGTTCCGAAGCGACGCGCTCCGGATCATCGTCACGTGCGAGGAGGGCATGATCCAGCCGCTGGAGGACCTGCTGACCGGGCTGGTCGGCGCCCTTCCACCGGGCGCCACTCACGCCGAGCCCTTCAAGCCGCCGCCGCTCGAGGTGGCGCCGGAGGCGCGGACCGCCCCGGTGCCAGTCGCGTTCAACGTCCGCATCTTCAAGACGGTCCGCTACACGCACCCGGACTCGCCGGCACTCCTCGTGCTCGCCAACTACCTGCGCGACACTTTCCTTCATCGCGAGCTGCGTGAGAAGGGAGGCGCGTACGGCGGCTACGCGCAGGCGGGGGTCGCGAGCGGCACGTTCTACTTCGGGTCGTACCGCGATCCGAACATCGCCCGTACCTACGACGTCTTCGACCAGGCGGTGGAGTGGGTGACGGAAGGCGAGATCGACGGCGAAAACCTCAAAGAGGCGGTCCTCGGCGCTTGCGGCGATGTCGACCCCCTCGAGTCGCCTGACATCAAAGGCCGCCGCGAGGCGACCAACCGCTCCACGGGCTTCACCCGCGACGCGCGGGAGAGCTTCAAGCATCGATTGCTGCAGGTGACGGCCGAAGACCTGCGCCGGGTCGCGCGCTCGTATCTCACCCTCGCCCCCGCGGCTCAGACGACCGTGGCCGGGCCTGACCTCGTCGACGAGGCCCGTAAGGAGCGGCCTGGGCTCTTCGAGGTCGTCGCCCCGGTCTGACCGACCCCTCTACACTGGGCGCGCTATGAACCGGTTCTGGCGTCACGAGCTTTTCTGGCCGGCTGTGCTGATCCTGGTGGGCGTCTATTTTCTTCTGCACAACCTCGGAGTCCTCTGGTGGCTTCGCGGGGACATCTTCTGGCCGCTCGTGCTGATCGCGCTCGGCATCTTTTTCATCGTCCGGCGCGGTAGACCCTGAGCAACCGCTACCGCGGCCTCTTCTGGCCGGCGGTCCTCATCCTGGTCGGGGTCGTCGCGCTGCTGGTCAACACCGGACAGATTTCGATCGACCGCCTCCTGCAGCTGGCCGACCTGTGGCCGGTGATCCTGATCGTGATCGGTCTCGAGCTGGTCATTCGCCGCTCGATGAAGGGCCCGACGGGCGATATCGCAGCGGCGCTCGTGGTTCTGCTCGCCGTCGTGGGCGCGGCCGCGTACGTCGCCATAGCACCGAACCCGTCGGCCACCCAGACGTTCGAGGCTTCGAATGACATCGGGAGCATCACCGAGGCGCGGGCGGAGATCGACGTTGGCGCAGCGACCATTGCGATCTCTAGCGGCGGCGACCTCGGCTCCAAGCTCTATCACGCGCGCATCGACTACTCGGGGACGAAGCCGGAGGTGCGACTGGACTCGAGCGGCAAGCTCACGATCAGCCAGCCGAGCGGCAACTTCGTGTTTGAACCGAGCCGCCGCATCCGGGTCGACCTCGCGCTCAATCCGACAGTCGGTTGGACCCTGACCGTCAACAGCGGAGCGATCTCCAGCACCATCGATGCTGTTCACCTACACGTCGCAGGCGTGAACTTCAACACCGGCGCCGCAAGCGCTGACATAACGCTCGGCCCACCCTCCGGCATTGTGCCCGTGACCTTCAGCGGCGGCGCCCTGACCGTCCACGTCCATCGCCCCGGCGGTACAGCTGTCCGGGCCGAGGTCTCGGGCGGCGCGGTGAGTCTGAACGGCGATGGCCGCGACATGCACGCGATCGGACAGCTCAACTACGAGTCGTCGGGCTTCAGCAGCGCCGCCGATGGGTACCGCGTCAAGCTCGATGGCGGGTCCTGCACGCTGACCCTGGACACGACCGTCGCCTCAGGTTAGGCGCGCGTCCAGGGCGTCGACCCGGGCTCGGTAGATCGCCTCGGTGGCCGGCGCGACAGCGGCGCGCAACCCTCGAGCGGCCACAAGGAGCATCGACTCGACCTCTCCGTCCAGGGCGCGCGCCGCCCGCAGCACATGGACGAGGGCGGCCGCCCGCTCCGCGCCCGCGAGGATGGCGTCCTGGTCCGCCGGAAGCCGGGCCAGATCGCTGGCTTCCCGCTCGAGCCGCCGGGCGAGAGCGGTGTTCTCCTCACCGCCGCGCTCCAGGCACCGAGCCGCTCCAGCGACCGCGGCCCCGCTCGCAAGCCGGCCTTCCAGGATGCGGCCGTCCGCGGCGGGCGTGGCCGCGATCGCCGGGCACAACCCGACGATCTGCTCGGCGCCCATCGCGACGCCGCGTCGCTTGAGCTCGTCGATCACGTCGGCGGGCGATGTCTCGTCGATGCGGAACAGGTTCATGGACAGCTGAACTCGAGATCCAGGCAGCTCGAATGCGAGCGCTTGCACGCCCCGCAAGCCGGCGCCGGATTCGCGGATCGAGCGCGCGAGCGCTCGGGCGGCGACGAGGTCGATGTCGAAAAGCATCACGTTGAAGGCGACGAGCGTTTGCCGTGCGCCGACGCAGACGGCGCCCGCGGTGGGGTGGAGGTCTGGCCCGCCGACGTCCGGCCTGGCTCGCCCCGCCCTGATATCGGCCAGGGAGCGGCCTTCGCCATGGCCGTAGAAGTACACGGGAACCTTGAGTTTGTCCCACACGTCCTGCCCCGTCTCGTGCGCGAGCTCCCGAGCAGTGTCGAGCGAGCCGTCGCCCAGCGGGACGATCGGGACGACGTCAGCCGCGCCGACCCGGGGATGCACGCCGCTGTGCTCGCGCAGATCGATTCCCTCGATTGCCGCGCCGATCGCGCCGAGCAGGCCGGCGATCACAGCGGTCCGTGTCCCTGCAAGCGAGATGACGGCGCGGTTGTGGTCGGGATCGGGGTCAACGTCGAGCACGTGCGCATTGCGCGCGGCGGCGGCGATGGCGTTGATCACATCGGCGCGGCGGCCTTCAGAAAAGTTCGGCACCGACTCGAAAAGCTCGTCTGCTCGCACTCGAGTTGTTAGCGTAAGTGGCCGTGTCGGGACAGGTCGCGCTTGTGTACGGCGACGCGCTCATGAAGCACCACCTGTCCGACGAGCACCCGCTGCAGCCGATTCGCGTCAAGCTCGCCGTCGACCTGATCCAATCGACGGGCCTGATCGAGCACGCCCACCTGCTTCCCCCGCGCGCCGCCACCGTCGACGAGCTCGCCCTCGTCCACTCGCGCGAGTACATCGACCTCGTCCGCAAGCTCAGCGATCCGGCCCAGCGAAGACACCTGTCGCCGGAGGACGTCGACGCAGCCGGGTTTGCCTCGGCCGACAACCCGATCTCCGAGGAGCTCCACGAGGGCACCTCCCTTGTGGTCGGCGCGTCCATCGTCGCGGCGGAGACGATCGCAGGCGGCGGCGCCCTCCACGCGTTCAGCCCTTCCGGCGGGCTGCACCACGCACACCGCGACCGAGCGTCCGGCTTCTGCACCTACAACGATGCCGCGGTGGCGTGCCAGTGGCTGAAAGATCAGGGATACCGCGTCGCATACGTCGACGTCGACGTGCATCACGGGGATGGGGTGGAGGGAATCTTCCAGAGCGATCCCGATGTCCTGACCATCAGCCTCCACGAGAGCGGGCACTGGCTGTTTCCCGGAACGGGCTTTCCGCAGGACGCCGGCGTCGGGCCGGGCCAAGGGTCGGTCGCCAACCTCCCCTTCGTCCCATACACGTGGGACGAGCCGTGGCTCTTCGCCTTCGAGAAGGTCGTGCCCGCGCTGCTCCGCCGTTTCAAGCCGACGGTCCTCGTCACGCAGGACGGCTGCGACACGCACTACCTCGACCCGCTTGCGCACCTGGTCGACACAACTCGCATCTGGCCGCGGGTTGGGGCCGTGTTCCACGAGCTCGCGCATGAGCTGTGCGAAGGGCGGTGGCTTGCGCTCGGCGGCGGAGGCTACGCGATCTACGAGGTCGTGCCTCGGGCGTGGACGCTGCTTTTTGCTGAGATGGTCGAACGGCGCGAGCTGGCTGAGGACGTCAACGATCCGTCCGAGGTGGTGCCGGGCGAGGAGGCCCAGGAGCGAGTGTGGCTTGCGCTGCGGAGAGACCTTCGCCGCCTCGGCGAGGTCCACGGGTTGGACCTGGCCTAGACCGAGTACGTCCTCAGGCAGCGCGTGCAGACGCGGGCGCGCACGGTCTTGCCGCCGATCTTGACCCGTCCCATCTGGAGGTTGGGCAGGAACCTCCGGTTGACCCGGTTCTTCGCGTGGCTGACGTGATGTCCGTACTGCGGCGACTTGCCGCAAATCGCGCACTCTTTGGCCATGGAATACCTTTCGCCTGGGGATTTCGGAGGCGCGCAACAGCGCAGGATCGCTTGCGCGCGGACACGAATTGTACCATGAGCTTTCTCATGGCCTCGAAGACGACGACGGCGCTCACCCAGTCCCGGCAGTGGGGCCGCATCGAGGTCTTCCCGTCCGCTGTCGCGGCCATCGCGGGCCACGCCGCCATGCGCTGCTACGGCATCAGCGGCACGGCCGGGCGAGGCTTGCGCGACGGCTTCGCGGAGCTGCTCCGGCGGGAGAACGTCGACAAGGGCGTGGACGTCGTTCAGTCCGACGAGGGCCTTGTGATCGATGTGTACGTCATCGTCCAGTACGGCATCCGGATCTCCGAAGTGGCGCACAACCTGCAGGAGACGGTGAAGTTCGAGGTGGAGCGGTCGGTCAACGTGCACGTGCTCAAGGTCAACGTCAACGTGCAGGGCGTTCGCGAAGAGCGAAGCTGAGTGGTGGCCCCGGCGAAGGCGACAGGCGTGGACGGGCAGCTTTTCAAGCGAGCCCTGCTCGGCAGCCTCAGCTGGCTTGCGGCCAATCACGAAGAGGTGAACCGGCTCAACGTCTTCCCGGTGCCTGACGGGGACACGGGGACGAACATGCTGCTCACCCTCCAGTCGGCCGTCGAGGACGTGAAGGAATCGAACGCCGCCGAGGTCAGCAAGATCGCGAAGCTCGCTTCGCACGGCAGCCTGATGGGGGCGCGCGGCAACTCCGGGGTCATACTTTCCCAGATCTTTCGCGGCTTCGCTCGCGCTGTCGAAGGCAAGAGCGCGCTCACGCCTGCCGAGCTGGCCGCGGCGTTCGAAGAAGCGGCGAACGCGGCGTATCGCGCTGTGAACAAGCCGACCGAGGGGACGATCCTCACGGTCGCGCGTGAGGCAGGCCGCGCGGCGGCAACCGCGGCGAGCACCCCCGACGCAAACGTCCCCCGCGTGATCGCCGCTGCGGCGGCGGGCGCGCGATCGGCGGTCCTGAAGACGCCGAGCCAGCTGCAGATTCTGCGTGACGCTGGCGTCGTCGACGCCGGCGGCTTCGGTCTCCAGCTCATCCTCGAGGGCATGCTCAAGTCGGTCGAGGAATCGGAGCCGGCCCTGGCGGCAATGGCCGAGACGAAGCGGCCGGTCTCTCCCGCATCGCAGGTCTCGCTCGACCTGCCCGAAGGCGGCTGGGGGTACTGCACCGAGTTTCTGATCGAAGGCAACGGCCTTGACACCGACCTCATCCGCGGCCAGATCGAGTCGCTGGGCAACTCGGTTCTCGTCGTCGGCGAGCCGGAGCTCGTGAAGGTGCACGTGCACACCGATGACCCGACCGGCGTGATCAACCTGGCCGGTGGCTACGGCAAGATCCTGAAGCTGAACGTCGGGGACATGTCGACCCAGCACCGGCGCATCCTCGAGAGCGAAGGCGCCGCGGGCAAGTCCCGACCTCCGCGGCCGAATGGCGCGGGACTTGCCGCGGTGGTTGCCGGTCGCGGCCTGGTCGAAATCTTCCGCGGCCTTGGGGTCGACGCGATCATCGAGGGCGGCCAGACGATGAACCCCAGCACGCAGGACATGCTCACGGCCATCGAATCCGTCCCCTATGACGAGGTCATCCTCCTGCCCAACAACGGCAACGTCATTCCAGCGGCCAAGCAGGTTGTGGGCCTGACCAAGAAGAAAGTCCACGTGGTCGACACTCACAGCGTGCCTCAGGGTGTTTCGGCGGTCGTCGCTTTCCGGCCCGAGAGATCGGGGCTCGAGAACCTGAAGGCCATGAAGGCCGAGGCGGAGCGCGTGCAGACGATCGAGGTCACCCACGCGGTGCGCGACACGCGCTCCAACGGCGTCAAGGTCAAGAAAGGAGACGTGATCGGACTCATCAACGACCGGCTCGAGTTCGCGGGCGACGACTATCCGGATGTCGTGAAGAGGGCGCTCGGCAGGCTGGGGCCGGACTCATACGAGCTGGTCACCGTGTACCGCGGCGAGCAGGCGAGCGACGACGAGCTGGCCAGGCTCGAGTCGGAGATTCGCTCGAACTATCCACGGCTCGAGGTCGAGGTCCAGCAGGGCGGCCAGCAGCACTACCCGTTCATCCTGTCCGTCGAATAGCTGTTGGCTCGCAGCTTCGCGGTCGTCACCGACTCCACCGCCGACCTGCCCGGCGAGTGGCGCAAGCGCTACGGGATCGAGGTCGTCCCGCTCAAGGTCCTTTTCGGCCACGAGACGTTTCGCGACGGGGTCGACATGACGAGCGACGAGTTCTTCACCCGCCTCGCAGCATCGACCTCGCTGCCGACCACCTCGGCCCCTTCGCCAGGCGAGTTCGCCGAGGTCTACCGGCGACTGGCGAAAGACCACGACGGTTGCATCTCGATCCACATCGGCGCGAAGCTGTCCGCCACCGTGGAGGCTGCTCGGGTGGGAGCTGAGTCCGTCGCAGGATTCAAGGTCAACGTCATCGACAGCCAGACGGTGTCTATGCCGATGGCGTTCCTGTGCAGTGTTGCCGCGGAATGCGCCAGTCTCGAGGAGGCGACCGCAGCCGTCGAAAAGCGGGTGCCGAGCTGTCGCGTGCTCGCCCTGCTCGACACACTCCGCTATCTCGAGATGGGCGGCCGTCTCAGCCGGGCGCAGGCGATGATCGGAACGATGCTCGACCTGAAGCCTCTCCTGCTCGTATCCGAGAACGCCGAGATCAAACCGGTCGACCGCGTGCGCACGCGCACGCGCGCCATCCAGCGGATGATCGAATTCGTCCGGGGCGAGCAGCCTCTCGAGCGCCTGGCCGTCATGCACGCCCAGGCGGGGGACGAGGCCGAGTCGATCGCTAAGACACTCCGCCCCGAATTCGCGGGCCTCGAGGTGCCCATCGGTCAGATCGGCTGCGTGCTGGGCACGCACACCGGTCCGAAAGCACTCGGTCTGGGTTACATCAAGAAGTAATCGACAGACTGGGCGCGAGGCTGACGTTGTGGCCTGGCAGCGGCCACACCCGCAGCACCGGCGGCGTGACGGCGACCAGCCGCGGCAGCGCGATCACCATGAGCCGGAACGCCCGCCGCTGCGCCCCACCCCACGCAAACCCGTACTGCTGCCGCAGCGGAGGCGGCAGGAGCCCCGCGGTCACCACCTCGAACGGCACCATGGCCGGCCCCGGAAGCAGGCGCAACCTCGGCCGCACCACCAGCCTCGCCAGATCCGCGGCCCGAGGCTCCACGCGGACGGCGCCCTGCGCAATCATGGCCCGCACGTATTCGTTGAAATCGCGAAGAGTCGCCGGAAAGTGGTCGTGCGGGACGCCCAGGAGCTCGCCGAGCAGCTTCGATTCCTGGTAGAAGTCCTCGCGTTCGCGCGCTGAGAGCGGCTTGACGAACGTCTCATACGTGACGAGCGCGGAGTCGATCAGCGTCGCGTGGACCCATCGCAGCAGGTCCGGATCGAGCGCTCGATAGCCCTTACCGCGGACGCGCCCATGCGCCTGGTTGACGGCGCGAGCCGCGGCCAGCGCGGTGTCGCGATCGCCGAAGACGATCGCCATGATCATCCGGACGGTCCTGCGCAGCCGCTGGATCGGATGTGTTCGGAAATCCGAGTGCTCGTCGACGCCGGCCGCGACTTTCGGATGCGCGAGCTGCATCAGCAGCGCGCGGCCGCCCCCGAGCAACAGGATGTTCTCGCGGTTCACCCGGCGTGTGATCGAGTCATCCGTGTAAAGGCCCGGTCGCACCAGCCCAATTAAACCCCTAATCTCTGCAAGAGCCATGGGCCAGCAGCTCTTCATCTTCGGCGCCGCATTTCTCGGCTCGGCGGTGGAGACGACCGAGGCGCTGACGATCGTCCTCGCGGTCGGCCTCACTCGTGGATGGCGTGAGCCGCTCCTCGGAGCCCTCCTCGCGATCGTGCTGCTCGGTCTGCTCGTGCTCGTCTTCGGGCAGCTCATCGTCACCACCATCCCGGAGTGGGCCCTAAAGCTGCTGGTCGGCACGCTGCTGCTTCTGTTCGGCTTGCGCTGGCTGCACAAGGCCGTGCTGCGCTCCGCTGGTGTGGTCGCGATGCACGACGAGGTCCGCGCCTTCCAGGACACGGTCAACCAGCTCGGTGAAGCTGTCACGCGTCGCGACTGGGTCGGCTTCATCCTCGCCCTGAAGGGCGTGTTTCTCGAGGGGCTCGAGGTGGTGTTCATCGTCATCGCGGTCGGCGGGCCGGGCCACGCATGGACCGCGGCCATCACCGGCGGTCTGACCGCAGCCGCCGTCGTCGCGGCGGCGGGGCTGGCCGTGCGCAAACCGCTGGCTCGGGTCCCCGAGAACACGTTGAAGTACGCGGTCGGCATCCTGCTCACGAGCCTCGGCACGTTCTGGGCCGCGGAAGGGATGGGCGCTTCATGGCCGGGCGACTTCCTGTCCATCTTCGCCCTGGCGGGCATCTTCGTCGTCGCATCGCGGCTTGCGGTGACGCTGATCAGGCGGCCTGCGTTCGCGTGAGATTTCTCCGCGCCGCGGGTCGCGAGCTGCTCGGTCTCTTCGTCAGCGACTGGGTGCAGAGCGGCGTGATCGTCGTGATCCTCGCCGGGGGCTGGTTGGCCGTATCGAGGGTTGGTGCGCCCGCCCTGGTCCTGCTGGTGCTTCTCCTTGCGGCACAGCTAGTCTGGTTTGCGCTGGCCGAGGGGCGGCGTTCGGCTAGGCGGTCGCCGCGGCAATTTCCAGGTTGAACCTGGCGATCATCGGCCTGTAGAAATCGTCGATCTGCTTGCCGATGGAATCGATTGTGTACTTTGCGATCTTCGCGAGATCGGCATCCACGCCGGCCTGGCTCGCGACCGCGCCGGCATCGTCGCCCCCGCTCTCCGCGTCGAGCTTCTTGCCGTAGTCGTCGACAAATGCCTGGAGGTCTTTGGTCAGCTGTCCAAGCTCGGAGGGCAGCGGGGGCGCGGCTGATTGCTCCGCCGCCTGATCGATGTCCGTCTTCATGGTCGCCAGCGTGGTGCGCGCTCCGGCGAGGTCGCCGGTGCTGCTCTGGCCGTTGAGCGTGGCAAGGTCCGCGAGGCCGCTGTACAGCGAGCGCCAGAAGCGCCCTTCGAGAGCCTTATCCGTCGCGATCGTCCTGGCCGCCGCGAGCGCGTTGCGCGCGTGCGCGATCCGATTTGCTTCTCGATCGAGGTTGGTCGAGCCGACCATCGTGAGCCAGCGATCCGCATGCAGGCCCTTTTGCGCCGCGGTGAGGGATGCGTCGTCACTGTTTATGGTCTTGCTTGCAAGCTCGGAGCTGGCGACCGACTTGTCGACGAGCGCGACGGCATCCCTGGGATTGAACGTGGCGTTCGATGTCAATGCGCTCAGCTGGGAGTTGATATCGCTGAAGGTGGCGTTCAAGGTGTTCTGGTGTGACACGACCGAGTTCAACGTGCGGTCCGCGGTCGCGACGCGAGATCCCGCAGACACGATGCCAACGCCGGCGTAGCCGATGATGCCTAGGATCAATATGCCGATGACGGCAAGCTCGAGTCGCTTCAGGGGCACTCCGATACTGCTTGGGAACATACCGTAGATGGCTCTCTTGTTTCTTCCGCACACCCTGGATGCTTCGGTATCCAAGCTGCCGGATGTAGGTCCCGCCTTTGAGAAGCGGCTGGGCAAGCTTGGCATCGCAACGATCCGCGACCTGCTGCTGACGCTGCCGTTCGGATGGGAGACATACGGAGGACCGAGCGCGATCGCCTCGCTGACACCGGGCGTGCAAGCGACTGTGGTGGGTCGGATTGTGAAGATCTTCATCAAGACCACGACGCGCAAGAAGATGAGGCTGACCGAGGCGATGATCGAGGACGACAGCGGAGAACGCCTCAGAGTTGCATGGTTCAACAACCCATACGTGGTCAAAAATCTGAATCAAGGCGATCGCGTCGCGATTGCGGGCATGGTGAAGGCAGGTTATGGCGGCGTGCCGGAGATGCAGAGCCCTCACTACGAGCGCCTCGACGGCGACCCTGACGCTCAGCCGTCGCGGGTCGGTGGGCTCATGCCGAAGTACCACCTTGTCAATGGCCTGACCAATCGCAAGGTCGCTCAGTGGGTCGAGTCCGCGCTGCCGCTGGCCGGACAGGTGGAGGACGTGCTGCCGGACGAGGTGCGCGCCCGCCACAAGTTGATGGACGTCGGAGACGCGATCCGGCTGGGTCACAAGCCGGAGACTGACGAAGACTTTCGCGGAGCCAAGAAGCGGATGGCGTTTGCCGAGCTGTTCGAGCTCCAGGCCGCATTCGCGATGATGCGAGCGCAGATGGCGGCCGAGCCCGCGACGCCGATCCCCTACCAGCAGGCGGTGATCGATGCGTTCAAGGTGGGTCTCGGCTTCGAGCTGACCCGAGCACAGAAAAAGGCGACGTGGGATGCGTTCCAGGACATGGCCAGGCCGGTCCCGATGAACCGGCTGCTCAACGGCGATGTCGGTTCCGGCAAAACGGCGGTCGCCGCCGCGTGTGTTGCGATGGCCCACGCCTCCGGCCTGCAGTCGGTGGTGATGGCGCCGACCGAGATCCTGGCGCGGCAGCATCTTCGCAAGTTCCGCGGTTACCTGGAGGAAAGCTTTCCCGGCCTGACCGTCGAGCTGTTGGTGAGCAGCCAGAGCGCGCCGGAACGGCGCCGCGTGCGGATGGCGGCCGCTTCGGGCCATTGCGCGCTTCTCGTCGGCACGCACGCGTTGATCGAGGACGACGTCGAGCTCGCCAATCTTGGCCTCGCGGTGGTCGATGAGCAGCATCGCTTCGGCACCCGGCAGCGCGAGCTGCTGCGGGCGAAGGGAAGTGGCCGTCCGCATTTCCTGGCCATGACGGCCACGCCGATACCACGGACGCTGGCGCTGGCCCTGTACGGCGAGATGACGACGTCCGTGATCGACGAGATGCCTCCGGGGCGAACGCCGGTGCAGACCGAGGTCGTCGCTCCGGACGACCGCCAGCACGCGTACAGCCTGGTGCGCGCCGAGGTGGCGGCCGGGCACCAGGCATTCGTGATCTGTCCATTGATCGACGATTCGGAAGCGGTGGTGGCGCGGTCTGCGACCGCGGAGTTCGAGCGACTGAAGAAGGACATCTTTCCCGACCTCCGGCTCGACCTCATCCACGGTCGCCTCAAAGACAAAGAACAGGTCATGCAGCGATTCGTCGGCGGAGAGATCCAGGTCCTCGTTGCGACCGCGGTGGTTGAGGTCGGGGTGGATGTGCCCAACGCAACGGTGATGATGATCGAGGGTGCGGATCGCTTCGGACTGGCCCAGCTCCATCAGTTTCGGGGTCGGGTCGGTCGCGGAACGGCGCCAAGCCGATGCTTGGTGCTGACCGACGATCCGTCGGAAAAAAGCATTGGGCGGCTGGAGCTCCTGACGCGCATCAGCGACGGTTTCAAGCTGGCGCAGGAGGACATGAACATTCGCGGCATGGGCGAGCTGATGGGTCCCCGCCAGCATGGTATGTCTGACACCGCGATGGAGGCGCTGCTCCAGCCCGAGCTGCTGAGCGAGGTGCGCCAGGAAGCCGAGCGGATCCTCGAGTCCGATCCTGGATTCGCGCACCACGCGCTCCTCAAGTCGACGGTGGCGCGCCGCCTGGAAATGACCTCGATTTCGTAGAGCCGATACTTAGCCCCCAGATGGATCCTGTTTCGCCGCTTCGATTGACGGAGTACAGCCACGGGGCCGGTTGAGCCTGCAAGCTCAGCCCGGCGGAGCTAGGGCAGGTACTCGGGGCGCTGCCCCCGATCGTCGATCCCAACGTGCTGCATGGTGTCGGGACCGCTCGCGACGACGCGGCGGTCTATCGCATCGCGCCCGACCGCGCCCTCGTCGCGACGGTCGATTTCTTCACGCCGATCGTCGACGACCCTTTCGAGTACGGGGCGATCGCCGCCGCCAACGCGCTCAGTGATGTCTACGCCGTCGGGGCACGTCCGCTCTTCGCGCTGGGCATCACCGCGTTCCCCCGCGCGAAGCTTGGCGGTGGCCTTCTCGAAAAGATAGTCACCGGAGGCGCCGCCAAGATGGCGGAAGCGGGAGTCCCGGTGGTGGGAGGCCACTCGGTCGACGATGCGGAGCCGAAGTTCAGATACACAGTGATCGGAGAGGTCCATCCGGACCGAATGGTCGGACACGACGGCGCTCGTGCCGGTGACATCCTGTTCCTCACCAAGCCTCTCGGCACCGGCCTCGTCACGACGGCGATCAAGCGCGGGTTGTGCCCGCCGGCGCTGGAACGCGAAGCGGTCGGGGTGATGATGACGCTCAACCGCGAGGCATCGGAGGCGATGCTTGCCTCTGGCGCGACAGAGGCAACTGACGTCACCGGTTACGGGCTGATCGGGCACCTGGCCAACCTGGCCGGCGGCGCAGACATCGACCTGCGGTCGGTTCCGTTCATGACCGGCGTCCGGGACCTGGCCGAGCGCGACCT
>VBEF01000053.1:0-19968 GCA_005881275.1 Chloroflexota bacterium
CAGCACAAGCGCGTGCTGACGCTCGACATGGGTGCACTCGTCGCGGGCACCAAGTACCGCGGTGAGTTCGAGGAGCGCTTGAAGAAGACCCTCGACGCGATTCGCTCGAGCCGAGAGGTGGGTCTTTTCATCGACGAGCTGCACACGCTGGTCGGCGCAGGCGCAGCTGAAGGCGCGATCGACGCCGCCAACATCCTCAAACCGGCGCTGGCGCGCGGCGAGATCCAGTGCATCGGCGCGACCACGTTGAATGAATATCGCAAGTACATCGAGAAGGACGCGGCCCTCGAGCGCCGCTTCCAGCCGGTGTTCGTCGACCAGCCGACGATGGCCGAGACGATCGACATTCTGAACGGCGTGAAGTCGCTGTACGAGAAGCACCACCGCGTCACGATCACCGACGCAGCGGTCCACGCCGCGGCTGTGCTGAGCGACCGGTACGTCAGCGACCGGGCTCTGCCAGACAAGGCCATCGACCTGATCGACGAGGCGTCCGCACGCGTGCGCATGAAGCTCACGACGACGCCGGACGACCTGAAAGAGCTGCAGAAGGAGATCCGCCGGCAGCGCGCCGAGCAAGATGACTCCGTCAACAAGCAGGACTTCGAGGCTGCGGCGGGCGTGCGCGACAAGGTCAAGAAGCTGCAGGACAAGCTCGCGCTGAAAGAAGCCGCGTGGCGCGACAAGCTGGGCGAGACCGTGCCCGAGGTGGGTGAGGAGGACATCGCACAGATCGTCGCCGCCTGGACGGGCGTGCCTGTGTCACGCCTTGTGGAGGAGGAAAGCGCCCGGCTCCTGCGCATGGAGGACGAGCTCCACAGGCGCATGGTCGGTCAGGACGAGGCGATCATCACCGTCTCACAGGCGGTTCGCCGTGCCCGCGCCGGCCTGAAGAACCCACGCCGGCCCATCGGCTCGTTCATCTTCCTGGGTCCCACGGGGATCGGAAAGACCGAGCTTGCGCGTGCCCTGGCCGAGTATCTATTCGACTCGGAGGACGCGCTGATCAAGCTCGACATGTCGGAGTTCATGGAGCGCCACACAACGGCGCGACTGGTCGGATCGCCTCCGGGATACGTCGGCTACGACGAGGGCGGCCAGCTGACCGAAGCCGTCCGCCGCCGGCCCTATTCGGTGATCCTGTTCGACGAGATCGAGAAGGCGCACCCCGAGGTCTTCAACATGCTGCTGCAGATCCTCGAGGACGGGCGCCTGAGCGATGCGAAGGGCAAGATCGTGAACTTCGCGAACACGGTGATCATCATGACCTCGAACCTTGGGATCCGGGATGTCAATCAGGCGGCTACCGCGTTGGGTTTCCAGCAAGCGGTTGTCGACGAGAAGGATGAGGTCGAGCGCAGGCACCAGAACACCAAGCAGAAGATCGATGACGAGCTGAAGCGGATGTTCCGGCCAGAATTCTTGAACCGCGTCGACGCCGTCGTCGTCTTCAAGAGCCTCACCACCCACCAGATCCGCGAGATCGTCGACCTGCAGCTGGTCCGTCTCAGCAAGCACCTGGCCGAGCAGCAAATCACCATCGAGGTCACGGACCCGGCCAAGGACCTGCTGGCGAAAGAGGGCTACGACCGCACTTACGGAGCGCGGCCCCTGCGGCGTGTGATCACCAGCCGCATCGAAGACCAGCTGTCAGAGCATCTGCTGCGGGGCAAGATCGCCCGCGGCGACACGGTGCAGATCGACATCGAAGGCGAGGACGGGCTGAAGTTCACGCCGATCAAGCCCCGGCACAAGGAGCCTGCCGCGGCGGGGCCTGCCAAACCGTAGGCCGCCCGGCGCCTTCGGCACCACCTCCCCGTAAATGGGGAGGAGTGTTCTGGGTCGCTAGGTCTTAAGCCACTCTTTCAGACGGTTGGAGAGCCGGGCCGGCGTGGTCTGGCTCTTGATCAGGTGGTCGAGGGCGCCGAGCTTGACTCCGCGCTCGACCAGCTCCTTCTCGTTCCAGTTGGAGAGGATGACCACCGGGATGTCGGTTGTGGTGTCGTCGGCGCGCAGGCGCTCCAGGACGGTGAGGCCGTCGAGCTTGGGAATCCTGATGTCCATAAAGATGATGTCGGGGTGCAGGGCCCTCGCTTTTTCCAAGGCGCTCAAACCGTCGGCGACGACATGGACTGTGTAGCCGTCCAGTTCGAGCTTGAGCCTGTACATCTGAGCCACGGATGCATCGTCCTCGACGAAGAGGACGTTTACGTCATCTGGTTGTGGCTCGGCACGTTGATTCAAATCCCATCCCTTCTTTCGTGCAACGCTTAGACCGGTGCGTGTACCAAGCCACGAAAGTTCAGGTACGTGAGCGTATCGGTTCCGCTGCGGCTACGACCGCTCGAGATCGGCGACCTGCTGGACGAAACATTCCGCATGTACCGGCGGCACTTCCTTTTCTTCGCCGGGATCTCGGTACTCCTCGCCATCCCGTCGGCCGCGCTGTACGGCCTTGCTTTCGCCTGGTTCACCTTCGCGCTGCAAGAAAACACGTCGAACTTCGCGTACCTGACGCCACTGATCGCCACCGCCGCCGCTGGTTTTCTGGCGACACTTTTGATCCTTCCCTTCACCAACTCGGCCGTCATGTACGCGGCCTGTGAGTCGGCGGTCGGCCGGCCGGTGACGTTGGGCGGTGTGTTCTTCGGCATCCTGCGTCGCTACTTCCCGCTGCTCGGCTACTGGTTGCTCTTCAGCCTTTCCGCGTTGGTCGCCGCGCTGCTCTGCGTGGCGCCGCTTGCGCTCTGGGTCTGGATCTTCGTCGGATGGATTGTCGTCACGCCCGCGATGTTCATCGAGAACATCAGCCTCGGCGCCGCCATGAGGCGCAGCTGGGAGCTGGTCAGGGGGCGCTGGTGGCGAACATTCCTGGTCCTGTTGTTGATGCTGATCGTCTGGTACGTGGCCCGCCTTGCACTCGACGCGTTCCTTCAGCTCGGACAGTTTCTGCTTGCGATTGTCCTGTCGCCTTTCATCATCGCCGGCGTCACCCTTGCGAGCGCTGAGCTCGTGAGCGCCCTGGTGAGCCCAGTTCTGCAGATCCTGATCGTGCTGATCTACTTCGACCTCAGGGTCCGCCGCGAGGCGCTCGATCTTTTTCAGATGGCCTACCGGCTGGCGGCGCCGGCGACTTCGTCCTAAGGCCGGCGTTGACGGCGAGCCGCCTCGTCGCGCTGATCCCCGCGATCTTCCTGGTCCTCGTCGTGCACGTCACTGCGTCCGCGGAGCCGCCGGCGGTTCCCTATGCAGAGGCCGTGCGGCAGGCCTCCGACATTCTGCGCGGGGCATCAGGCCCGGACGCGGCCCCGGCGACGGCGGCGCTGCGCGTGCTGCTGGCCGGAACGGGATCGAGCCAGCCCGAGGTCATCGCCGACCTCACAGCTCGACCCCCCCTCTACGACGACGCACGGATCCGGTTGTCGGCGCTCCTGAACGCGCTGCACCAGCCGGTCAGCTCTTCCGATCCCGAGCCGGCGCAACGGCGCCTGCACGACGTGATGTCGATGACCCGTTACGACGCGTTGCGCCGTCCGCCGTCACCGCTCGAGCGCTTGACCCGGTGGATTCAGGACAGGATCCGCGCCCTGCTGCGGCTTTTGTTTGGCCCGCGCGCAGGTGGTCAGTCGCTCGACTGGTGGTATTACCTCGCGGGCATCGCCGTGATCGCGGCCGTCGCGTTTGTGCTTTTTCGGGCGTCGCGTGGACGGTTCGCCCAGTCTATCGACCTCGCCTCCGACGGCCCGCGGCCGGCCGCCGACTATTTCGCCGAGGCAGACCGGCTGGCCGCCATGAGCGATCGTGTCGGCGCGATTCGGGCCCTGTGCGCCGGCGTCGCGGCGACCCTCGCGGGCGAACGTTCGTGGGAAGGCAGCCCGCTAACCGTGCGCGAGATCTTTCAGCGGGCGCCGGACCACGACGAGCTCCGCGCGCTGCTGCTGCCCTTCGAGGCCGCGGTTTACGGTGGCCGTGACGTGGACGCGGCGACATACCTGAAGGCGGCGCAGGTGGCGGCTCGCTTTCGGCCGCAACCCGCAAGGGCAGCGGCATGAAAGGAGCTCGCGGCTGGGTGGTGGCGTCACTGCTAGCGATCGTCATCGCCACGGCGGCGTATCTGCTCCAGCCGAGGCAGGAATCGCCCGAGCACAGCACGAACAGCGACGCGGCCAACGGCGCATCGGCCGCACTCCTGTTCAGCGAGGCCATGGGCCACCCGACCGATCAGATCACGGGCACGTTCGATGCGCCGGCCATGGGCTCGCTGATGTTCGTGTTCACGCCGACGAGCCCCTACACCTCGGACGAGGCCGACCGCATCCGCCGGTGGGTGCTCGGCGGCGGCGGCACGCTGGTCTACGCGTCGGAGCAGGGGGACCCTGAGCTGGACCGCGCCCTGAATGTGACGCGGTTTGGCGGATACTCGGAGGGGCTCGCATACATCGCTACCCCGGTCCTCGACGGCGTCTCCCGCGTCGCGGGCGCTGACGCGGTCATCCCCCTCGATCCATCGCCTGCGCAGGTCGCGCTCTTCCGCACTACGGGCGGTTACGTCACCGGGTATCTGCAGCGCATCGGGCTCGGAACGGTGATCGTGCTCGCCGACCCGCTTGTGATCTGCAACGGCTATCTCGAACACGCTGACAACGGCAGACTGCTCGCGGACCTGTTGGCCGCCGCCGGGCCGAGCGCGCACGTCGCATTCGACGAGTACCACCACGGACTCACGTTCAGCGACTTCGCGCCGCAGGCTTGGCTCAGCACGCCGTGGGGTGCCGCACTGCTCTGGCTGCTCATCGCGGTTTTCTTCGGCCTGGTTTTGCGAGGCCGCAGATTCGGTCCGCTCCTCGAGCGGCCCGCCGAGGTCGCGCGCTCCGACGCGGAGTGGTCAGTGGCCGTGGGTCAGCTCCTTCGGCGATCCAGCGCCCGCGGCGTGACGCTCGGTCTCCTCGCCGCCGCCACCGAACAAGCGGTGGCGGCGCGGACCGGGCTGCCGCTGCATCCGCGTGAGCGCTTCTGGAATGCTCTTTGGGTGCGCGCACCCGATGTTGCAGCGGAGCTCGCCCAGGTCGAGAGCTCGATCCACGCCTCTTCGTCGACCGAGCGTGGTCTGCTCAACGCTGCGCGCCGCCTGCACGCCATCGCCCACCCGGCACCGAAACGATTGCCAGGGTCGGTTCGTTGACGGGAGTCGCTTCCACGGTCGCGACCGAGTTTTACGCCCGCTTTCGAGACCAGCTCGCGAAGGCGATCGTCGGCCAGGATGACGCGATCAGGTTGTGCGCGATCGCGCTCGTCGCGCAGGGTCACGTCTTGCTCGAGGGCGTGCCCGGGACGGGTAAGACCCTGCTCGCCAAGTCGATCGCCCGCGCCCTCACGCTCGACTACGGGCGCGTCCAGTTCACGCCCGACCTCATGCCCGCCGATATCCTCGGCACGTCGGTCTACGACCTTGCGACCCGCACCTTCGCGTTGCGGCACGGCCCGATCTTCACCAACATCCTGCTCGCAGACGAGATCAACCGGGCGCCCGCCAAGGTCCAGTCGGCCTTGCTCGAGGCGATGGAGGAGCGCGGCGTGACGCTGGAGGGCCAACAGCTGGCGCTTCCCGCGCCTTTCTTCGTGATGGCAACGCAGAACCCGGTCGAGTACGAAGGCACCTACCCGCTGCCCGAAGCGCAACAGGACAGGTTTCTCTTCAAGGTCCGGCTCGACTATCCATCCGCGGCCGATGAGATGGAGGTGCTGCGCCGCTGGGAGTCCGGAATCGAGCTTCGCGATCCCGTCAAGGCAGGCGTCGAGCCGGCCCTGGGTGCCGCCGACATCGATGCGTGCCGGGCGCACGTATCGCAGGTCGTGCTCGATGAGAAGATCCGCCGCTACGTCGTCGACCTCGCTTCGGCCACGCGTTCGGCGCCCGAGATCGCGCTTGGTGCGAGCACGCGGGCCGAGGTGCTTCTCATGCTGGCGGCGCGCGCGTACGCGGCGTTCGACGGCCACGAATTCGTGACCCCCGACGATGTCAAGGCTCTTCTCGCGCCGGCGTTTCGCCACCGCCTGATCCTTCGGCCCGAGGCGGAGGTCGCGGGCCAGACCCCGGACAGCGTGCTCGACGCGGTGGCTGGCCGGGTCGTGCCACCCCGCTGAACTTCATCCGGGGCCTGGCGCCCCAGCCGCGATTGATCTGGGCCGCCGCCATCGGTGCGGGCCTGATCGCGCTGGCGGTGGCCTCACCCGTGCTGGGCTTTGTGGCCGTCGTCTACCACACCGGCTTGGCGATCATCGCGGCGCGCGATCTTGCCCTGCTGCCTGGACGCTCCGGTTACACCGTGCGGCGCGCAACGCCGGAGCCATTCTCGCTGGGCGAGCCCGAAGAGGTGGCCGTTGTCGTGCAGAACCGAGCCGCGGCGGGCTTGATGGCAAAAATCGCTGATCACGCCCCAGCGAAGCTCCGACCCGAGCCGCGCGAGGTGTCCGGCCATTTCGATCCGCACGGCCTCTTGAAGCTCAGCTATCGCACGTTCTCGCCGAAGCGAGGCGCGTACAGGTTCGGGCCTGTCGACCTTCAGGTGTGGCGCGAGGAGGGGTGGTGGCGGCGCCAGGTCCGGCTGCCGGTCCCGCAAGAGGTCGCCGTGTTCCCCAACGTCGTGGCGATCAAGCGCATTCAGCTGTCGCTCCGCCGCGGCTTACGGGCGATGGCCGGCATGCGCCGCGCTCGACCGCCAGGCGCGTCGACCGCGTTCGCGGGCCTGCGCGAGTACGTGCGCGGCGACGATGTCCGCCGTGTGAGCTGGACCGCAACCGCTCGTCGCGACCGACCGGTCGTGGTGGAGGTCGAGGCGGAGCGCGGGCAGCAGGTGATCATCGCTCTCGACTGCGGACGCTTGATGACCGCGCCGGCCGGGGACCTGGACAAGCTCGACCACGCGGTCAACGCGGCGCTGATGCTCGCCTGGGTCGCGCAGGCCTACGGCGATCGGGTCGGCATGATGACCTTCGATGACCGCGTGACCGGGTTCATCAAACCCGAGCGCGGGCCGACCCAGCTGCGCCGCATCACCGAAGCGCTGTACGCGATCAAGCCCGAGTATGTCGAGCCAGACTTTGGCCACGCCATGACCCATCTCGCGCTGCGCGTCGGCCGGCGCTCGATGGTCGTGATCCTCACGGACGTCCAGGACGCCGAAGCGTCGCGCGAGCTGGTCGCGCACGCATTGAGGCTGGCTGCGAAACATCTTGTGCTCGTAGTGGCGATGTCGGATCCCGCCGTCATCGGCGCGCGCGATGATCCGATCGAAAGCACCAGCCGCGCCTATGAGTGGGCTGCGGCCGAAGAGTTCGTGGCGAGCCGGCGCGAGAGCTTCGAGATGCTCAGGCGCGGGGGAGTCCTGGGCCTGGACGTGGTGGCGGGAAGGCTATCGCCCGCTTTGGTGGAGCGGTACCTGGAGCTCAAGGAGCGAGCGCTTCTGTAATCGGTTTCTGGCGCCCAACAGGAGGTACGAGTAGAAGAGCACGCCGGTCGTCAGGCCGATCGCCAGCTTGACGGCAAAGGGCGCGCCGGAAGGCGAGATGTTGCCTTCGATGATCCCGGCCGCAACGAGAAGGGGGCCAAGTCCCAGCAGGAGCGTGAACGCGCGGCGTGTCGCGACCACCAGCGAGTCGGAACGCTTGAGATTGCCGGGCGAGATCAGCGACCAGCCCATCATCAAACCGCCGCCGGCGATGGTCGTGACGATCGAGAGCTCGAGGACGCCGTGGGCGATGACGAAGTCGAAAAGCCCACCACCTAAACCGTAAGCCTGGGTCAAGCCGAAAAGGCCGCCGAGGCTGATCCCATTGATGATCAACACGGCTATCACCGGCAGCCCGAATACGACGCCGAACGCGAACGCGATCATGACCACGCGGAGGTTCGTGGTCATGATCAAACCGGCGGCCTGCGCCCGCTCATCAGCCGGTATATGCGTCCACAGCTCGTGGTGGTGGACCTTGTCGATCAGGCTTGGCGACACGATGGCGTAAGCCGCGTCGGGATTGGCGAGGACGACGAAGAAGGTGACGAGCGCGGGAACGAACAAGAGCGCTCCCGCGGCCAGGACGAACGGCCACGCCTCCCGGTACGTGCGAGGCAGCGTCTCGACGTAGAACCGGCGGACTCTCTTCCGGATCTCGCCCCCCCGGCGGTACACGATGCCGTGGCCGCGCGCCACCAAACCATTGAGATAGCGATGCACGGGCTCGCCCGGCCAGTCACGTTGGGCGCGGGCGAGGTCCGCCGTGGCGCGCCTGTAAAGCGCGGCCATCGTCAACACCTGAGCGGGCGTGAGTGCGTTCATGTGACCGGCCCCGGCGTGTGAGAGCAAATCCTCCAGACGGTTCCAGTCGTCGCGGCGCAGCGCGATGAAATCCTCAGATCTCATCGCTCGATTGTGAGTTACTTAATGCAATGGACCAGCCGCTCCCCGATACGGACCTCGTCGTCGCCACGCCGGAGCGAGTGTCTTTCGATTACCAGGTCGCCGGCCTGGGCACCCGCGCGATCGCGCAGATCCTCGACCTGCTGATCCTCACCGGCGTGCTGGCGGGTTTGTATTTTGCCGCGTTCGCCGTCGGTGCGGCGGGCATGAACACAGTCGCGTACCTGATCGCGGTCGTCGGAACCTTCGTCATCGTCTTCGGCTATTTCTGGACCTGCGAAGCGTTCTGGTCCGGGCAGACTGTGGGCAAGAAAGTCTTTCGGCTTCGGGCCGTAGGGGATCGGGGAGAGCCGATGACTTTCGTGCAGGCCGGTATTCGGAACGTGGTGCGACTGATCGACTTCCTGCCCTACGCGTACGGCGTAGGGGTGGTGGTGCTGTTCGTCAACGGCAAGGGCAAGCGTCTTGGTGACCTGGCGGCCGGGACGATCGTGGTCAAGGACTCGGACTACTTGATGTTGTGGCAGCTGCCCGGCGGGCGTCCCCCTGCCGCGAATCCCATCTCCACGTCAGCGAGTCCCGCTCCGCCGACGGCACCATTCGCGCCCGCCACACCCGCCGAGATGCAGCTCAGGCGCCTCGACCCGGAGCTGCGGCGGTTCGTCACCTCGTACGCGCGGCGCCGGCCGGACCTGCCGCCGTCCTTGCGGGCGCAGCTGGCTGGTCTGGTGCAGACCAACCTGCAATCCGCGCTCCCCGACGTGTTCGCGGAGAACGGTCCGCTGGCGGCGCTCGACCACCTGGCCGACCTGGAGCGTCTCTAGAAGAACCAGTCGCGCATCTGGCTCTGGGTCAGGTTGCCTCCCGTCAGCACTGCCGCAACACGTTTGCCTCTCCACTCATCGGCAACCTGAGCCATCGCGGCGACGCCCGCGGCGCCGGACGGTTCGACCACAAGCCCGGCGTGGTCGATCAACAGGCGCATCGCGCCGAGCATGTCTTCGTCGCTGACGAGCATCACCTCATCGACGGTTCCGGCCATGATCCCGACCGCCTCAGGCACCGGGACCCGGACGGCGATGCCGTCCGCGATCGTTTCGCTCGAGGCCGCGATCGGTTTGCGTTCTTTCCACGACAGCGCCATCGAGGGCGCGGTCTTGGCGCAGACGGCGACCACGCGTGTGGCCGGCGAGAACCGCTTCGACCACGTGCCCATGCCGTTGACGAGCGACCCGTTCCCGAGCGGCACGAAGACCGCGTCCAGCGGCTCTGGGTCTTGGGTCAGCTCGACCGCGATCGTGCCGGCGCCTTCGGCGATGGCGCCGAGGAGTCCATCCTCGACGTAGAGCTCGTCGTTCTCTTGCGCATGACGCTTGGCAGCTTCCTTGGCCTCGTCGAAGTCGGCGCCGCGCAGTTCGACAGTGGCGCCAAGCGCGCGCATGCGCTCCACCTTGAGCGGATTTGCGCTCAGCGCCGCGAAAACGGTCAGCGGTCTTTCCCTCTTGCGGCAGGCGTACGCCATGCCTTGACCGAAGTTCCCAGCGGATGCGCAGACAATTCCGCCGCGATCGCCTGCGAGGTGGTGGAGGAGGTAGTCGGTGCCTCGACCTTTGAAGGAGCGGATGGGGTTGATCGTTTCGACCTTCAGGACGGGGATGACGCCGAGGTGCGCGCTGAGCGACTCGGACACGAACTGGGGCGAGTGGAGGAAGACGGGGTCGATTGCTTTCGAGGCTTCGCGGATGCGATCGATGGAGATCGAAGCGTCCACGTCCCGAGAATAAAGCCCCAGCTTGAATCAGATAGGGACGCCGCCCCGGGGGTAGTCAGGGCGGCGCCTTGACGCTCAAGAGATAAAACGATGCCCAGCAGTAAAACGGTACGGCCGACCTTGTAAAAACCCGATCATGGGTACACAGTCTGCCTATGCCCAAATCGACCATCACCTTTGTCTGCACCGAATGCGGAGGCGAGAGCCTTCGCTGGGCGGGCCAGTGCCCGCACTGCCGGGCCTGGAACACGCTGCAGGAGTTCCAGGTGCGGAAGGCCACCAAGGAATCGAAGTCGAGGCCCCTCGAGGCGGCTCGGGTCGTCCGGCTCAGCGAGATCCCGACCGAGGATGCGGCGCGGACCCCGCTGGCCTGGGCTGAGCTCAACCGCGTGCTGGGCGGTGGCATCGTTCCCGGCAGCCTTGTCCTGGTCGGTGGCGAGCCTGGCGTCGGCAAATCGACCATGCTCATGCACGCCGCGGCTCAGATCGCGAAGGCGGGCAACGTCCTGTACGTGACGGGCGAGGAGTCAGGCCACCAGGTCCGCATGCGCGCCGAGCGCCTTGGCGCGCTGGAGCCGGCGATCCTCCTCCTGGCCGAAAACGATCTCGACGCGATCTGCGATGCAATTCGAAACGAGGCTCCCCGGCTGGCCATCATCGACTCGATCCAGACCGTGACCGACGCCGGCTTCGAAGGTAGCGCCGGCAGCGTGACCCAGGTTCGCGAGTCGGCGGCCCGCCTCATGCGGCTGGCCAAGGAGACCGGCGTACCTATATTTCTGGTCGGCCACGTGACGAAAGAGGGTTCGATAGCCGGACCCAGGGTCCTGGAGCATATCGTTGACACCGTGCTGTACCTCGAAGGCGACCGCCGGCAGGAGCTTCGAATCCTGCGGGCGACCAAGAACCGCTTCGGATCGTCCGAAGAGATAGGCGTCTTCGCCATGGGCGAGGCCGGCCTGGAAGAGGTATCAGACCCGTCGGCCGCCATCCTAGCGAGCGCCGCGCCGGCCGCCCCGGGCAGCGTGATCGTGGCGGCGCTGGAAGGCACCCGCCCGCTCCTGGTCGAGGTTCAGAGCCTGGTCAACAAAAGCCAGAACACGATGGTTCGCCGCATCGCAAACGGCATCGACATCAACCGCCTCCACATGATCCTGGCGGTGCTTGAAAAACGTCTCAACAGATCGTTCGGACAGTCGGACGTCTTCGTCAGCGTGGCGGGAGGCATCCGGATCACGGAGCCGGCCGCCGACCTCGGTCTCGCCCTGTCGATCGTCAGCAACGAGAGCAACAGGCCAATACCGGACGGCCTGATCGTGATCGGAGAGCTGGGATTGTCAGGCGAGGTGCGTCGCGTGGGCCACCTCGAGCGTCGCCTGCAAGAGGCGGCGCGTCACGGCCTGACGCGCGCTTTGATTCCGGCCGGGGCTAAAGCCGGCCGGCCTTCCGGTCTCGACGTGGTCGAGGTCCGGAACCTGGCGGAGGCAGTCTCCGCGGCGTTTTCTTCACCCATCAAGTCCGGTGCATTCATACAGGAGGCCGGGCTCTCGGTCTCTTGAGGAGGTAACCCGTGAAGCGTTCCGAGTTGCTGGCCCGATGGCTCGGGGTGGTGCTCGGAGTGGTCGGTGGTTTTCTGCTCGGTTATTTCATGGTCCGGGGCAACGCGCGCCCGGGCTGGGCGATCATCGGGCTGACGACCCTGGAAGGTTTGATCTTTGCCTACCTGGGCACGCCTTACCTGCTTGGCGGGTGGCGGAAGATCAACTTCCGGCTGACGAGCACTCCGCTGCCGGACCTGCTGAGTGGACTGCTGGGCATCATCGTGGGTTTGGTCGTCGCGGCGCTGATAGGCGTCTTCGTGCGCGACCTTCCGTACGGCGTGGCGCTGTCGTTCGTGCTGGCGCTGCTTCTCGCCGCCCAGGGCGCGTCGTTGGGTCTGACCCGCCGCGCTGAGCTGGCGGCGTTGTTTTTTGGAGGCGGAAAGGACGAGGTCGACACCCATCGCCTGCCCGCGGTCCTGGTCGACACGTCTGTGATCATCGACGGGCGCATCCTCGACATCGCCAAGACGGGATTCCTCGACATGCCTCTCGTCATCCTCAGCTCTGTTCTGCGTGAGCTCCAGATGGTGGCCGACTCGGCCGACGTGACGCGCAGGCGGCGAGGCCGCCGCGGACTGGACGTCTTGACCGATATGCAGAAGGAACCCTCGATCAACCTCCAGGTGACCGAGGACGATGACCCCGCGACCGGTGAGATCGACGCTCACCTGGTGCGCACGGCCAAGCGAAAAGGCTGGGCGATCATGACCAACGATTTCAACCTCAACCGCATCGCCCGGCTCGAAGGCGTCGCGGTGCTGAATCTGAACGAGCTCGCTCAGGCGATGCGCCCGGTCGCTATTCCGGGTGAGGAGATCGTCGTCACGGTGGCAAGGGAAGGCAAGGAGCCGGGTCAGGGCGTGGGCAGCCTCGACGACGGCACCATGGTTGTGATCCAGAACGGACGCCGCCTGCTCAACCAGACCATTACAGCGGTGGTCACATCGGTGATTCAGACGTCAGCGGGGCGCATGATCTTCGCCGAGCCGGCGGGAACCGAGACGCGGCGTCAGCCAGGCCGGGTCAAAGCCCGCGAGGAGGTCTAGCGCGGCATGGCAACTGTGGGCGCGATCGTGGCCGCCGCTGGCACAGGTTCCCGGTTGGGCCGCGGCAGCAAGGCGCTCGTCAGGCTGAACGGGCGCACCACGCTGGCCCGGGTGCTCGAGCTGTTCCTTGCGTTGGACGAGGTCGACAGGATCGTCGTCGTAGGGCCGCCGAGCCGGCTCGAGATTGCGGAGCGTGAGGTGGAGTCGCTGCATCCGCGCAAAGCCGTCGTCGTCAAAGCAGGTGGCGAGAGCCGCCAGGAATCAGTCCGGATGGGTCTGGCTGCCCTGGGCGATTGCGACTTCGTTCTCGTCCACGACGCCGCGCGTCCGCTTGCCACGGCAACCCTCGTCCGCCGCGTGCTCGCGGCCGCGATGGAGTCGGGAGCGGCGTTCCCGGCCATATCTCCGCGCGACGCCGTCAAGCGGGTCGAAGGCAACCGCCTTGTCGAGAGCCTCGACCGCTCGCTCATCGTGCTTGCGCAGACGCCGCAGGGGTTTTCGTACGAGCTGCTCGCTCGGGCGCATCGCGAAGCGGCGGACGCCGGCCTCGTGGGTGACGACGACGCGCAGCTGGTCGCCGCGACAGGGCATCTTGTGACGGTCGTCCCGGGCGAGCCGGCCAACATCAAGCTCACGACGCCGGAAGACCTCGAGGTGGTGGAGGCTCTGATCCGGGAGCACGAGACCGTCACGCGGTGAGGGTCGGCATCGGCTACGACGTGCATCCGCTGCGGGCGGGTCGCGAGCTCGTCCTCGGCGGCGTGCGCATCGAGCATCCCACAGGCCTGGACGGACACTCGGACGCCGACGTGCTCACGCACGCGGTGATCGACGCGGTGCTGGGCGCGGCGGGCCTGGGCGACATAGGCATGCTCTTTCCCGCGACCGACCCGGTCTTCAAGGACGCCTCGAGCCTCGACATGCTTTCGAGCGCGATGGAGGCGGTCCGTGGGGCCGGCTATCGAGTCGTCAACGTGGACTGCACCGTGATCGCGCAGGAGCCGCGCCTGAACCCGCACATCGCGGCTATGAAGTCCAGGCTCGCCGAACGGGTGGGCACCGACCAGGTGAACATCAAGGGCAAATCGCCAGAAGGTCTTGGGGCGTTGGGCCACAATGCGGGCATCGCGGCGCAGGCAGTCGCCACAATCGAAGGGGTTTGAGGGCACGACCGTCCGATCTCGCTGACAGCGCGGTGAGCGAAGCGGTCGCGCGTCACTGGAGATCGGGTCACGTTGACGTCGAGTTCCTTCCAGTGGGTGCCGGCAGCTATCACTGGCGCGCATCAACCCCCAAGCGCCCACCGCTCTTCGTCACAGTCGACGATCTCGATCGCAAGCCGTTTCTCGGCGCCGACGCGGACACGGTCTACGCACGATTGCGTTCCGCTCTGGAGACGGCGCGCGCGCTCAGGCAAAGCGGAATGGAGTTCGTGGTCGCACCAATCGAAGGCCGCGACGGAAATGTGCTGAGCAGAATCGGTCGACGCTACGCCCTTGCGGTGTATCCATACCTCGGCGAACCCCGCGCATTCGGCAACGCACTGACAGCCGAAGAGCGTGTTGCCCTCAAGGACATGCTCGTGCGTTTGCACGCTGCGCCAAAGGCAGTTGCGTCCCTCCCGAGATCAGTGCCGGCTGAGGTGCCGTTTCGCCGCGAGCTGGAACTCGCCCTGGACAGCGTGAACACCGCATGGGAGGACGATCAGTACTCCCGGGCTGCGCGACCGCTCCTCGCAGCCAACGCAGCAGCGATCCGGGGTTGGCTGGAGAGGTTCGATGAGCTTGTCAGAATCTCGTCAGCAGACAATGTCGATGTCGTCATCACGCATGGCGAGCCGCACAGCGGCAACATCGTTCGCTCCGGGACCCATTTCGCGTTGGTGGACTGGGACACCGTTGGACTTGCGCCTCGCGAGCGCGACCTGTGGCTGGTCGGCGGCGGCGAGCCACAACTGTGTGAGCTCTACCGGCTGCGGTGGCGCCTCGACGACCTGTCCTCGTCGGTGAGGGTCCTGCTGTCGCCACATGACCCCGATGGGGACCCCGAACGGGCCCTGAGGGTCCTGCGGATCTCAATCGAGCGCGAGCCGTTTACGCGAGACTAATCGGCGTGACGCTGCGCCTCCACAACACGTTGACAGGGGCGAAGGAAGTCTTCGCTCCACTTGAAGAAGGCCACGTGCGCATGTACACGTGCGGTCCGACGGTGTGGAACTTCGCGCACGTTGGCAACCTGCGGGCGTTCCTCTTTTACGACCTCGTGCGACGGCACCTGAACGTCGCGGGGTACCGAACCACGCACGTGATGAACCTCACCGACATCGACGACCGGATCCTGGACCAGGCGATGCACGCGGGCACGACGATCGCGGAATACGTCAAACCGTACGAGGCGGCCTTTTTCGAGAACATGGCTTCGCTCAGGGCCGAGCGGGCCGAGCACTACCCACGCGCCACGGAGCACATCCCCGAGATGGTCGACATGATCTCGACTCTCATCAAGCACGAAAACGCATACGTCGCCGACGGTGATGTGTACTTCCGGATCGCCAGCTTCCCGAAGTACGGCGCCCTGTCTCACCTCGACCGCGCCGGGCTGAAGGCCGGCGCGAGGGTCGCCGCCGACAAGTACGACAAGGAGTCGGTGAGCGATTTCGCATTGTGGAAGAAGGCGCATCCGGAGGACGAAAAGCTCGGGGCGGCATGGGACGCTCCTTTCGGGCGCGGGCGCCCTGGGTGGCACATCGAGTGCTCCGCGATGAGCAAGCGCTACCTCGGCGACACGCTGGACATCCACTCGGGGGGCGTGGATCTCATGTTCCCGCATCACGAGAACGAGATCGCGCAGTCCGAAGCTGCCAACCACAAGACCTTCGCGCGCGTCTGGCTGCATTCCGAGTTCCTGGCCGACGCGACGGGGGAGAAGATGTCGAAGAGCGCGGGCGGATTCACCACGCTGCGCGACCTGGTCGCGGCGGGGCATGATCCACTCGCGGTCCGTTTCTTTCTGATCGCCAACGCGCACTACCGCTCGCGCGTCCGGCTCAGCACTGAAGCGCTTCACGCCGCGGCGGAGCAGGTGCGGCGCCTGCGTGAGTTCGCGGACCGGGTGAAGCGGACTCCCGCGGCGGAAACAGACGACGGCGAGCTTGCGAAGAGGACGGCCGAGGTCCGTGCTGCGTATCGGGAAGCCCTGGACGACGACCTGAATCTGCCACAAGGGATCGGACTTGCCTTCGACCACATCCGCGAGGCCAACGCAGCACTGGACGCCGGCCGCGTCGGTGCGCTCAACAAGGTCGCCCTGCTCGCGCTCATCGACGACATGGACGCACACCTCGATGTGATCCGGGCGGAGGAGCCCGGCCTCGCCGCAGAGGTTGAGCGGTTGATCGCGGAGCGCGAGGAGGCGCGGCGCTCACGCGACTTTGCCCGCGCGGACAGGATCCGGGATGACCTGAAGAGCCGAGGCATCGCGCTCGAAGACTCGAGAGATGGCGTCCGTTGGAGACGGATCTCCCGGGTGACCTGAGGCTAGGGCAGAGCCGTCCTGACCTCCCCTGTCTCGGGGTTGTAGTAGTTGCGCGGGATCGTCATCGTGTTCTTGCCAAACAGAACCAGCTCCCATGCCTCTTCGCCGATGCCCTGCTGGCTGTGGATATCGTGCGGCGGATCGAGCCACGTCACAAACGAGCCTGGCTCGAGCTCCTTTTCGTAGAGAACCCTCAACCGGCCTTCACCGTCGCGGTGCCAGTGGCGGTAGAGGTCCTTTCCCCGGACCACGCATGCGACCCCCCACGAGTTGTGGTCGTGCACCGGAGTCTCTGCCTTCGGCGAGAACAGGCCAAGCATGAGGGTCAGGCCATCGGGATCGGTTTGCAGCACAGCTGAGGTGGCGCCACCGCCATGCAGTGTCTTCATCTCGGTGTGCGGAATGAAATCGGGCTCACGGGAGACCTCGGCGAGCAGGTGGCCGATGGCATCCAGGCTCTTTGCGTTGACTCCGTCCGCGAGCAGCTGCCTCGCCTGGGCCATGAAGTCTGCAACCATGCCCTCAGGATAGTTTGGGACCGCTCATCTACGGACGGAACGCAGTCCTCGAGGCTGCGCGTGCGGGACGCGTGATCAAGGTCTACCAGGCGGCGGGCCTCGGCCATGATCCGCGCCTCGAGGAGCTCGCGAAGCTCGCACGCGTAGATGTCGTGCCGCCGGCCAAGCTCGATGCGATGGCGCCGGGCGTCAACCAGGGCGTTGCGGCCGAGCTGAAACCGAGGCGCGAGTGGACGTTGAAGCAGCTGCTCGAAACGAACCCTTCACTCCTCGTCGGGCTTGACTCGATCATGGATCCGCAGAACCTGGGCGCGATCCTGCGCAGCGCCGAGGTCGCGGGCGCGGGGGGCGCCATCATCCCCGAGCACCGCAGCGCCCCGCTGTCGCCCGCCTCCGTCAAGGCGAGCTCCGGCGCGGCTGAGCTGATGCAGATCGCTCGGGTCTCCGGTCTTCCGTCGGCGATCGCGGAGGTGAAGCGGGACGGCATCTGGTGCGTTGCGCTCGACCCGCGCGGCGACCTGGCGGCGTGGGAGTTCGACTTCACGCAGCGCGTGTGCGTGGTCGTCGGCGGCGAGGGGTCGGGCGTTCACCGCCTCGTCAAAGAGAGATGCGATGCACGAGTCAGGCTGCCCGTCGCGGGCCACATCGCGAGCTTCAACGCGTCGGCGGCCGCGGCGGCCGTCCTGTACGAGGTCATGCGCCAGAGGGCCTCCCCCAAAAACCCCTCTTAGACTGGTGCGATGGTTGACGCCGCCTCGGAGCTGGAACGCGCCTCCGCGGACATCGTGCTGACGCGCGACGCGCGCGAGATCCTGGAGCGGGCCGCGAAGGTTGCAACGGCCCGCGGCGATGCGCATGTCGCGCCCGCGGATGTGTTCAACGCCACCCTGCAGCTGCCCGGCAACCTGGCGGATACAGAGATCCGCGCGCTTGGGTACGACCCGAAGTCGATCGCGCCGCTGATCCAGGCGAACGGCGCGGACGCAAGCTCGCCATCCCTGCGCCAGCTCCTGGTCAACGCCAACCGCGAGGCCCAGGTGCTAGGTCACTACCAGGTCGACTCCATCCACCTGCTGCTCGCGATGCTTTACAGCGACTCGCCTTCGACGTCCGGTCCGCTTCAGCAAGCGGGGCTCACGCTGTACGACGTTCGGCGGCATCTCCAGACCGGCAGCAGGGCCGGCGTTCCCAACTATCGCGATCCCACGCGTCCCGACACCGCGCTGCGTAAGCGGCCGTGGCCTTCCTTGCGAGGCGTGCTCGGAATCAGCCCGGTGTTCGTCGTCATCGTGGGCGCGACCGCCGCATCGGGCGCGCTGCTGTGGACGAACCTCCTGCCCAGGTATGTCGCCCTCCTGACGATCCTGTTCGTCGTGGGCGGTTGGATCACCTCGCTCTGCATCCACGAGTTCGGCCACGCTTTCGTCGCGTATCTCGGCGGCGATCGGTCAGTGGCCGGCGCGGGATACCTGACGCTCAACCCGCTCCGGTACGCGAATGTGACGATGAGCCTCGTGCTTCCGGTCGTCTTCTTGCTGCTTGGCGGCATCGCTCTCCCCGGCGGCGCGGTCTACATCAACCATTCCGAGCTGCGCAGCCGGGCGTGGAGCTCGGCGGTGTCCATCGCGGGTCCCGTGGGGACGCTGCTGTGCGGACTGGCGATAGCCGCTGTCTTCACCGTCGCGCCTCAACGGTCCTGGATCACCCCTGACAACATCACCTTCTTCGGCGCGCTCGCCCTGCTCGGATTCTTCATGGCGCTGGCGGTTGTGCTGAACCTGCTGCCGATCCCGGGGCTGGATGGATTCGGGATCATCCGGCCCTGGCTTCCGTACTCGATTCAGGTCGCGGCGCTGCGGTTCAGCATGCTTGCGATCTACGGTGTGTTTGCGCTGTTGTGGTTCGTCGCGCCGGTGAGAAGCGCGTTCTTCGGCGCCGTGCTGCAGCTGACCGCGCTTGCGGGCATCGACCAGTCGCTCATCTTCGTCGGCCAGCTCAACATGCGGTTTGTCTGATCGGCGTGGACCGGCTGATCGTTGACGGCTACAACGTGATCCACGCCTGGACCTCGTTGAAGAGGCTTGTGGCCACCGCATCGTTGGAAGCCGCACGCGACGAGCTCATTCAGCGCCTGTCCGTGCTCGGCTTCATCAGCGGCGAAGCAGTGACGGTCGTCTTCGATGCTCACCATTCCGCGTCTGTCGCCAACTCCACTGAGACAGTCGAGGGCGTGCAGGTGATCTACACCCGCAAGGGCCATTCCGCCGACCACGTCATCGAACGCCTCGCGTACGACGCGAGCCAGTCTCGCGACATCATCACCGTCGCCACATCTGATCGTTTCCAACGCGATCTCGTGCGAGGAATGGGCGGTGCGGTGATCAGCGCGCTCGAGCTCGAGCGCCGAGTCGAAGAGGCTGAGCAAGAGATGACCCGCCGCGTCAGAAAGTACCAATGAGCCAGGTCCGGCGCACTCGGATCGTGTGCACGATCGGGCCGTCGAGTATCTCTCCGCAGGTGATGCGCTCCATGATCCAGTCGGGCATGGACGTCGCCCGGCTGAACTTCTCGCACGGCGATCCGGACACGCATCGCGAGGCGGCGGCGAACGTGCGGGAGGCGTCGGAGGCGGTGGGCCGGCCAGTCGCCCTCCTCGGCGACCTCCAGGGTCCAAAGATCCGGACCGGGACGGTCGAAGGCACCTTTCAGAAGCTCGTGCGCGGCCGGACGATTGAACTGGTCGGCGGACAGCGCCGTGAACCCAACCAGATCGAGGTGAGTCATGTCGAGCTCGTGCACGCGCTCCGGCCCGGCGATCGGGTGCTGCTCGACGATGGCAGGATCGAGCTGGCCGTGCGCGCCGTCGAGGACGGCCGAGCCGAGGCTTCAGTGGTGCGCGGCGGCCTCCTCGGGGAGAGGAAAGGCGTCAGCGTTCCCGGTCGCCCGCTGGCGCTGCCCGCGCTGACCGACAAGGACCTCGAGGACCTGCGCCTTGCGATGGAGCTCGACGTCGACTACCTCGCCCTTTCGTTCGTCCGGCGGCCCGAAGATATCCTGGCCTGCCAGGAGCACATCAGCAGTCAT
>VBEF01000053.1:20183-25284 GCA_005881275.1 Chloroflexota bacterium
GTGCGCATCCCGTCGAGGCCGTGCGCGCGATGGCCCGCATCTGCCTTGCCGCCCAGAAGCACCCCTCCTACGAACGGGCCCGCCAGATCTGGCGTGAGCCGGGCGAGGTGGGCAGCGCGATCGCCCACGCGGCGGCGGCCACCGCCGCTGAGATCCACGCCAAGGTGATCATCGCCTTCACCGAGTCCGGTACCACCGCGCTGCGCTGCAGCAAGGCGCGGCCCCCGATGCCGATCGTCGCCGCCAGCCCCCATCCCGAGGTTCTGCGCCGGACAGCCCTGTACTCGGGGGTGGTCCCCCTCCTCGTCAGCCCAGGGAGGGACACAGACCAGATGATCGCCAACGCCACCGAGGCGGCCCTGGCCAGCGGCATGGTCAGAGCCGGCGATCGGGTGGTGGTCGTGGCGGGAGTCCCGGTCGGCCGGCCCGGGCAGACCAACCTGCTCAAGGTGGAGACGGTTTAGGCGGGTTAAGGCCACCGGCCTACCCATGAGAATAGGGGCGTGGCGCCCGCCTCCCAAGGTTTGCTCGGCCGCATCCAGAGAGCCAACGACGATGCGTCGCACCGGTTTGGACCCCACACGGCCGAAGTTGAGGCGTTCATCGCCGCCACCTCCCAGCTGACCCCATGGCAGTGGCGCCAGGTCCTGGCCATCCGCCGCCTTGTCGCTTCGGTCAGCAAGGAGGGAGCGGGCCCCGCCGACTCCACGCGGTCCATCCAGGCCGCGATCCGGAGCAGTGAGCGGCGAATCTCCGAGCCAATTGCTCGGGCCGGTGAGGTCCTGTTCGACACTCTGGTCAAGCGCAACGAGGAAAAGCAAATCGCGGCGTGGCAGGCGATGACGGCCCTGGTGATGCGGTCGCAGCTGCCCGCGTTGAAGTTCGCGGTCCACTACGCGCCGTTTTCCGGTTTCATTCCGCTGGCGGGCTCGGACGTGCTCGACCCCAGGACGCGCCGCTTCATCGCAACGCTGCCAGGCCTCACGAAGGAGCAGCTCGCGATTCTGGCCAGGTCCTGGCGGATCGAGCCTGGCGTGTCCCGTGCGCTGCTCCAGGCGGTCGCGAAGAACCGGCACGTCAAGAGCGAGGAGACGGTCGCGTTGGCGGCGCTGGCGGTGATCCCCAACCAGGCGACTGGAGACGAAGGATGGTCGGCCGTGCGGACCGTAGTGCACGGCGGCCGTGTCCTCGGCGCGCTGGGCGAGCTCAGCTCGGCCGAGATCACTGTTCTGTGGGCGCCGCTCGAAGAGGTCGTGCCGTGGGTTTCGCTTAGCGAGGTGGAGACCGTGCCGGCCGCTGAGCGGGTGCGCAGCGCGGTCAACAACGCGATCAAGACGATCACCCGGCCCGCTCGCGCCCGGGTGGTGCCGCCCGCTGCGCGCGTGGCGGCGGCATATGGACCGAACCACGCCGAGGTTGCCGCTTTCATCAAGGGCGCGGCCGAGCTGAGTCCGATCCAGTGGCTGCGCGTCCTCGACCGCCGCAAGCTCGTGGCAAGCGTTACGCGAGAAGGGACCGCGGAGCCCGCGGGCGTTGTCCGGTCGATCCTGGCCACGCTCGAAGGCACGCGGGAGCTCGACACGTATTCGCGATGCCGGGTCTTCGCCGCCGTCGAGCGCGCCGGCGTCGCCGTCGAGTCTCATGGCAAGGTCAACGACGACCAGGTTCGCCAGATGCTGGCGCCGTTCGAGCCGGTCATCGATTTCGAGCAGCTGAACGGTGGCGGCTTCACCAATCGCGTCGCATCCCTCGACAGAGGGGACTGGCTACGCGTTGCCGCCGCGGCGCCTGACGCGAACGAGGAGGCGGTGGCGCCGCTCGTGAACGCAGGCACTGCGCTGATCGATTTCTTCGGCGGGCGTTCCGACGATGAGGCCGTCGCCGCATGGCACGCGGTGTCCGCCCTCGTCCATCGCCACCACCTCACACCGATCAAGTTCGCGGCCTCCTACGCGCCCTTCGCCTCGGCGATCCCAGTGACGAACCCGCGCTCGCTGGGCGCGCTGGTCTCCCGCTACGTGACAGCGGTGGGCCGGCTCGGGGCCGCGCAGTGCGCCGCTCTGGCAAGGCCGTGGCAGGTCGATGACGCGTTGTCCAGCGTCCTTTCGGGCGCCATCGCCCACGGCATTGCGCGACCGGGCGAGGAAGCCGCGGCGCTGGCCGCCGTCGTGACCGTGCCCATGCGTCTGGCCGGGAGCGGGGGATGGGCCGCGGTGAAGACCGCGGCGTTCGGCGGCCGCGTCATCGGGGCGCGCAGCCGGCTGACCGCCGAGCAGCTCGAGTCGCTCTGGAAGCCGATCCAAACCGCCATCCCGCTCGCCTCGCTCAACGCGCCTGCAAAGTCGAAGCGCTAGGGGCTCGGGTCCGCCGAGCTGTTTGCGCCCCGAGCCTCCCAGCTTCTAACCTTCTTCGGAGTGGCGACGTCCCGCAGCAACGGCCGGCTTCCGAAGTTTCAGCGCGTGATGGTCGTGTCCGCGCATCCCGACGATCCGGACTTTGGAGCGGGAGGCTCGATCGCACGGCTGGCGGACAGCGGCGCCGATGTGACCTACGTCATCGTCACCGACGGAAGGCAAGGCGGCGAGGACCCGAAGCAAAAGGACGCCGAGCTGGTCGCCATCCGGGCGAGGGAGCAGCGTGCGGCGGCGAGGGTGCTCGGCGTCAAGCGGGTCGAGTTCCTCGGTTACAAGGACGGCCACCTGTCGCCTGACCTCAACCTGCGCCGGGACATCGTGCGCATGATCCGCAAGTACAAGCCGGACCTCGTCATCACGCACATTCCCGGACGGGTACTCGACGCGCCGATGGGGGGTTCGCATCCGGACCACCTTGCCGTCGGCGAAGCCACGATGGCCGCCGTCTACCCCGACTCGCGCAACCCGCGCGCGTTCCGCTCCTTGCTCAAGCAAGGGTTCGAGCCGCACGAGGTCAAAGAGGTCTGGATTCCCTTCTGGACCCACGGCGACTATCTGGTCGACATCACCCCGACCCTGGACCGCAAGATCGAGGCGCTGCGCAAGCACAAGAGCCAGGTGTCGAAGCCGGGGCGGGAGTGGGACTTCGAGAAGTTCATGCGCAAGCGCCACCGCGATGTTGGCAAGCGGGGCGGCTACCAGTACGCCGAGTCGTTCAAGAGAATCACGGTCTAACCCAGCCCTCGCGGACCGCCGCCCAGATGGTGTCGGCCCAGACCGAATACTGCACGTCGCCGGGGTGAAGCTGGTCCGACGCGATCCAGCCTTCGCTCCCGATGCCCGACCTGCTCGCGGGACCGATGTCCACCCAGACGAAGTTGCGCGCCGAAGCTTCGCGTTGGGCCACACCGTTGAAGAGGGCGGTCAGCTTCTCGACGCGCTTGGCGCCGCCGAATTCGGCGGCCGCCGGAACGTACGACCACGTCGGGATCGAGACCGCCGCGACGCTGCCTGGCATCAGATTCAATGCGCTGATGCGGTCGTAGATCACCTTCAACGACTCGCGGTACTGGTCAGGCGTACGTCCCTGGACCAGGTCGTTGACGCCGATGAGGATCGACACGAAATCGGGCCTCGAGCGCTCGAGGTAAGGCAGCTCGTGCCGGATGAGATCGAGGGTTGTGAAGCCATTGACCGCGGGGTTGGTCAGCTCAACGCCCATTCGCGCCGCGATGATGGAAGGCCAGCTGCGCGAACCGTCTGAGGCGCCGGTTCCGATGGTGTAGGAGTCGCCGAGCGCCAGGTATCTCAACGCTCGATGTCAGCGAGGGCGCTCCACACGTCGACTTTGGTTTTCACGCGCCGAACCACCTCGTTGGAGAAGTCGCCGGTCGAGGTGTGGCCGCCGAGATCTGCGGTCCGAACACCGTCCGAAACCGCCTCGAGCGCAGCCTCGTAGATCGCGCGCGAGGCCCGCCGCGCGTCCTCGCCTTGCATGTAACCGAGAAGCGACGCGACGGCCATGATCATCGCCATCGGGTTGGCCACGTTCTTGCCCTCGAGCGCCGGGGCGGTGCCATGGGGCGCCTCGGTCATGGCCACCGTGACGGCGCCGGAGTCGTCGAACGCGAGCATGGCGTCGATCAGATGCGGCTCGTAGCGAACGTCGGGCTGACGCGCCGCGGCGGCGTCCAGCTCTTCCTTGAACATTCCCTCGTAAACGGGGCTCACCGTAAACTTCGGGCCGCCGAAGACCTTGGCCTCGATGCGGCGGGCATGGCGGAACGCGTAGTCGGCCACGATCCGGCACGTCCGGCGGCTGATCTTCTCGGTTCGGTAGGCCCACTCCTCGAGGTCGTGTCCTTCACGCCATTCCCTCGCTCCGTACGCGTCGTCGACCGCCATCCGGATCACGGAGATGGGGGCATGCACTCCCGCGAGCGGGCGGACGCCCGGGATCCGGCGGCCGGTCCGCACGATGACCCGGCCGTCGACCTGCTTGCGGAGGATGGCGTTCGGGCTGCCCACGTCGCCAGAGCCCTCGGGCGTGATCGTCGCCGCCTTGATGCCGAAGCCGAGCTCGCGGAGGGCAGAGGCGGCGTCCAGGACACATTGGTTTCGGGTGCGGCGGCGCTCCTCGAGCGACAGGTCGAAATCGCGGGTCTCGACCTTGACGCCGAGCACGCCCGGGTCGAGCAGGCGCAGGGCCTCACGAAGAAGCTCTTCGCCCGTCTGGTCGCCGTGCAGGACAGCAATCACGTGGGCCGGCATCGACCGAATCATATGGCCCGGTACGCAAGGCACCGAGCAATTTGGGCCGGGCCCGCGAGATCCTCTGCTACTATTGACAGCGCCTAGGAAACCTAGGCTTTTTTCTTTCTCCCCACCAAAGAGACAACTATGGAAGACATCATCACCCTGGCCTGTGGCGTCTGCAAAAGGCGCAACTACACCACCTTGAAGAACAAGAAGAACGATCCCGACCGGATCGAGCTCAGCAAGTACTGCAGGTGGTGCCACAAGCACACCCCCCACAAGGAGACCAAGTAGTGGCTGTCACGGCACGCAAGCGCGACGAGCCGGCAGCCCGGCAGCCGGGTATCGGCCAGTTCCTGCGCGAGGTTTACGACGAGCTGCGCAAGGTCGTCTGGCCGACTGGCGCTGAGCTCTACCGATACACGCTGGTC
>VBEF01000125.1 GCA_005881275.1 Chloroflexota bacterium
GACCCCCGAAGTTGCCCTCGCAGTCGTCATTACCTGAATCGACCAGCGCCTCGCTCGTCCAGCTGCCGAGCGAGGGATCAGCTTTGGAATCCACCAAGGTGCGATAGAAGATCTGGCAGTGCGTCCCGTAGACGGCGATCGTCGCGCCGAGCTTGGCCGAGTGCCGGATGTTCACCTGTGTAGGGTTCTGGTTGGTCGTCGTCATCTGAATCGCGCTCGACAGCCAGCCCGACTGCCCTGTTTTGTCGGTGGTCCAGTTCATGAAGACGTTGTCGGAGTTCGAGCCAGCCGTATCGTCCCAC
>VBEF01000126.1 GCA_005881275.1 Chloroflexota bacterium
CCCGATGGTCTGAACGAGCGACGTCACGGGACTTGTCGACGGGTTGGTGACCCGATCGACCACGCCATGCGAGCCGTTGAAGAACGCGACAAGCAAAGACCCGTCGTGAAGGTAGGCCACCTTGTCCTGCGCCGGATGCTGGTAGGCCATCGGGGAGGATGACGTGCCCACCGTCACCGGAGAGCCGCCCGCCGCAACAGATTGACTGCGGGTAAAGAGAATCGTCTGCGTCAATGCGGCGACGCATAGGATCGGCAAAACGGCGCGGGCCATGCGCCGGAGGTGGCGGGTCGATTCGCCGGCGTTGCGCAACGCCATCAAACCGACCCGCTCCGAACCAAGCTCGAGATTATGTAGGCGAGCCTGAGACGCTCGCCTACGACGACCAGATCTCGTTGAAGGACGAGAAGTACTGCACCCGCTGGGAGGCCAGAATCGGCTGATCCGAGGTAATCGTCACGGGGCCTCCGATGGTGCCGACCGGGAAGCTGACATACGCCTCTCCGCCGGCGGCGACGGTCGCCGTCAGTGGAGTGGCTCCGGGCAAGCTGACCGTCACCGAGGCGCTCACTCCACCCGGGTTGAGCAGGTGAATGTTGTCGTTGTTCATACCGGCTGACGCTTTGTCGAACCAGTTGACGTAGCTGGTTGTCGTCGCCTGAGCGGCGCTCTCCGCCCAGACCTCGTTGAACGTCGAGTAGTACTGCACGCGCTGCGAGGCGAGCACCGGCTGGGTCGAGCTCACCACCACGGGCCCGCCGATGGAGCCCTTCGGGAAGGTGACATACGCGCCGGCGCCGGCGCCAACGTCCACCATCTGCGTGGTGGCGCCCGCCAGAGTGACGGTCACGGTCGCGGTGGTGCCACCCGGGTTCATCAGGTGGATGTTGTCGTTGTTCATCCCTGGTGACGCCTTGTCGTACCAGTTCAGATAGCTCGTCGTGGCCGCCTGGCCAGCGCCCTGCGACCACACCTCGTTGAAGGACGAGTAGAACTGCACGCGCTGCGAGGCGAGGATCGGTTGGTCGGAGGTGACTGTCACCGGGCCGCCGATGGTGCCGGCCGGGAAGGTCACGTATGTACCGGCCCCCGGAGCGACGGTCGCGGACTGATTCCGGTGACGCCTTGTCGTACCAGGTGATGTAGCTCGTCGTTGCCGCTTGGTTCACGGTCTGCGCCCAGACCTCGTTGAACGTCGAGAAGTACTGCACCCGCTGAGAGGCCCGGATCGCCTTGTCCGAGGTCACGATCACCGGACCGCCGATCTTGCCATGGCCGAAGGTCACGTAGGTCTCGGTTCCGGCAGGCACGCTGACGCTGATTGGGCTTGTGCCCGCGATGCTCACCGTCACGCTGGCCGCGCCGGCGCCGGCGTTGAGCAGGTGGACGTTGTCGTTGTACATGCCGGCGCTCGCCAGGTCGAACCAGTTGAGGTAGCTGATCTGGGGTGTGGTCACGGCCGCGGCTGCGGATTGCGCGGAGTGATTGCCCGCCGCGTCGAACGCATCGACCGTGTAGCTGTAGCTGGTCAGACCGGCGACCGTGTTGTCCAGGAAGCTCAGAGTCGAGCCGCTCACGGTCCCAAGCTGGGTGCCGTCGCGGTAGATGGTGTAGCCGGTCACACCAACGTTGTCGGTCGAGGCGCTCCAGCTCAGGCTCACCTGCTGGATGGTCGCGCCCGCCGTCGCCGTCAGGCCCGCGGGGACTGAAGGGGCGATGGTGTCGCCGACCTGGGCGTTGACGGATGCCGACTGAGCGGAGTGGTTGCCGGCCGCGTCGAACGCGTCCACGGTGTACGTGTAGGTCGTCAGCGGCGCAACCGTCGTGTCCTCATAGGTCAGCGTGCTTCCGCCAACCGTTGCGATCTGCGCGGCGTCGCGGTAGATGGTGTACCCGGTCACAGCGACGTTGTCCGTCGACGCTGACCACGTCAGGACCACCGAGGGCTTGTTTGTCGTGGACGCCATGAGGTGCGTCGGCACGGATGGCGGGGTCGAGTCAGGCGTCGTGCCATTGTCTGTCTCGAAGGCACCGATGTCACAACCCGCACCCTGGGGTCGGCTTACACCGCGCTGGTCGGTGCTGCCATTGCATCCAGCGAAACTCGTAGGAATCACGTTGATGGCGGGGCTGCCCGACATCAGCGCCATTGTCTGAGTGGGTCCGCCGTTCGACGCCAGAGGCCCCAGCATTGGATCGGAGCTGTTGAGCGAGTGATTCGAGGTGGAGAAGCCGCACGAGGTGCCGCTGTCCAGGTTGTATCCGCCGTCGGTTATGGTGCTGGGGGTGGGGCTGCAGTTCGCGCCCGTAACACCGGCGTTCACGATGCTCATCTGCACAGTGGTAATGGCCGGTCCTGGCTGGGCCGGGTCGTTGAAGGTATGTTGTTATAGAGGGTGCTGTTACTGACGGTCATGGTCCCGAAGTTCGCAATGCCCCCGCCCTCAGTGGTTGCAGTGTTTCCGCTGAAGGTATTTCCAGTGAGGGTATCGTGGGCGCCCCCTGCCTGCTGGCAGGATGCTCGCGGGAAGGTTGTCTGATCTACGCATACCGCCGGGGACGCCGCGTCGAGCTGGCTCTCGAAACCACCACCCCCGAATGACGTGGTCGAGTTGTTTGTGAACGTGCTGTTGGTGACGATGGCCCTCCCGCAATCCGGAGTGGTGGTGTGGCATAGCGTTGCCTCGTCCTCGATGGCCCCGCCCTGCAGCGCGATGTTGCCGCTGAAGGTGCTGTTGGTCACCGTCAAGACGCCCGTGTCGTGGTTGTCGATGGCTCCGCCACCCGTCGAGGCCTGGGAGTTGTTGTCGAGGAAGGTGACCCCGCTCACGTTCAACACGTTCCGGTTGAGAATGGCGGCGCCACCATGGTTGGGCGTGCCCGAAGCTGCCGGAGTTGATCCGTGACTGAGCGTCACATTGCTAATGTCCAAGGTGCCGCTGTTATCGACGATGAAGAATCGGAAGTCCGGCGTTCCGCCGGCCGTGGACCGCGTGATCGTCGCTCCGTTGCCGACGATTGTGACGCTGCCCGTAATGTCCGCGAAGGCGTTTGGTCCATCCGTCCCGTCGCTGGACGCTGTGATCGTGTACGTGCAGCCTGCCGTGAGCGTGACGGTGCCCCCCGACGCTGAGACTGCGGCGATAGCTGTCACCAGGGCACCTGAGTCGCCGCACGGGACAGGAGCTGCCCCGGCCACCACCGGAGTTGCAACCACGCTGGCCAAGGCGACGAGGCAGCCGAGCACCCCGATCGTCGCTGTCTTCTTTATGCGCAGGAATGAGGAAGCCAGGGACCGGCGCGAACCGTCGGCAGATATTGTTTTGCTAGCCATGGCCTACC
>VBEF01000054.1 GCA_005881275.1 Chloroflexota bacterium
TTGCTCAGGTTCAAGCTGCCGCCGTCATCGACGATGAGGAATCGGAACTTGTTCGTTCCCCCCCGGGTGATGGTCGCCCCGTTGCCCACCACGGTGACGGTGCCTTGGATGTCAGGGAACGCGTTGTCTCCATCTGTCGTGTTGTCCTTCACGGTCATCGTGTACGTGCAGCCTGCCGTCAGCGTGACGGTGCCGCTCTGACCCGTACCGGATACCGCGGCGAGGGCCGTGACGAGGTCGGCCGCGTTGCACGGAACATCGGCTGCCCCGGCCACCACCGGAGTTGCGACCACGCTGGCCAAGGCGATGAGGCAGCCGAGGACCCCGATCGTCGCGGTCTTCTTTATGCGCAGGAATGAGGAAGCCAGGGACCGGCGCGAACCGTCGGCAGATGTTGTTTTGCTAGCCATGGCCTACCTTTCTGACTGCGGTTGCTGGGGGCACTGCGAGCGACCGTAAAGTCGTCGTTAACCCGCCGTCAATCGGTACATATGTCCCGCGCCAGCTAAGCGCTTGACCCGGCCGGGACATCCGACCTACACCCGTCGGGCTCGCCGTATGAGCCAAACGGCGCCGCCGACTCGAACATGGTCGAGCCGTCGAGGCGCTTCGTCATGCGCCGGTTGTTGAGCGACCCCAGGTGAAGGGTCGGCTGTAGCACCACCCGGCTCTAGGACAACAAGGATGCCTCTGGGCGCCCGTCCCACTCACACAGCCGGAGTGGATCGGAAGTCGATGGCGAGCCGAACAGGGCTGTCCAGAAAGGCCATGCGGTAACAGGGAACGCCCGCCAGACCGATCGCCCACTGCACCGTTCCTTTGTAGTCCTGGACCTTGCGCACCTCGACCACCAGCGGATACCCGGTTTTGAGGTCATCCGGTCCGCTGTAACGGCTGTGGCCGTCAGCCCCTGGGACAGTGACCAGGGCGCCGTTCCGGCCTTTGAGCGTGACGGGCTTCCCGCTGGGTTTTTGAGGGAACGTGGCACCGAGCTGAGTGGTGAGCTGGGCTTGAGCCGGGCCGCCGCCGGCGAACTGGATGACGACCCGGTCGTAGCCGGTTTGGGTGGCGGCCCCGACGCCTTCGATCAACGCGAGGGAGCGCGTCGGAGCAAGACCAAGGCCGGCGCTGCCCAGGCAGTTGAATGGAAGGGCGGCAAACCAGTCCGGTGCCGACCGATCGATGCTTGAAGACGGCGAGGCGCTGCGCCCTGGGTTGGGACCGCTGTTCGTTCTGATCGCCACGATGACGCCCAGGACGATGGCGGCAATCAGCACCAGCGCGATCGGAGCCATCGAGTACCGGTCCCAGACGTAGCGCGTTGTCGGGCGCATGGCAGATCGCGGCGCCGTTACGGCACGAGCAGCGGCGGGCGGGAATTTCAATCGGTGTTACAGGGCGACCGTAGAGGCCCCCCGAACCACCGTCAAGATGTACATCTGTCCTCTCCTCTGAATAGCCGGGACATTCGACCCACGGCGCTCACCGGCTTCGAGCCATTGCCCGCGATGCGACTGGGACGCGCGCCCAGACCTTCCTTCCTGGCCCATTGGCAGCCACGCCCGCGCGGAGCAGGATCGGCTACAGGGAGCGGCAGGCCGGGATGGGGCAATCCGACATGGCGGGAGGCTCGACCCGTCTGGGTCTAGGCAGCTCTGTCGCTCCCGCCATTGCATCCAGCAACCGCGACCACTGTTGCCCGTTCTCTATCCATGGGAGTTGCGACAGAGCTAATGTTGCGGTTGACCATGCAGACCCAGCTCGCGCGCTCCAGCCGGAGCTTGCGGCGGGGTTCGACCGCCGGCTGGCGCTGGGGCCGGACGAGCGGCGAGCGCAGCCTGAGGCTCTATCGCCGGGTGGTCAAGGCCTGTGTGGGCGCTGAGAATCGCCGGCCCGTCCGGATTGTCATGAGGGTGGTTCCTCGCGCCGGCAAGGCGAAGGCAGCCGGCACTGTATTTGCTCCCGGCGAGAAGAGCACGCTGGAGCTGGGTTCGTGCATCGTCCTGAGCGCCCTTGGCCTCGGCATGCAGTTCGGCCGCTGGCCCGTGTGGTCGGCTCTGGTCGCCGTGGGCGGCTACCTGACGTGGGTCGTCATCTACTCCGAGGCGACGGTTCAGGCCAGGCGGCGTCGGGCCCTTCCCCGCCACCCGGCCTCCGCCGCCCTGGGCTCAGAAGAGACGGCCTCTTCGCCACCACAGGAACAGATACCCACCTAGCCCGCTGGCCACGACCGATCCGAGCAGGGTCCCCATCAGTGCCGTGTTGCGGTCGGACCCGGATCCCGCCAAGTCGGCTGCCGGTTGCACCGCCCTGGCCGACCGCGAGGCCGGCGAAGACGGGGACGGCTCGGCTGACGGTGACGGTTGCTGCGGCGCCAGAGAGGCCGCTGCCGGTGGAGGTCCGCCCGGCATCCTGTCGGATCCGGCGCCCTTGCCGGGGTTCGATGCGCCGGGGGGAGCCGGTGCGGGCGGCGGCGCTTTGGCCGAGATTTTCGCCACGACTCCCGTCCACGTTCCGCCGGCGGAGTCATGCACCGTCAGCGTTGGATGGAATTCTCCGGCGCCGTAGGAGTGCGTTGCCGATGAGCCGGCCGCCGTGGCGGTGTCGCCAAAGCCCCACGTGTAGCTGTACGGGGCCAGTCCGCCGCTTGCGGACGCGGTGAAGCCGACCAGAAGAGGCGCCTCACCTGCGGCAGGCATGGCGGTCGTCGAGATGCTGAGCGCGGGATAGACGGTCAGCTGAACACTGGCCTGCGAGGTCACCCCGTGACTGTCGGTGACCGTCAGGCGCGCGCTGTAACTGCCGGCCGAGGTGTAGGTGTGGTTGACCGAGCTCTGGCTCGATGTGGTCCCATCACCAAGGTTCCAGGCGAAGGTGTACGGCGGCGTGCCGCCGGTCAAGGAACCGCTGAGGGCCGCCGCCATGGGCGCATCACCGCTCGACGTGGCCGACGCGGCGGACGCCACGAGCGGTCCCGCCGCCACGTTGACGGTCAGCGGCGCGACCGGAACGACGGAGCCGTTGGCGTCGGTGACCATGAGCGAAACGGTGAACGTTCCAGGTACGCCGTACGAGTGAGCCGGGTTCTGGCTGATCGATGTGGCGCCGTCGCCGAAGGCCCATCTGTAGCTGAAGGGGGCCTTGCCGCCCGACGTGTTGGCGGTGAAAGCGACGGGAAGCGGAGCCGTGCCGCTGCCAGGCGAAACCGAATCCGAGGCGGTCAGCGTGGGCGACACGTCCACCGTGGCCTGTGCAGCCGCGGAGTGGTTCTGCGCGTCCGTCACCGTCAGCGTGGCCGTGTACGTGCCGGCCGTGACGTAGAGGTGACTTGGATTCTGGGCGTTCGAGGTGGTGCCGTCGCCCAACGACCATGTAAAGGAGTAGGGAAGCGTCCCGCCGCTGGCGGAACCGAAGAAGGCGGCCGTCACGGGCGCGTCCCCCGCGGTCGGCGCGGCGCCTGCCCTCGCAGAGAGCGGGCCGGACACCGAGATGGGTCCGACGTTCGCCTGGACCTTGCCTCCGACGGCATCCGTGACGGTCAGCGTGGCGGTGAAGATGCCGGCGGACACATAGGTGTGACTCGGGTTCTGGGTGTTGCCGGTCGCACCGTCAGCAAAGGTCCACTGGTAGCCATACGGCGCGACGCCGCCCGACACTGACGCTGTGAAGTTGACCGCGACCGGCGCGCTCCCGGAGATGGGCGATGCGTTTGCGGTCGCGACCGGGCCTGTATGCACCGTGATGACGACGTTCGCCGATGCGCTCTGTCCGGATGCGTCGGTTGCCGTGAAGACGGCCGTGTATGTGCCGGCTGCACCGTAGAGGTGGCTCGGATTCTGCACGCCGTGAGAGGTCGCTCCGTCGCCGAAGCTCCACGCGTATGTGTACGTTGGCGTCCCGCTCGAGGCGAGGCCACTGAGGTTGATGGTCAGAGGAGCATCACCTGTAGTGATGTTTGAGGAGGCGGTTGCGGATGGCGGCGGATTGACCGTGACGGCGAGGCTCGCATTCGCCATGTGTCCCACGCCGTCGAGGACGGTCAGCTGCACCGTGAAGACGCCTGTCGAGGCGTAGCTGTGCGTTGGATTCAGGTTTCGCGACGTGCTTCCATCGCCAAAGTCCCATGTGTAGCCGAAAGGTGACGTCCCACCGGCGAGCGTCGACGTGAACGCGATGTTCGTGTGGACGTCAGCCGCCGAAGGATTTGCCGCAACAATCAATGTGGGCTCGGGGGCAACCGCTACGTTGACGGACGACTTCGCCGTCACCCCGGCGGAGTCCGTGACTGTCACGGTCGGGGTATAGCTGCCCGCCGCCGCGTACACGTGATTCGGATTCTGAGTGGTGCTGGTTGCACCATCCCCGAAGGCCCAGCTGTAGGTGTATGAGCCTGCGCCACCAGTCGCCGAGCTGTTGAAGCTCACCGTGACGGGCACATCGCCCGATGTCGGCGAGCCGCTTGTCGACGCGACAAGGGTGGACCTCACTGTTATGGCAGCCGTGGACGCCGAGGCCTGTACTCCGCGCGCGTCAGTGACCACAACTGTCGCCGTGTAAGTGCCGGCGCCGGTGTATGTGTGGCTGGGATTCCGGCTGGTCGACGTGCCTCCGTCGTTGAAGTTCCAAGCGAATGAGTAAGGCGCGAGGCCGCCGCTACCGCTGCCGGTGAAGCTGACGGCCAGAGGCGCGCTGCCAGATGTCGGACTCGCTGCTCCACTCGCGCTCAACGGCGTCGTCGGAGTGGATGAAGGCGAGGGTGAAGGTGTGGACGTAGGCGAGGGAGTTGGCGTCGGCGAAGGTGACGGCGAGGGCGAGCCCGAACCGTTGATCGATTGCGAGTTGATCGACTGCACCGCTGCAACGTTGCCCGGCTGGTTGATCATCTGCGCTCCGAGGTAATCCCACGCGTACACCCAGTAGCCGATCGCGCCCTGGTTCTTCCAGTGATCGAACTGAGCCTGGATCTCCGTCGGCGTCGGCCAGCGCCACGGACTTGCGCTGAAGTCCTGGATGATGAACTCCCAGTTCGTCAGGCCGGCAGCGTGGATCTGCTGCACGGCGCTGTCGATCGCCGAGTAATCGCACGGTCCGCTCTCGCATGGATACACATCGAATGCGAGGATGTCGACCGTTCCCTTCATCGTTACGCCGTTTCTCACTGGGTTACCGACCTGAAACTGGTCATCGGCGACCCAGGTTTTCGCCGCCGGGTCGGCGCCATGCACCGCTTGCGTGATGGATGCATAGACCGCGGCTGCATTGCAGCCGAATGCAGTCGGCTCGTCGCCGATCTCATAGCGAAGGCCGCTATAGCCGGCGCTGACGTTGGCCTGCACCATGGCGGCGACGGCCGCGTTGCTCAGCGTCTGAGCACATGTGTTGTTGTCATACGCGGGGACCCAGACCATGCCCTTGATTCCGTTCGCCGCCTGCGCGGCGGCGCCGTCCTGGACTCCTCCGTCAGTTGAAGCGTTGAATCCCGCCGCATGCATCGCCGCGTAGTCCGTCGAGGTGTAGCGGAAGATGCCGCGCGTGCCGGCCGAAGGAGCGGGCACCGGGCTCGGTGATGGACCTGGTGATGTGGAAGGGCTCGGTGACGGCAACGCGGTCGGCGTCGGCGTCGGAGAAGGACTCGGTGAGGGCGAGGGGCTCGGTGGAGGCGGTGGTGGGGGCGCAGCCCCGGCGAGAAGCGGGAGGATGTCTCCCACGCTGGTGCTGGCCGAGCTGCCGAGCAGCGGCACGCCGTAGGCCTCTTCTAGGCCGCGCAGCGTTCCGTACTCGTTGCCGCCGTTAGCGGCTGTCCCGTGGGCCGAGCCGATGACCAGGGTCAGGACCTGTTCGGTCGACGCGCCCTCGTCCCAGGTGATGACGATCCGGCTGCCTGGCGTCCCGGTCCACCAGCTCGAGGCTTTGACCTGATTGACCAGACCCTGCAGAAAAGCGTCGCCCTGGGCGGGCGTGCCGTTGTGCATGTCGTTGATGATGTTTGGCGAGACCCATATGAAGGGCGGCGCGGTGCCGGCGTTCAAGTCGGCGGTCAGCTGCGGGTACGGGACGTCGCGGTTGCACTGCGCCGGGTTGTTGCGCACCGAGTTGAAGTACATGAACGGGTTGTGGTTGACGTCGTAGTTGGCCGGGCCAAACTGATCTGTCAGGTCACATGCGACCGGCATGTCCTCCATGTAGGCCTTCCATGCGATGCCCGCGGACGCGAGCGAGTCGGTGAACTGCGGGCCGGCGTACGTCCCATCCTGAGGCGTCGTATCCGGCGGGTTGTTCTGGATCGAGCCGGAGACAAGGCCAAGATAGTTCGGCAGGCTCGGATGGCTCAGATCCGTCGTGCTCACAGATCCGTTCGCGGCCACCTGTGCGTTGACGAAAGGCATCGATGCATTGCCAACAATCTGTTCGTAGCTGGTGTTTTCCATCAACACCATCAATACGTGGGGCTGTATGGCTGCTACGAGGGGCGGTTTGGCTGCGGCCTGCGCCCCAAGCCCGAATGGCATGAGGAGCAAACCCAGGAGCGCCGCGGCTCCGATGACGGCAAAGACTCGAAGGCTCGCCGGCGTTTTTGCTACCGCGCTCACGTGAGCATGGCTCCGCAATGCTCGAATGGAAATTCGCGCATGTCGATCTACCCCCGGAACGCCGACGTCGGTCAGCGCTTGATCGCTTGGAGCTCCTCTCGCTGATCTCCAACTTCTTGAACGACCGAAGTTCGTCGTTCTTGCGTTATCTACTCTCCGTCCCCGGCGAGTAAATACCCTTTGGCCCGCAAGGCCATCTGCAGTTCTAACCCATTTGGGGCCTAGTGCGCAAGTCCTGGACCTGATCTTTTTTACTCAGGGCAACATGCAGAGGCATATGGGACGACTGACCTAGAGACATCGGGAAGCTCCATTCCATCGTCCCGATTGCGTCTGGGACAGGGCTCAACGCGATGCCCTTCTTCCCTAATGGAATCTCGATCGACTTCGCATACGCTCGTCGAGTTCCACATGAATCGTCTTCTTCACGTTCCCCAATCGATGCAGCAAAGAGAGCGCAGATAACAGATGGCACTGCAGGAAGTCGCACGTCGCGTGTTGCTCGGCCACTGGATGGTCATCGCCAGCCTGGTCATCGCATGCATGGCCGGCGTGACGGTGATTCATCTCCGCGAAGCGCCGACCTATACCGCGTCCACTCGCCTGGTGCTCGACGCCCCCGCACCCACTTCGCTGACGGAGGCAACCGCCATCGCCGACGGAGCGAAGGCCATCGTGACCAGCCCATCACACGTCAGCACCGCGCTGAAGAACGCCGGCGTGGTGCGCGATCCGGTTGCAGTCATTCGCAACATCACCCTGGCCCCGGGAGGCACATCAGGTGTGCTTCAGCTCTCGTACCAGGACTTGAATCCCGAGGCTGCGGCAGCGATCGTGAACGCTCTCGCCGACGACCTGATCCAGACACGGCTTGCGGTCAGCCCAGCCGCGCAGCGTGCCGCGCTCGACGACCGGATCAGTGTGGCAATCGACCAGATCACCAAACTCGATCAGAAGATCGCCTCGCTGAACGATCAGCTTCAGGCGCTGCAGGTCGATCCCGCCAACGCGCAGACCGTCGCCGTTCGCGCGCAGATTCTCGCCTACCAGATCAGCGCGGACAGCAACCAGCGCGCCGCGCTGACACAGCAAGAGGTCCAGCTCGAGTCGGAACGCAACAGCCTCGTTGAGAGAGGCTCGGTTCCCAATCCATCGGTGATCGACAAGGCCTTCCCTCCATCCCATCCCGATCCGTCGCGCCTGCCCATCGACCTCGGACTGGCGCTTGTGATCGGCGTGATCCTCGGCGTCGCGGTGTCCTCCGTGCTCGAGATCTTCGGACCGACTCTCGCGAGCGCCGAAGCCATCTCAGCTGCTCTGGAGACGCCTCTGCTGGGCTGGCTGTCGGAACCGACGGAAACCCTGCGCGACCGGCTTGCGCTGGCAGCGAGCGCAGCCGATGTGGGCGCCGTCGAGCTGCTTGGCGTCGGCAACATTCCGAGTCTCAGCGCGCTCGCGCGGAGCATGGAAGTGCCCGGTCCGGCTGAGGGCAAGGGACTTGCGATCTTCTCCGCCGAAGACGCGCCCCCCGCCTATCGCAACGGTTCCGCGTCACCGTCTTCCGGTTTTGTTCTGGTGACGCCAGAGCGAATCCGCAAGGCTGCGCTGGCCCCCGCACGGAATCTCCTCGCCATCAGCGGGCGCCCGCTTCTCGGCGTCATCGTCCACATGCCAGACCGACCGGCCGAGCCGACGGACCTGCCCAAGCCGCCGCGCAAAGCGTCGCCCCGCCTGGCGGTCGTCGACCGCGATGGCGATCCGCTGCAGGGCATGAGCCGCGAGATCGCGTCCGATCTGTGGGGTGGCCGTTGAAGCTGGTCCAACCCGAGTCCAGCTCTCAGCCTCGGATTCCATTTGCCAAGGCTGAGATAAGCGCCGAGGCGCAGGCCGCGTCGGCCCGGGTGCTTGCCTCCGGCTGGATCACCACCGGCCCCGAGGTCGTCGAGTTCGAGCGCGACTTCGCGGCGTTGGTCGGCGCCGAGCACGCGATCGCCGTCTCATCGTGCACCGCGGCGATTGAAATCGCGCTGCGCGCCCTGCGCCTTCCGCGCGGCGCCAAGGTCCTCACCTCGGTGATGACCTTCTGCGGCGCGGTGCACGCAATCGTGCATGCCGGGCTGGAACCGGTTCTCGTCGACATCAATGCAGGAACGTTGATGCCCGACGCAGACACTGTCGCGGACGCGGTCCGCCGTGTCGGACCCGTGGACGCGATGGTCGTCATCCACTTCGCGGGTTTTCCGGCCCCGGTCGAGGAGATGGCGGCCGCGGCCGGTCTTCCCCTTTCACGAGTGGTGGAAGACGCCGCGCATGCAGTTGGGACCAAGGTCGGAACCGACTGGGTCGGCACGCTGAGCGCGGCGACGTGCTTCAGCTTCTACGCCACGAAGAACCTGCCGATCGGCGAGGGCGGAATGATCACGACCGACGACAGCGATGTGGCCGCATACGCGCGGCAGGTTCGCATCCACGGCATGAGCCACGACGCGTGGAAGCGATACCTCCCGGGCGCCGGCTGGCGATACGGAGTGGAGGTTGCGGGCATCAAGGCGAACATGACCGATGTCCAGGCGGCGATCGGGCGGGGGCAACTGCAGCACTTTCTCGACTGGCAAGATCGCCGCCAGGGACTTGCCGAAGCCTTCGACCGGCGGCTCTCACGAATCGCAGGATTGACAGGGCCGCAGTGGCCGGACCAGGGGCTGCACGCGTGGCACCTGTACGTGGTTCAGGTCATGCCTGAGTTTGGGATCGGCCGCGATGAGTTCATCAGCCGCCTGGCCGAGCGCGGCGTCGACTGCTCAGTGCATTTCATCCCACTCCACCATCAGCCATATTTCGAGCAGCTTCTGGCGACCCAGGCCCCGCAGAGCTTTCCGGTCGCCGACGCAGTCTTTCCCAGGATCGTGTCGCTTCCTTTCTATCCCGGCTTGACCGACGACATGGTCGATCGTCTCTGGGAAGAGATCGACGGGCTGCGCGAGTCAGCAGCGCGAGAACCGCGGCTGGCGCAGCTTCGGGTGACGGCCTGATGGCGCTCGAAATCGCGGCCAGCGTCTTCGAGCAAAACGACGCGCCGGCGCCGCGTCGCGCGAGGCGAGTCGGCGCCCTTCGCACGATCATCATCGGCGCCGGCGAGGCCGGCAAGACGCTGGCTCGCGACCTTCGGCGCACGCCTGAGTACGGGCTTCTGCCTCTCGGATTTCTCGACGACAATCCTTCCGCGAAGGGACCCGCCGGAATCCCGATCTTGGGAACCACGTTGGAGCTCGAGTCGATCGCAGCTGCGTTCGATGTCGATGTAGCGGTGGTCGCCATTCCGTCGCTGAGCCCTCAAAACATTCGAAGACTCGCGCAGTCGGCGAGCGCTGCGGGGGTGAGCGTCCGCTACCTGCCATCTTTCGGCGCGGCTCTCGAACGCGACGCGCGCATCAGCGACCTGCGCCGGCTCAGAGTCGATCGGCTTCTCGGGCGGCAGGAAGTGCACGTCGTGCGCACCGCGTCACGCGCCGTGGTCGAGGGGAAGCGCGTCCTCGTGACCGGCGCAGGCGGCTCGATCGGAAGCGAGCTGTGTCGGCAGATCAGGTCATTCCGACCGGCGGCCCTGTATCTCCTCGACCACGACGAGTCAAACCTGCACCGGCTTCAGATGGAGCTCGACGGCCAGGCCCTGCTCGACAGCGATGAGCTGTTGATCGCGGACATCAGGGACAGCCACCGGATCAAGCAGCTCTTCGAGGACCTGAGGTTCGAGGTCGTGTTCCACGCGGCCGCACACAAGCACCTCCCGCTTCTGGAGCGCAACCCATGTGAGGGAATCAAGTCCAACGTCATGGGCACCAGGCACCTGGTGGAGGCCGCGGTCGACACGGGGGTCGAGCGATTCATCCTGATCTCGACGGACAAGGCCGCAGATCCGATATCGATCCTTGGCGCGTCGAAGCGAGTGGCCGAGATGATCGTGCAGGCGCACGCCGGCGGGTTCACGAGATTTGCGTCGGTGCGCTTTGGCAATGTCCTCGGCAGTCGCGGCTCATTCCTGTCGGTGCTGTCGGAGCAGATCGAAAAAGGCGAAGCCGTGACCGTCACACATCCCGACGTGACGCGATTCTTCATGACTGTCGAAGAGGCCGTGGGGTTGGTCATCGAATCCGCCAGCATGGCGGAGCTCGGCGAGACCTTCGTGCTCGACATGGGAGAGCCGGTGCGCATCGTCGACCTGGTCCACAACTACGCGGCGCAGTTCAACCTCCATGAAGGCGACTTCGTGATCAGCTACACCGGACTGCGCGGGGGCGAGAAGCTCAACGAAGCTCTCTTCAGCGAGAGCGAGCAGCGCCTGCGCACCGAGCATCCGCGGATCTGGGCTGCCATGCCCGCCGCGCCAACGGCTGATCTCGATGTGGTCATCGATCGCCTCATCGAGGCCGCGTCCTTCAACCGCAGCGCGGTCGTGCGCCAGCACCTTGCCGAGCTCCTACCCGCGTTCAGTCGCACGCCCACCGCCGCAGCACCGGCGCTCGCCGCTCCGTATCCGGACGGATTCTGATGCTCCGCGTCGCACAGGTGATTACCCGATTCATCGCGGGCGCTGGCGGGGTGGCCTTGCGAGGCGCCGTAGCGCTCGACCCCGACAGGTATTCGGTCACGGTTCTGTCCGCGCCCGGCGGTCCGCTTCTTGCCGAGGCGGAAAGGGCCGGCATCGAGGTCGTCCGGCTCGCCCACATGCGCCATGAGATCAATCCGCTCGAGGACTACAGGGCGCTTGCAGAGCTGACGCGAGAGCTGCGGGCGCGAAATTTCGACGTCGTGCACACACACAGCAGCAAGGCCGGCGCTCTGGGACGAATCGCGGCGCGCCGCGCTGGCGTGCCGGCGATCGTCCACACCTTTCACGGCTTCCCCTTTCACAACCGTCAGGCGTGGCCTCTTCGCGCGACCTACATCCAGGTCGAGCGAAGACTTGGCCGCATCACCGATCGATTCCTCGCGGTCGGCGGCGCCGTAGCGGCCGAAGCCATTCGCCTCAAGATCGCGCCGGCGGAACGGGTTCGCGCCATCGCCAGCGCGATCGATCTCGACATTCCAAAGGCGACGCAGAGCAGCCGCGCGTTGGCTCGCCGCCGCCTCGGACTGTCGGATGACTCGCTGGTCGTCGGAACCGTGGGCAGGCTCGCCCCGCAGAAGGCGCCCGCCGACATGGTCGCGGCCGTCGAAGCGCTTGGTCGCAGGGACGTCGCCTTCATATGGATCGGCGATGGACCGCTGGCGGAGGCGACACGGGCTTTGGTCGCCCGCAAAGGAATGGAGGATCGGTTCGTCCTGCTGGGCGAGCGAGACGATGTTGCGACGCTGCTGCCTGCGCTGGACGTCTTCGCGCTCGCGAGTCACTACGAAGGCCTGCCGTGCTCGGTCGTCGAGGCCATGACTTGCGGGATACCCGTTGTCGCGACCGCGGTCAACGCAGTCCCCGAAGTCGTGGTCCCCGGCCGGACCGGCTTGCTCGTGCCGCCCGGCGAGCCCGCGCTGCTCGGCAAGGCGGTCGGCTATCTGCTCGATCACCCGAACGAGGCCATGCGCATGGCGCAGGCCGCCCGCACGCAGCTCGGCGATCGCTTTCACCCGGCCGTGCTCGGCCGCGACCTGGAGGAGACGTACGAGCTGGCGCTCAACGGCTCGTCGCCGGCGATGACGCCGCCGCTGGGCATGGTGGCCCATGCGTAAGCAGATGCTGACCACCGCGGGCGAGCGCATCGCGATCGACTGCGACCTGCCGTGGGTCGATGAGCTGATCAACGAGGCTACGGCCGGCGAACGCCGCGACGCCGACGCCGAGCGGGCAACGCTGGCCGTGCGCGTCGAGTCCTCGAGCCGGCCCTTCCACACGACTGCCTGGGAGCCGGTGACGCGCGGCGCATGGAGGCGGGCGAAAGAGGTGGTGCTGGAAGACGTCTGCGGGTCAGGTTTTGACCTGCGGCTCGCAAGCGGCGCGGAGCGCATGGACTTCACCTATCGCTGGCGGCCCAAGCTGCGCGGCCAGGTCGTCGCGCGCCTCCTCCCCTCTCGCTTCATCCTGCTTGCCCGGGCGGCGCTCCTTCAGTATCCCGCCATGTGGCGCGCGAGCCTGCGCGACCGCGCTCCTCTTCACGCATCGGTCTGCACCGCAGGCGACCTGCGGCCGCTCCTGGCCGGTCCCGGAGGGGTTGGCAAGTCGACCCTCCTGATGCAGGAGATCGCGGACGGTGGAGTCGCCATCTGCGACAACATCTGCGTCAGCGACGGAAGCACAGCCTGGGGCCTGGTCGAGCCGGTGCGCGTCGAAGGCGGGTCAGGGCGTGCGATGCCCCACGGACGTGTCGAGCGACAGCTGGCGAGACGCGTCCCGGCGCTTGTGCCCGACATCATCGTTTCGCTGCGCCGGAGCGAGGACAGCGTCGCGGTTGTGAAGCCGTGCGACCCTGCCACCGCGGCCCGTTCGCTGATCACCGGGACATTCATCGCGGGTGAGCTTCGCCGTTACTGGAGCTTCGCGGCCACGCTGACAGCCGCGACCGGGTTGGGACCCGCGCAGGCGCCGGTCGAGGAGATCGCGGAACATCTGGCGGCTCGGCTGCCGGCAGTTGAGATCGTGCTTCCGAACCGGCCGGGTCTCCGCCTCTCGGAGCTTCTCAACCGCGTGGAGGCGATCGCGTGAGCAGCGAGCTGCTTACCGAAGACTGGCAGCTCGAGTCAGAGGAAGCTGAGTTTCAGCCCCGCATCTTCGACAGCCGGGATCATCCGGTTCGCGCGGACTCGCTCGCGCTGCTGAGGAGCGGCATCACGGACATCGACCTGGCAGCACCGCCGGCGGTTCTGCCCGACTTCTATCACAAGGCCCTGATGGAGATGCCTTCGAGCATCGCCGTGGCGACGCGCGAGACCATCCGGCCGATCTTCACGAGCGCCGCGCTGAACTGCGGCATGGCGCTTGCCGCCCTGGACATCGACAGGCCTGACGAGGCCGCGATCAGCGAGTTCTACGACGGCATTCGCTCCATACACCCATATCCGCCCAGCTACAAGCCGGTGCTGTCCGCCCGCGAGGTCATCCGCTGCGCCGTCGAGGGTGCCCGTTTTGCCGTTGACCGCTACGACCTCGACCCCTCCGAGCTGGACAGGATCGAGGAAGGAGGCCGCCTCGACGTCGAGCCATTCGGCGGCGAGCCGCGAGTCCGCAGCGAGCTTTCCTGGATGGCCACACAGCTGTCGCGCATTCGGTTCGGCACCGTCGGGCCGAGCACCCACTTCGTGGAGCTGCAGCAGGTCGAAGAGGTTCTGGATCAGGAAGCTGCGCGCAAGCTCGGACTTCACCTCGGCCAGATCACGATGCAGTACCACGGCGGCGACGGCGTGCTCAACATCCAGATGGGCCAGCGATTTGGACGCCGCCTGGCCGGCTCGAGGGCCCTCCGCGTCGTGATGGGCGTCCAGAAGCCGATGTACCAGCTCGCTTCGGTTCGCTCGCGCCGCCAGCTGAAGGAGCGAATGTCACTTTACTTCTCGAAGGGCTGCCCGCCCGTCCCGCGCGATAGTGAAGAGGGCGAGCGCCTGATGCTCGCGAATGCCGTCGCGATGAACTACGGCTTTGCCTACCGCCAGGCGACCTACTCCACCCTGCGCTCCACGGCGCAACGCGCCTTCGGGGCCAGGATGAATTTGATCGTCGACTCTCCTCACAACACGATCTACGACGAGACGATCCGGGGAGAGGCCGCCGTGGTCCACCGCCACAACAGCGCGCGGGCCTTTCCCGCGTCGAGGATGCAAGGCCACCCCGTGTTCGGGGAGACCGGGATGCCGCTCTTGCTGCCGGGCACCAACCGCACCTCGTCCTTTCTATGTGTGGCCGCCGAGGGCGCGCATCAGTCCCTGTACTCGGCGTCGCACGGGACGGGGAGCATCATCACCGACTTCGCGCGGCGCGGCCTCTCGGGGCCCGATCCACTCGGCCACACGACGCTGCGTTTCCGCTACCAGGACCGAACCGCCACCGTCGTTCCGCACCTGGACGACAACGGCGTCACGGAAGGCCTCCGGATTCTCGTGGCCAGCGACCTCGTCAGACCTGTGGCTCGCCTCCGGCCATTCGCGGTCCTGAACTAACCGTGAGCGCGTCTCGCAGCACGGACAGCCTGGAATTCCGGCTGCACAAGATCCATCAGCGGCACCGCCGAGAATTCATCCGGCAGCTCGTGACCATGGCGTTCTGGAGCGTCGGCCTGCTCGCCATGCTCGCCTTTGTCGTGGCGCTTGCGATCGGTACCGTTTCGAGATGATCGCGTCCTGGGCTCGTGCCGGCCTCGGGCCGACCCCAGTCCGCACGGCGATGGGAATCCGAGTCCCGCGGTGGGTGCTGGTGCCTGTCGTTCTTGGCGTGGCAGCTCTTCCCCTGCTCAAGCCGTCCGGGCCGGGCAACTCTTCTCCGGTGGACATCTATTTCGCGATCAGCATCGGCGTGGCGATCCTGTGGGCAGGCCTGGCGGCGCAGGACCTGCGCCTGCCGTACGCGCTGGCGACGGGAATTTTCATGGTCGGCGGCGCGATTGGCTCGCTCGCGGGCCCGTATCCCCGCGAGGGCCTGCTGGCGCTCGTCCAGGACCTCGTCCTGCTGCTGTGGTGCGGCGTCCTCGTCAACACGGCTCGCTCCCCGACCGCTTTCAAGTGGATCGTCCGGGCCTGGGCGTGGAGCTCGGTCGCCTGGGCTTTGCTCCTGTTCGCCGGCGTCGCCACCGGCAACGCTGCAATCGCCGGCGTATCTGATCGCACCGGGGTTCGCGCGTCGCTGACGTTTGGGGATCCAAACTACGCCGCCAACTACTTCTTCCTGTCCTTCATGGTGGTGATGGCCACCCGCACGCCACGCAACCGGCTGCTTCGCCTTGCCTGCTGCGGCGCGCTGCTCGGTGCTCTCGCGCTCACCGGCTCCAACGGTGGGCTGCTTTCGTGCGCGGTGGGAGTCAGCGTGGTCGTCCTCTTTTATGTGGCGCGACGGTGGGGCACGCTTCCGCTGGTCGCCACAGCGAGCTTCGCCCTCGTGGCCGCGCTCATCGTCCTGGCCATGGCGCAAGCGCTGCCGATCGAAGCGATCGCCAAGGACAGCGGCATTCCCCTGCTCCGGGATTCGATCGGCCGCAGCTCACAGAGCGCCCAGGAGCGCCAGTGGTTGATCACGGAGACGATCGATCTCTACAAGCAAGGCGTGCCTTGGGGCCTCGGACCAGGCTCGACCAAACCGCTGCTCCAGACCCAGCTGGCGCCCTACGCCTTCCAAACGCATGACGACTACATCGAATCGATCGTCGAGCGCGGGCTGATCGGCGCCTTTGGCCTGCTGGTGCTCATCGGATCGGTGGGCTGGCGGACATGGTCCGTGGCCGCCAAACCGCTGAGCGCGGAATTCGCAGCGATCTTTCCTCGCACCTCCCCGCTCGCCGGGGCTGTCGCTGGGCTTGCCGTGTCGGCCTCGTACTACCAGATTCTTCATTTCCGCCACGTCTGGACGTTGCTCGCCATCATCGCCGCTCTATTCGTCTGGGGCAGACGGCGGCCTTGATGAGGCAGCTCCTGCGGGCCGATCGGCGGCCGTTCGTCGAAAACATCGTCGCCCTCTTGGGCTCCATGGCCGCGCTCGGCATCGCAACGCTGTGGGTTGCCCGGGCAGGCGGACCCGATGCTGTCGGCTCTTACGCGCTGCTGCGCATCCTGCCGTGGCTGCTGGCCGTGGTCGTCTCGGGTGGTCTCGCGGGCTCGCTCGCGTACTTCCTCTCAGGCCCCACTCGTGACGACCCTCAGGTGCGGCCAACGGTCGTCGCCATGGCGCTGGCCGGCGCGGTGGCCGGGTCGGCGCTCTGGCTGATAGGAACGCCTCTGCTGCAGCTGGTGTTCTTCCGGCACGTTTCCGTCGGCCTCGTCGCGGCGGTGGCGATCCTTGTTGCGCTGCGCCTCTTCGTCATCACCGGCAAGGCGGCCGCCCAGGGATCGGGAGATCTGAGCGGAAGCAACCTGACGATCTTCCTCGAGGAGCTCATGTTCCTTCCCGCCTTCGGCCTCATGCAGGCGGTCGGCATCGGCGGCGACAGCGCTCTGGTCGGCGCCCTGATCCTTGCCGACGTCGCAACGGGGGCGATCGCGTGGAGGAGGTTGCTGCGCGGTGGTTTCCTGGCCGGGGCAGGCCGACCCTCGCTCACCATGGCGCGGCAGATCTACACGTTCGGCACGCGTGGCCAGCTCGGCACCCTGATGCAGCTGCTGAACCTTCGCTTCAATTTCATCTTGCTCGGCGGTCTCGCCGGGCCTGCCGCCCTCGGCATCTACGCGGTCGCGGCCAAGTACGCCGAATTCCTTCGCCTGCTGCCCATCGCGGCCAACTGGGTGCTCTATCCGCAGTTCGCGCGGTCGGAAGCAGCGCACGCCAAGAAGACATCCCGCAGCCTGATCCTTCGTGCCGGAGCGATCACGGCGGTGGCCTCGATCCCGCTGGCTGTGGGGGCGAGTTTCGTCATCCCAATACTTTTCGGCCAGGTGTTCACGGGCGCGGTTCTACCGGCGCGCATCCTTTTGATCGGCCTGGCCGCCGAAGGGGTGGGAGGCGTGGTCACGGCTTTCCTCTTTGGACGAGGACGGCCGGGCCTGAACTCGCTCGCGGCCGGCGCCGGAGTGCTTGTCACCCTGGGCCTGGACCTGATCCTGATCCCGCGCTACGGCGCCGTCGGAGCGGCCGTCGCCTCGAGCGCGGCTTATCTGACCACGACGGCGACGCTCGTCGGCTGGTACTGGCACACGACGCGCAGGATCGATCGGCACGCGCCGCCGCCCGTCTTCGAGGGCCTTGCCAGCGTGCCTCCAAGCCGATGGCGGCGCATCCTCGATGTGGCCGTTTCGCTGATCGTGCTGGCCGTCTTCTGGCCGGTCCTGCTCGTCCTGCTTGCCGCGGCACGGATCAGCACGAATGCTTCGGCGATCTACCGGCAGGTGCGCGTGGGCCAGGGAGGCGTGCCCTTCACGATGTACAAGATCCGCAGCATGCGCCCGGGGCAGGGCGGTCCCGAGATCACCGGGCCCGGCGATCGCCGCGTGACAAGGCTCGGCGCCCTGATGCGGCTGACCAGTCTCGACGAGCTGCCCCAGCTGCTGAACGTGCTTCGCGGTGAGATGACGTTGGTCGGGCCGCGGCCTGAGACGCTGGCCCTGGCCGTGCGCTATCCGAGCGACATGCAGCGCGTCTTCGCCTATCGCCCCGGATTGACTGGCCCTGTGCAGGTGCGGCTTCGCGATGTCGTTCCGAGCGACGTGGAGGACGTGGAGGCCTTCTACATCAGCGAACTGCTCCCCCATCGCACGGAGCTCGACCTCGCCTACCTGAGCGACCCGTCGCTCATCGCAACCATCAGCCTCATCGGCGAGACGGCCAAGCACGTCGTCTCCCGCGGTGTGACCAAGCTCGTGGCCAGGTCGCGTCGCCGGGCGGGGTTCGTGGGCGAGCTGAAGGAGCGCACGACTTGAGAGTTCCCGAGGGCCTGGTGACGGCGCACGCGCCGCCTGGACCCCCGCGACAGGTACGCGCGGTGCGTTGGTCTCCGGCCGCTCGCGCGCTGCTCGGTGGAATGGCGCTGCTGGCGATGATCCTGGTGCCGGTAGGACACATCACAGGCGACGCCAGCAGCAGCCCCCCGCACATCCTGATGACGGTGTTCGAAAACACGAGCTACTCGACTGTCGTGGGTAACCCATCCATGCCTTACCTCAACGGACTGCTCGCGGCCAACGGTTCGACCAGCACCACCGATCTCAGTCATCCCAGCCTGCCCAACTATCTCGGCCTGACCTCCGGCTCCATCTACGACAACCCACGGGACACCACCCCACAGGCATCGACTTATCCGGGCCCGCAGTTCACCGACGAGCTGGCGACCGCCGGCATCGGGTGGAAGGCGTACATCGAGGACATGTCGATCGCCTGCGACCTGACGGATACGTTCGGCCCGAACCAGTACGACGTGAATCACAACCCGTTCATGTACTACACCTCGGTCCGCAGCAATCCAACCGAGTGCAATCAGGTCGTCCCTTTCACGCAGCTCACGGCCGATCTGAACGCGGGAGGCGCACCGCCTTTCGTCTGGGTGACCCCAGACAACGCGAACGACGGACACGACGGCTCGCTCTCGACGGCTGACGCTTTCCTCCAGGGCCTTGTCACCCAGGTGCAGGCGTCGAGCTGGTGGACGCCCGGGAGCCGGATCATCGTCACCTGGGACGAAGGTGCTGGATCCGAGCAGGTGCTGACGCTGGTGGTCGGCTCCAAGTCGGGCACTCCGGTGGTCAGCGGCAATCATTACGGCACCCTCCGTGGTCTGGAGGAGGCCTACGGCGTCGGGCTTTTGGGGCACTCGGCCGACGCCAATGTGGGAGACCTGCTTCCTCTGCTCTCCGACTCCGCCACCCCTGCGCCGACCCCCACTCCTTCGCCGAGCGCCTCCCCTTTCCCCACCCCGTCCCCGCCGCCGGCGCTTACGCGTACAGCGACCGCCGTCACCTCCACCCCCTCTTCGCAGGGCTACCAGCGTCCCGCTCAGGACAAGGTCGCTTACCTCCACGATGGATCGCTCCTGATCGGACTTTTTGATGGAAGCAAGGGAGTCATCGACCAGGTGCGAAACCCTGCCTCGAGCTCGCAGTCGCTCGCCATGGTCCAGACCATCTCCGGCGACGAGGTGACCCTTTACACGCTGCCGGGCGCGACGAGCACCGACATCTGGATCCAGGCCGGCGCCGAGATCATCGGTTCCGCTCCGCTGGAACAGATCCGGCACGGCACATATAACGGCACCACCTTCACCTGGGACTCGGCGACTGTGATTCCCGGGACTGTTTCACCCGGCCGTCAGGATCCTTCAGTCACCTGGACCGGAAAGTGGCTGATCGCGCGACCGCGATCCTCATGACCACGACCAACACGAACATCACCCAGCCCAACATTCGGCATTCGGCGAAGCTCGGGGCGACCGTGCTCGTGTACGGGACCCACTACCGCGATTTCTATCGGGTTCTGCTCGACGGCCGGACTGATCCCAGCCTCGGCAACTGGAGCGCGGAGTCGCTCATCGACAGCGGCTACGACGACTCAGAGGCCGGCTATGGGGGTCCGCAGGTCGCGATCGACGAGACAACCGGCAACATCCACGTCTTTCGCGCTGTGCTCAACGCCGGGGGCCCCACATGGCACGGAGTCACCTACTGGCTGGGCAGACCTGGAGCGGTCCCGATGACGTCCGGCGCTGTGGCGTGGAACTCACGCCTCATCATCGACGGCGCGGCGTCGACAGATCCGGTCGATATCGCGGGCGCTATCGATGCTTCGGGCAAGGTCTTTGTCTTCTGGGTGACGAGCGCAAGCTCCGGATCGTTGAAGTACGCGACCCTGGTCAGTCCCTACACCACGGCCTCATCCGTCACGACGATGTCGACTGTTGGATCCCAGCCGCGCTATCCCCACGTCCCGGCGCAATCGGCGCTCAACCGCGGCTACGTTCCGCTGTTCTATCAGTCGAGCATCGGAAGCCCGTACAGCATCGTCCTCGACACCACGCTCACCGCGACGGGCGGAGACACTTCGCCGCCCACCGTTCCAACCGGACTCGTCGCGAACGCAAGCACGTCAGCACCCCAGGTGAATCTCTCGTGGAACGCCTCGACAGACAACGTCGCGGTCAGCGGCTACACGATCTATCGCGGCGGCTCTGCGCTCGGCACGGTTTCGGGCTCCACGCCGGCCTACACGGATAACAGCGTCGCGAGCCTGACCACCTACAGCTACGCGGTCGACGCGTTCGACGCCGCGGGCAACCACTCCGCCAAATCGATTGCCGCGAGCGTGACCACGCCGGACTGGATAGCGCCAAGCGTGCCGGCCGGCGCCACGGCCAGCGCGAAATCCCCGACCGAGATCGACCTGACCTGGAATCCTTCGACCGACAACGTCGGCGTTACCGGGTACACCGTGTACCGCAATGGATCCCCACTGGCGACGACAGCAGGCACCGTGACCACGTTCGCGGACACAACCGTCGTGGCGTCGACCACATACAGCTACACGATCGACGCCTTCGATGCAGCAAGCAACCACTCCGCTCGCTCCACAGCCGCGACCGCAACCACGCCGGCAGTCCCTGACACCCTCGCGCCATCGGTGCCGACCGGTGTGGCGGCCGCGGCCGGTCCACCAGGGGAGGTCGATGTTCAGTGGAGCGCATCCACCGATAACGTCGCCGTCACCGGGTACACCGTCTACCGTGACGGCGCCGTGCTAGGCACGGTGCCGGCTGCGGCGCTCACCTACGCCGACAAGACCGCGAGCGGCATCACTTCCTACAGCTACACGGTCGATGCGTTCGATGCCGCGGGCAACCACTCGAATCAGTCGGCGGCGGCGGTCATCACGACGCCCGACTGGACGCCACCCACGACGCCGACCGGTCTCGCGGCCAATGTCGCGACCAGCAGCGAGATCGATCTCACCTGGAACACGTCGACGGACAACGTCGCCGTGACGGGTTACACCGTGTATCGCAACGGCGCCGCGGTCGGGACGACCGCAGGCCTCACCTACGCAGACACCGGACTCGGCCACGGCTTCACGTACACGTACGCGGTGGACGCCTTCGATGCCGGGGGCAACCATTCGGTCAAATCGGCCTCGGCATCCGGGACGACTTCAGACGATATCGCGCCGACGGTGCCCGGCAACCTTGTTGGCTCGGCCGCGTCGAACACGAGCGTGGCGCTCTCGTGGAACGCGGCAACCGACAACGTCGGAGTCGCCGGCTACGACGTCTATCGCGACACCCTCCTGCTCGCCACCCGCGGGCCGTCTCCGCTGAGCTTCACCGACACCGTCCTAGCCGGCAGCACGCACACCTACACGGTCGACGCCTTCGACGCCGCCGGGAATCACTCAGCTCAGTCTTCGGGCGTGACCGTCACCACGCCGAGCACGCCTCCATCCGCTCCGAAGTTCGTGCAGGCCAACGTCGTGACGGGAGGCAGCCGTGTGACGACCATGACTGTCACGCTCGGGCCGATCGCCAAAGGTGACCTGATCGTCGGAATGTTCGGCCAGTACGACGCGAACGGTCAGGTCGGCGTGACGGACAACGTGAATGGCGCGTGGACACGCTCGGTCTCGACGACATGGCGAGGCTCGGCCGGCACTGCCGGCGACATCGCGCTCTACTACTTCGCCAACTCCGCCGCGGCGCCGGCTGGGCTGACGATCACAATTTCGGCCCCCACAGCCACATACCTGCAGGGGTCGGCCGGCGAGTACTCGGGGGTCGCGGCGCTCAATCCACTCGACCAGGCGGTGATGGGCAATGGCACAAGCACAACCGCTGATTCCGGCCTCACGCCGGCGGTCGCGGCAGGCGAGCTCATCTATGGCGGAATGGTGGCAACCAACGGCGCCGGCACGCTTACGCCAGGCGCGAGCCAGGCTGTGACGTTCGTCGAGCGGGGACAGTCTTCCAGCGGCACCCAGGGCGAGGAAGACATCGCCGGCGGGGCGGCGGGACAGCAGCACGCAGGGTTCACGTTCACCGCGTCGGTGCGGTGGTTCATGGTCTCCGCCGCTTTCAGGGCCGGTTAGATGTGCGGGATCATCGGTTATCTCGGGAACCATGAGGCGACCCCTCTTCTCCTCGACGGTCTGAAGAGCCTCGAGTACCGCGGTTACGATTCGGCAGGCATTGCCGTGCTCGACCGCACCTCAGGGTTGACGAGCACAACCAAGAGCGAGAGCAAGGTCGCGCTGCTCACCGCCCGGCTGCAGGACTGCATGCCCAAGGGGCGCCTCGGCATCGGCCACACACGCTGGGCGACTCACGGCAAGCCAAGCCTTGTCAACGCACATCCCCACACCGACTGCGGCGGCAGGATCGTCGTCGTCCACAACGGCATCATCGAAAACTTCAGAGAGCTCCGCGACGAGCTCGTGTCCCGCGGTCACATCTTCGTGTCCGAGACTGACAGCGAGGTCATCCCCCACCTGATCGAGGACGCGTCGGGTGAAGATCTTCTGACCGCCGTGCGCGGCGCCCTGAAGCGAATCACGGGTGCGTACGCGCTGGGGATCATGTCGCGAGACGAGCCGGACCTTCTGATCGGCGCGCGAATGAACGCGCCGCTGGTGCTCGGCATGTGCCAGGACGAGTTCTTCCTCGCCTCGGACATCACGGCCGTGATCCCGCACACCAAGAAGGTGCTGATCCTCGGCGAGGGTGAGATCGTGGCGGTGACTCCGATGGGACCGGAGGTCACGACGCTTGACGGAGCTCCGGTCGCGCCCAAGATCATCCACGTCGACTGGGACGTGAGCCAGGCCCAGAAGGGCGGCTTCAGCCACTTCATGCTCAAAGAGATCCACGAAGCACCCGACGCCGTCGCGAACGCGCTACGCGGCCGGCTGCTCCCCGATGGAAACGTCAACCTCCAGGGCTGCGACCTGACGGACGCGGACCTCCGCGGTTTTCAAAACGTGCTGCTCCTCGGCATGGGCACCTCGATGCATGCGGCGTTGGTCGGCGAGCATGTGATCGAGGACTGGGCCGGGATTCCAGCGCAGGCCGCGGATGCATCTGAGTTTAGATACCGCCGGCCGACCATCGGTCCCGAGACATTGACGGTCGTTCTCACTCAGTCCGGCGAGACCGCCGACACGATCGTCGGCCTGCGCCAGGCCAAGGCGCTCGGCTCCTACACGATGGCCGTGACGAACGTCGTGGCCAGCACGGCGGCCCGGGACAGCGACGCTGCGCTGTACCTGAATGCGGGTCCCGAGATCGGCGTCGCGTCATCGAAGACTTTCGTGAGCCACGTCGTGAACCTGTACCTGCTCGCGGCCCGCCTGGCGAGCGCTCACGGCAGGATGCCAATCGAGCGAAAGCAGGAGCTCTCACAGGCGCTGCGCGAACTTCCTGAAGGATTGCGTGCCGTGCTGGGACGTGAGGCAGAGATCGCAGATCTCGCGCGGCGCTACGCGCGATTCCGGAACTTCCTGTTTGTCGGGCGCGGGATCAACCATGCCATCGCTCTCGAGGGCGCGCTCAAGCTGAAGGAGATCTCGTACGTGCACGCGGAGGGCACCTCCGCCGGCGCGCTCAAGCACGGTCCCATCGCGCTGTTGGACCAGGACTTCCCGGTAGTCGCCATCTGCACCGACGGGGCCACCCGCGACAAGATGGCGAGCAACGTGCACGAGGTCGCCGCGCGTGGCGCTCCCGTGCTCGCCCTTGTCACACAAGGCGAGCATCACCTGGACGACGTCACCACGGATCGAATCGAGATTCCCGCCTGCGACGAAGCCGCCGTAGCGATTCTCAACACTGTGGTGTTGCAGCTGTTCGCGTACCATGTCGCGGTCGAGCTGGGCCGAGACGTCGACCAGCCGAGGAACCTGGCCAAAAGCGTAACTGTCGAGTAATGGGCGGTTCTCATGAGCACCCGACGTCCGATATGGACACGCGTCCGAGAAGCTAGCAGCAGCGCCCTGCTCAGAGCAGGCAGCGTTGGGCTCCCGATCGTGATCGCTCTGTCGTGGCTTCTTGTGCCCGCCGGCCAGGGCGCCCAGGCGGCGGGAAGCCCGCCGCACATCATGGTCGTCATGATGGAGAACACCAGCTACGAGGCGGTCGTCGGCAATCCCGCGATGCCCTTCCTCAATGGCCTCGTCGCCAGCAACGGATCTGTCAGCACCACCGACCTGAGCCATCCCAGCCTGCCCAACTACCTCGGCCTGATCTCGGGATCGATCCAGAACAATCCACCGGACACAACGCCGCAAGACGGGACGTACGCGGGCCCGCAGCTGACCGATGAGCTGGCGGCAGCCGGCATCAGCTGGAAGGCCTACATGGAGGACATGCCGATACCGTGCGACCTGACCGATCAGTTCGGCCCGGGTCAATACGACGTCAACCACAACCCGTTCATGTATTTCGATTCAGTCCGCAAGAACCCGGCCCAGTGCAGCCGCGATGTGCCTTATCCGCAGCTGGCCGCCGACCTCGCCGCGGGGACCGCCCCCGCCTTTGCATTTGTATCTCCGAACACGATCAACGACATGCACGACGGGAGCGCTGCGCAGGGCGACCAGTTCCTCAAGGGCCTGGTCGGCCAGGTCAGGGCCTCGAGCTGGTGGACCGCGGCGAGCCGGATGATCATCACCTGGGACGAGGGAGCGGGGTCGGAGCAGGTGCTGACGCTCGTCGTGGGTTCGGCGCATGGCACGGCGGTTCGCGCCGGCAACGAGTACGGGACCCTGCGGGGCATCGAGGAGGCCTACGGCGTCGGACTGCTCGGCCACTCCGCCGACGGCAACGTCGGTGACCTGCTCCCTCTCCTGACGGGAAGAGCGGCCGCGCCGCCGCCCCCGGCTCGTGCGCCCAACCCAGCGCCGCCACCGGTCCCGTCCCCACAGCCCGCTCCCCCACCCGACCGAAGCCGGGCGGAGGGCTCGCTTCCCGATTCGTATGTCCGCGGCGTCTACGGCAAGGATTCCAGCCCAACGGGTTTCACCGAGATCGCCTCGCTCGGATTCAACACCGTGATGACCGATCCCTACAAGGAGCGCCTCGACCCGTTGAGCGCCGCGGGATTGAAGGGCATCGTCTGGCTGGGCGCGTGGCACAACGCTCCAGCCTGCAAGTTCGAAAGTGACGACGCCACGATCAGGTCGCAGGTGAGCCCGATCGCCGGCCACAAAGCCATCCTTGCGTACTACCTCGGGGACGAGCCGAAAGTGAGCGAATGCCGGAACGCACCCGCGCTTTTCAAGCAGCGGAGCGCCCTCGTTCACTCGCTGGATCCCACCGGCCAGACGTTCACCGTCCTCCAGGCGTTCGAGAACGGAATCGCCAACGACTACGCGCCATGGGCAGGAACGGTCGACCTCCTCGGCTTCGACGTCTACCCATGCGCCAGGGCCGCTTCGTCCTGCGAGCCCACCAACATCGACACGGCCATCGCCGCGATCCACAAGGCGAAGATCACTCGCTACCTGGCGGTCGTACAGGATTTCCAGGACTGCTACTACCGTCTGCCTACCGCGCCCGAGCTGGCGAGCCAGTTCAACCACTGGGCTGACTCAAACATGTCCGGCTACCTGGTCTTCTCGTGGAACTATCAGTCCGCGAACGCAGCTTGCGCCGGTACGAACCTCCACGACCATCCGGCCAACCTCGCGCAGCTGAAGTACGAAAACTCACAGATCTTCTTGCCTGCAAAACCGACTGCATCGACCGGTCCCGCGGGAAGGGGTTCGCTGTTGACCGCAGGACGAGAGGTGGTCGGAGTTGCCCTGCCGATCGCCGCGATCATCGCGGCCCTGGGTGCGTACGTATTTCTCGTCCTGGTACGTGCGAAACGGCGCCGCCTCAGGGCTCTAAGCCGACAGCCGGTCGAACAGCCTCCAGTGCGACCGAGCGAACTCGATGTGGTCAGCGGTCGCGGCGACGTCGACGAGCCCCGCTAGAACCGCGTCCCGCCAGCGCTCGGGATCCGCGCCAAGCCGGACGAGGCCGTTCTGAAGAAAGCTGCGAAAGAGGTCTGGAAACCACCCTTCGCCCCCGATGGCGTATTCGATCCCCGCGCCCCAGTTTCCCGCAGTGAGCCCGCTGTGCCCGGCGACCGCCCGGCCCGGGCGCGTGTGGCGGTCGAGGTAGAGCGCATACGACAGGGCGAATCGAGCGAGGTCCCGCACCGGGTCTCCGGCGACCATGCCGGCTTCCCAATCGACGACCCCGGTGATCTCGTCGCCCCCCAGCAGCAGGTTGCCAAACCAGAAGTCACCGTGCACGGGTGTGCGGGGCGAGCGCTGAGCCCCAAGTCGCTTCTGGATGGCGATAAGCCGGTCCATCACTGGTGGAAATCGATCCTCGGCGCCGAAGCGCTGGAAGAGAATGTCAGCCGCGTGATTGTGTAGCTCGATCGGGTTCCGCTCGCCGCTCACCGAGGCCTGGAACTTCGCCAGCCAGCGCTCCGCCATCGCGAAGTCCTGTCGCACCGCTGCCGGGCTGGCGACGTGGTGCCAGGAGTGATAGCGGACCGTCATCGGAGTTCCCTGGAGCGCGGTCGTGACCAGGGCAAGATGCTCCGGCGCATGCGGCAGCTCGCTCACCGCTGGAATCGTCGCCAGCACGTCCCCGGGCAGCGCAGACCGCAGCTCGACGAGCACGCGACGTTCCGCCGCGAGGCTCGCCTGCGCTGACTCTGTCGTCGCCACCTTCATCGCCAGCTCGGGCTCCGAGCTGCCGCTCGGGATGAACAGAACCGTGACTTTTGCGTTCGGGTCCTTGGACAGCGCGAGCACCACGGAATGCATCCCGGCCATGGCGATGAGGTCGCTGCTTTGCGTCGCGGCTCCAGGTTCGGCATCGCCTGGCGCTGTCAACCCCAATGCGATCCGGGTCGGAACCACGGCGCCAAGAAAGTTCCGCGGCCAGGAGAAACGCGCAGCCGCTCTCGCGCCTGCGAGCACCGCCGATGCGGCCATGCCTCCCCGGGGGAGGGCCAGCACATGGGACACGAAGTACCGAACGGCCTCAGGTGTGTCCTCCACGTAGCAGGTCGGTGAGGCGGCGGCTGGAATCCCGAGATACTCGCGCGACACGGTGATCCCGGCGCTCTTCGCGAATCGACGAAGCAGGCCGCGAGATCCGACTCCGCCCGAGATCAGAATGACCGATGTCGCCGCAGGCAAGGCCCGGATCTGTTCCAGCAGCGTGCGCCGTGCGGCACGTGTTCCGGGAACATCGAGCTCCATCGTGTTCGGGCTAACCAGGGGCCGCCAGGGCGGCGGCGGATCCGGAGCCGAGATGGATTGCCCCGGCGGGCGAGACCGGGTTACAACAGCGGCCGGAGCCATGCGGGCGTTCGTTCGTCCGTCCCGTTGAGGACGATCCCATTCACGCGTTTCTTGCCGATCGATTTGATGGACCTCTCCAGGTCGTCGGTGAGCGTGACGCCGCTGCGTGCCACGATCAGGAGCCGATCGGCCAGCCCGAAAGCCAGCGAACCGTATGAGATGTTCAGCGTGGGAGGCAGGTCCATGACCACGTTGGCAAACGTCTCTCGAAGGCCGAGCATCACCTCACGGTCGACGAGCTGGTAGAAGAACCGGGCGGGCTCGCTCTGCGGTGTGCCGGCCGGAATCATGAACACGTTGGGCACGAGCGCCGCGCCGCGAACAACGCGAAGACGGGAATCGCCGTCCAGCCACTCGCTCAGCCCCCGACCCTGGTCCAGGCCGAGAAACTTGTGCAGCGAGGGAGCCGCGAAGTCGCATTCGACAAGCAGCGTCGGCTTCTTCGTATCGATGGCCATCGCCGTCGCGATGCCGATCGCGACCGCCGTCTTGCCCTCGCCGTAGGCGGTGCTTGTCACACCCAGCACGCGGCACTCCGCCGCCGCGTCAAAGGCAACCGACAGATAGGCTCGCCTGCAGCGGTCGACGAACCAGGATGGCAGCTCAACCCCGCTGGCTCGCTCAATCCGAGGGTCCGCGAACCCCGGCAGAGTCTGACGCGGGCTCAGCGCCTCGGTGATCGACTCCCGGAATTCCGTGGCGACCGCGTTGCCCTGCTTGACGTCATCCTCAGCCGCCATCTCCTCGGGGGCCCGGGGGTCACGCGGGCCTTCCTTCTCGCTGACGACGCTAGAAGCCACGTGAGCTCACCAGCTTGGGGATGGTTGCCACCACTGGCACGCCAAGGCGATGCTCCAGGGCCCGCGGGTCTCTCGCCGTCTTGTCGACCCAGGTGAGGGCGACCAGGTACGCCAGACCCAACGCCAGCCCAAGCGCCAGGACCAGGGCGGCGAACTTCGCACTCGATCCATCGCCGGCCAAGCTCGTGGTGGCCAGCTCGGGCGCGGTCACGACGGAGGTTCCGATCTCCATCAACCGCGCTGATGCGCTGCTCGTGTATTGCGCCAGGCTGAGGTTGTCGCGTGCTTCGACGACCTTCGCCTGCCACTGCTTGACGCGGTCCAGGAGCAACACGACGCGCGAGTCTGTGGAGGTGGAGTCGACCGTCATCCCACGGTTGGCTGCGGCGAACTTCTGCAGGTCGGCCTGAGCCGACGTGAGGTTGGTCTGCGAATCCTGCAGCTGGGCTGTCCAGAAGGCGGTGGTCGCCTCCGCCTGATTCCGCTCTGACTGGATGAGCTGCTGATGGAGAGCGGTCACCGTCGCGCTCAGGACTTGCACGCAAACTGCAGCGGTGTGGCACGTGTAGCTGAGCGTCACCAGGTGCGAGCCGCTCACTCCGATCTTCAAGTTCGATCCAATCGAGGTGACGGCCTGCTGCACGTTCGCCGAGCCCAGGCTTGGGCTCGAGCTGGACAACCCGTCGGACAGCGCTTGCGAGAAGGCTGGAGTCTTGACCACCAGGGCTGCCGCGTCCGCCACGTTTTGCGCGGGCGTCGCATTTGCGCTCCACCCCACGGGCACGAACGTCGCACCGAACGACGAGGGGTCCGCGACGCTCAGGCTAGCCGTCGCCCGGTAGGAAGCGAGACCGACCGCAATGCCCGCCGCAAGGGCGACCGGGATGAGAAAAAGACTCGTGAACCGGATCCGGTGGCGAAACAGAACCTCGGCGTAGCGCGCCATCAGATGCGTCTACGGGCGTGGTCAGGCCGATGTGCGCGCGAGAGCCTGAGAGCTGAGAGTTCCAACTCGACAATCGTATGGGTGGGCGGACCGGCAGTCATGAGGCGGCGGTCCCACCGGCTCTGGGACAAAGCGGCCCTCCAGCCCAGATGGCTTGGGCTTGGGACATTCGCCTAGCCCTAACCGGGACATGGGTGGACCGCCGCCGAGCGAGCCGATACCTTGCCGGCAAGACGGTCGGTTGAAATAGAGGGTGGCCCTATGCAGCATCTGATGACCATCGACAGCGCCCTCCAGGAGCTGCTCGATGCGGGGGGCTCCGATATCGTGATCAGCGCCGGGAGCCGGCAGCGGATGCGCAAGGACGGGAGGCTGACCCCGCTGGACCCAAACTCCAGGGTCATGTCGCCGATAGACACCGAGCGCATCGTGCGCGAGGTCCTCAACAGCCACCAGTGGGAGGAGCTCGGCCGGCTGCGCCACGTCGACTTCGCCTTCACCTGGCGCGAGAACGCGCGCATCAGGGGCAACGCGTACTACCAGCGCGGTACGCTGGCCGTGGCGTTTCGGCTGCTGCCGCTCGCGATTCCCACCTTTGAGCAGCTCGGCCTTCCGGAGGTCGTCCACAAGCTCCTGGCCCGGCGGCAGGGCCTGGTCCTCGTGACCGGCCCAACGGGGTCAGGCAAGTCGACGACGCAGGCGGCGATGATCGACTTCCTCAACCAGACCCGGCCGTACCACATCATCACGATCGAAGACCCGATCGAGTACGTGCATCGCCATCAGATGTCGATCGTCGACCAGCGGGAGGTTGGGGTCGACACTCCCACTTTCGCCGAGGGCTTGCGGGCGGCGTTTCGGGAAGACCCGGACGTCCTCTTGATCGGTGAGATGCGAGACCTCGAGACGATCTCGGCCGCGCTGACGGTGGCCGAAACCGGCCACCTCGTGCTGGCCACCCTGCACACCAACGACGCGCCTCAGGCCGTCGACCGGATCGTCGACTCGTTCAGCGGTGCGCAGCAGCAGCAGGTCCGGGTCCAGCTTGGAGCTTGCCTCGCCGGGGTCATCTACCAGCAGCTCATGCCGGCCCAGGGCGGCGGGCGCGTGGCGGCGTTCGAGATTCTCATGGCCAACGTGGCGGTGCGGGCGATGATCAAGGACCGCAAGACGGACCAGCTGAGGAGCGTGCTGCAGACCGGGGTTCGTGAGGGCTCGCAGACCCTGGAGCGGTCCCTGGCCCACCTCATGAGGTCCGGCCTGGTGAACGAGCGCGATGCCCGCGCCCACTCGCTCTACCCGGAAGAGATCCGCCCTCTCTAGACCTCGGCGGCCCGGCGGCTCTTCGCAACGTTGACCCGAACGACCGCCGCCCCGATCCCGGCGATGAGCAGTGAGCCGACGGCGAAGCCCATCCAGGGCCCCAGCCAGACCAGGGCCGCCGCCATGCATCCTCCGCAAATCGCCTCGATCAGAGGAGAGGCGCCGCCGATCGGCACCCGGCAGGTGGCGCAGCGCCCGCCCCGGATCATGTACCCCGCGACCGGGATCAGGTCGACGGCGTTGAGGACCCGGCCGCACGAGCGGCAGTGCGAACGAGGCCGCAGCAGCGACTCGCCTCGCGGCACCCGATCGGCGGCAAGGTTGATGAAGCTGCCCACGAGCAGCGCCACCAGGACCAGGTACGCCTCTATCGCCGCCAATTACCGACTCACTCCCAAAATGAAGGGGCGCCGCGTGGCGCCCCTCTACCCCCAACCTCTGACGTTGGCGCGGCTATACCCCGGAGGGCACGCATCCCGCTGGTTTTGCCGGACCGCCTGATGAGGCGGTGATGTCCGTGATGCGGCCGTTGGCGTCCCACGTGTACGTGTAGACCGTAGGGGAGTTGCGGACGAAGGTGGGTGCCCCGCCGGCGTTGTAGAGCAAGACCGGATTCGCCATGTTGTTGGTCGAGGCGGTAGGCACCGTCGTCAGGTCGTGATAAGCCATGTAGGCGTCCAGGCCCGCTTGCACAGTCTTGTATTCCTGCAGGCACGCCTGCTTTTCGGCGTTCGTCGTGATGCCCACCAGGCTGAGCGTGACGATGGCGGCCAGCACGCCCAGGATCGTCACCACGACCAGGAGCTCGATCAGCGTGAACCCTGACTGGCCCTTGCGGCCTCGAAGGTTCTTGCTGAAGTAGCCGTAAAGAGCTTGCATAAACCCCACTCCTTGAGAGTCGTCAATCCGTAGAGGCAGCCCGCTGGGGCCCCCGATTTCCTTGGTTGTCGGCTTCACTCTATTCACCCGGGCCCGAAACCTGAATAGAGGGTTTGACCCACGCTCATGGGCGCATGTCCGGGGCCGCGTGGGCGCCCCATGGCCCCATCACAGGTGCGTCCCCACGAGGGCGATCCCGAGCGCCGCAAGAGCCACCCCGATCCCGACCACGGGCAGCAAGCAGCCTCGCCGGGCCGGCGCCGCCTTGGCTCGAGACTCGCTCGAGAGAAGGTTGAGCTCGGCCAGCTTTCTCCGCCGCTCGGAGCCCTTCTCGCGCCCCGTCCCCTTCGCCTTCACCGCCGTCGCATGATCAAGCCCAGGCATGCCATGTACGGCCCGTAGCGGATCTCGGGCGAAATCCGCGGAGGGGCAGGCAGCGCCTGAATTGGGTGCCCGATCGTGGCCTGGACCGCCGACACCAGCAGCGGCGACGGAGACCCCTCGCCACTGATGAACACGGGTGCGTCGGCCGGGTAGTCGCTTCCTCCAGGCAGCCGCTTGTAGAAGCTGAGCACCGCCCGCGCGCCGCCCGCCAGCTGCTGGCCGAGCTCGGCGCCGTTCGATAGGTCGACCTTGAATGTGTGCCACAAACGAGGAAGCGAGCCGTCGACCAGAAAGACCTCGGCCGGGGACACCGTGACGTCCAGGACCACGCAAGATGGCACCGGCGCAACCCGGGCGACGCAAAGGGATTTCAGCTCCACGACCGAGGGCTCGAGCCCGGCAAGCCGAACCGCGGCGGCCAGCCCTTGCACCTTGAGGCGGTCGAACGCCACGGCGTAGACGGTCCGTTCCGGACCGTTCGCTGCGATCTCGACGCGCTGCATACCCATCCGGTTTCCGTCGAGCGGAAGCTGCGCACGAACCAACGACTCGACCTTCGCGTCGGTCGCGTCCCTGGCGACGTTGATGATGCGAAAGCTCGCCAGTGAATCGCTGGCCGCGATCACCGCCTTGCCTTCCTTTCCGTCGACCTCGGCTGCCAGCTCTTTGATGATCGGCGCAAGCGAGGCGCTGTTGAGCACAAGGCCATCGCTCATCACACTCGCGGGCACCTTTGCTTCCGCGGCCTTCATCCGACCGCCGACGCTCCCGGCGAGCATCCGGACCGTGTTCCCCGAGAGGTCGATGGCGAGGCGGCTGATCATGACGTGAAGTACGTCCAGCCGATGACCTGAACGCCGTGGCCCTGGACGTAGGTGGGATCTCCCACTTCGACCCGCGCCCAGAGTCGAGACTTGCCGGGGCACGGGCCACCTGCATCGGAGGCCAGGCGGGCACAAAGGTCCATGACCCGAATGTCCCCGATCTGGGCGAAGTAGCTGCCGCCGCTCCCCATGCCGAAGTAGATGCAAACCCGTCTCCCGCACCCGGCGACGCTCGGCGATGCATGCACCTGGCCGCCGGGGCCAAAACGGGCCGCCATGAACATCACAGCCCCACTGGCGGGGGGCTCGACGTCGTACACGAAGCCGTCGTCCGCGCCGAAGTACCACGTGCCGGACGAGTCCGGCGCCGGGGTCGTGTTGATAGGCGAAGACCCGTCGTAGTGCCATCGAGTGGCCAAGTTGTTGTTGGCGTCGAGGACATAGAGATGACCATTTGTGTTGGCTGCTCCGATCTCGTCCAAGGACACGCCACCTTGAAGGACGTGGCGCCAGTAAGGCGGCCGCTGAAAGCTTCCACCCAGCGAGACTGCCTGTCCGACCGGCGAGATCGTGTAAGTCCAGCCGGACTGCCTGTTCCGCGCCGTGATCTGCGCCAGCGCGACCTGGCCGGAGGTCGAGGTGATCGCCATGCGGATCGACTGACGGTCGATTGGTGTCGTGCCTGCGAACGCGACGCCTGATGCAACCGCGAAAGGCAGGGACACCGAATCGACTGGTGTGAGCACGCTGGAGTTCTGAGCGCCTCGGGTCTCCTGGTAGCTGAAATGGACGAGGTGACTCGAGCCGCCGCCGTTGACGATCGCGAACAGCTCAACCGTTGTCGTGGTCGACCTTTCATTACCCTCGCCGCCCCCGTTGCTCGTGGTCACTGTTCCTGTCAGCACCAGCGGACCACCGACCACCGACCCGGCGGTTGACACAAACGCCATCTGAGTGCAGGTGCGGCCGTTGAAGGCCTGCGCGTACAAGCCAGTGGTATCGCCGAAGAACGCGTAACTCGGGAAGTACGCTGGTTGCCCCGAAGGCGGATTCTCCAACCCTGGCCGTGAGGTGACCGGGCCGGCTGCGTGCATGGTGCACTGCAACGACGGCGCGCGATCGTCGACGTATGCGACCCCACTGCCGACTGGGACGAGAGTCGTGGCACCGGATTGACCGACCGGTCCGGTGATGCCGCTTCCTGCACGGACTGACCAGCGGGGTGTTGTCTGGCCAACGGTATAGGCGAAAAGAACGCCATTGGACGCTGCAGCAAGATAGGTGGCGCCGCCATTGACCGTCGCGAGCGTGCCATCGACCAAGTACGTGCCGGTCGCGAGCTGCGATACCACGTCCGGCACGATCGCCAGACAGCTCGGGAGCGGGCTGACGGTCGCGGATTGGCCGTTCAGGGTGACGGCCGGCACCGGCGTGGCTCGGTCGGTCGAGCAGCGCGACGGAACTGTGGCATTCGACACCCTGAGCTGCAGATCGCCGATCGCGGTCTCGACGCTCGAGTTGACCGTCGCCTCGGTGGCGATCCGATTCGCCAGCGTCTTGGTCAGAAGGAACTGGCCCGATATCTCGTTGAGCAGCGCGCCTCCGAGGATGGAGAGAAACACCACGACGATCAGGAGGGCGCTGAGTATGCTGCCCTGTTGACCTCGAGCCTGGAGGTGGCGCCGAGCCCTCCTCAACACGGCAACGTCACGTACGCCGGAGCCTGGGCAACAATGCGAGGGTAGAAGCGCATCGTCTGCGACTGGCTGATGGCGCGCACCTTGACGGTCAGGCTGACCACCACCGTCTGGCCGTCGAGATACCACGCGAACGCGGTCACATTGCTCGCGGCTGGGTTGACCGTCGCGGAACCCACCTTCCGGTCGACCACACCGGAGCCGGTGCTCCACGCGTAGGAGACATTGCGCTGTTGTGGCCTGCCGGCGCTGTTCAACGCGCAGCCCCGCAGCTGAATCGGGTCCAGGGTGCACGGCTGCGTGCTGGTGCCGCATCCACCGGGCGCCGCGGGAAGGGTGCTCGAGGCGAAGTCGTCATAGGCCGTCTGCTGAAAGCTGCGGATTTGCCCTGACGCTTCGACCCGGCTGGTGGCGGCCTGGTTGGCCTGGTATGTGGTCAGAACGACTGAGGTGAGAGCAGTCATGACAAGGATGCCCAGGGCGGACGCGATCAGCAGCTCGATCAGCGTGAAGCCTGCCTGTCCGCGGAGGCGCGGCGAGTGAGCCTCGCTCACCGGTTAACCCTGAAGGTGGAGACCGGGTTGCCGATCGGTCCCCCGGCCGCCCCGTTGACCACGATCGTCCACTGCTGCAGGTTGCCCTGGATCTGACGCACGGAGACGTCCGCCCGGATCTTTGATGCGCCGGGGCACGTTCCCTGATAGGCGACCACCGCCGTTGAGCTGATGCCGTCCGAGGCGAAGCATTCAGAGTAGGAGGTCGGGCTCGAGCTGTACTGCGCGGCCCCGACCTTCTCCAGCTCGTACGCGGTGGCCGCCTGCGCCGCCGCGTCGCGGTTGGCCAGCACCGATTGGACGGCTCCGGTGCTGAACAAGCCGACCAGCATGACCACGGCCAGCCCCATGATCAGGGTGGCCACGAGGAGCTCGATCAAGGTGGTGCCGGACTGTCCCCGGTGCCTGGCGGCGCGGCCGGCCACTACTTCACCGACTGGAGCAGACCGTACATCGGCATGATCACCGAGATCGCGACGAAGCCGACGGCGGCCCCGACCGCGATGATCAGCGCCGGCTCCATCAGCGCGATCATGTTGCGGACCTTGTAGTCCATCTCTTCGGTCAGAAAGTCCGCGATCTGTTCCAGGCTGTTGTCAAGGGTGCCGGTCTCCTCACCGACCCGAACCATGCGGATCATCATCGGAGCAAACAGGCCGGTCGCCTCCAGCGGCTCCGAGAAACCGTCGCCCGTGACCATTCGCTTGCGCACCGCTTCGAGGCCCCGTCGATATCTGACGTTGCCCGCCGACGCGATGGCAACGTCGAATGTCTGGCTGATCGGAATTCCCGCGTTCAACATCGTTGCCAACGTGCGCATGAAGCGCTCGATGATCGAGTACTGCGCGATGCTGCCGATCACCGGCAGACGGAGTACTGCGTGGTCCCAGAAAACCCGACCCGGCTTGCTCTGGAAGAAGAAGAAGGCGCCCGCCACGGTGATCACCAGAGCTCCGACGATCTCGAGTCGGTAGGCCTGAGAAAACGCCCCGATAGAGATGAGGATCAACGTCGGGAGCGGAAGGTTGGCCCTGTATTCCTTGAACAGAGCCACGAAATTGGGCAGCACGACCACAACGAGCACGACGCAGACAGCGAACGCCAGGGTCATGATGACCGCCGGGTAGATCATCGCGCTCCGCAGCTTCTTGACCGCGCTGTCCTGGCGTTGAAGATACGTCGCCACCTGGACCAGCACCTTGTCAAGGCTGCCGCTGTATTCGGCGGCACGGATCATGTCGACGTAGAGCTGGTTGAAGACGGTTGGGTGATGCGAGATGGCGGCGGAGAAGGATTCGCCGTCGTCCAGGTCGTCGTTGATGTCGTCCAGGGCAGCTTTGAAGGGTCCCGACTTCGTGCCGTCGCGAAGCAGCTTGATCGCGTCTGTGATAGGGACGCCAACGCGCAAGAAGGTGGCCAGCTGGCGCGAGAAGAGCACTATGTCGGAGGTATTGACTCGGAAGAACGTGGGCATCTGACGGTAGAGCCAGCGCCAGCCTGACTTCGCAGGCCGCAGCGCCACCACCCGATAGCCTCGCTCGAGCAAATCCCGATTGATGAGGCCGGCGGTGTCTCCGGAGACAACGCGCTCCTCAAGGCTTCCCCGCGGCGAATAGGCGCGGACCACAAACTTTGCCATCGTCAACCCCAGCTAGATGATGTAGACGCTTCGCAAGACTTCAGGCACGGTGGTCACTCCAGCCGTGATCCGATCCCATGCGTCCATCCGGACGGGCACCATGCCTCCCTTTGTCGCAACTTCAACCAGCTCTCGGTGGCTCGCCCGCGCGATCACCAGCCTCTTCAGCTCATCGGACATGGTCAACACCTCGAAGACACCGATGCGGTCGTAGTAGCCGGTCATGTTGCACCGGCTGCATCCGCGGCCCCGATACAGCTGCTTCGGGATCGTGCCTCCGACCGACCGGCCGAAATCGATGTCCTCAGCCGTCGGCTCGTAGGCGACCTTGCATCCGTCGCACACCTTGCGGACCAGGCGTTGAGCCACGATCGCAATCACCGATGACGCGATGAGGAAACCGTCGATGCCCATGTCCACTGCGATCTCGGCGGTCTCTCTATCGCGGATCTCGCCGACGAGAATGATGTCGGGGTCCTGGCGGAGGATGGCACGCAGACCGTTGGCGAAGCTGATGTCGGCCAGCTTGTTGATCTGGCTCTGGTTGATGTTGTCGAACATGTACTCGACCGGGTCTTCGATCGTCATGATGTTGCGGACCTGCTGGTCGAGCTCGTTGATCGATGCGTAAAGCGTCGTCGTCTTACCGCTTCCGGTCGGACCGGAGACGATGATCATCCCGTAGGGCGAGTGCAGCATCCGGTGATAAACCTGATAGGCGCCGTGCGAGAAGCCAAGCTGCGGCAACGTGATCAGGGAGCGGCTGCGATCGAGCAGCCGCAGCACGATCTTCTCGCCCCAGATCGTCTCGAGCGTTGCGACCCGGATGTCGAGCTCGCGACCGTCCACCGTCATGCTGATCTGACCGTCCTGCGCCCGACGGCGCTCGACGATGTTCATGTCCGCAAGCACCTTGATGCGAGAGGCAAGCGCCGCTCCAGTGGTGGAGGGCAGGTGCGCGATGTCGCGCAGCACACCGTCGATCCTGAATCGGATGCGGAGGTGCTCCTTTTGAGGTTCCATGTGGAGATCGGACGCGCGGTCCCGGACTCCCTGCATGATCAGCAGGTTCACGATCTCGACCGCCGGCGAGGAGGCGGTAATCGCGGACAGGTCCAGCGAGGCGGACCGATCGACCCGCAGCTGAGGCCTCGACTCCTGCAGCGATTTTGCCGCCTCATTGATGCGCGGGCGCATGCTGTGGATGCGACTGAGGTTGGCCAGGATGTCGGATCGCGTCGCGAGGTGCGGCTCGATGGGAAGTCCTGTGATCAGGCGGAGGTCGTTCAGCAGCAGGAGATTGGTCGGATCGACCATCGCGACAGCGAGGTGGCCGTTGTCGCGGCCGATCGGCAGGAGCACGTTGCGCCGGGCGAATTCCTCGGGAACGAGCCGGACCACTTCGTGATCGACCGTCATCGTGCGTAGGTCGGCCACGGGCATGTCCAGGTGGGCCCCGAGTTCCACCGTGATGGTGTCCTCGTCCAGAAGCCCGAGGCCGAGCATGACGAAGCCCAGCGGATAACCGCTGAGGCGCTGTGCATCGAGCGCTCGGTTGAGCTGAATCTCGTCGATCAGCCCTTCTGCGAGCAGGCGTTCACCGAACCGGGTTGCCTGCGCGGCCACGGGGCTGCCGGCCGGCGGGGTTGGCATCGCCGTGATGTTGCCCAGGGTCGGTGTCTTTTGGGAATGGGAATCGCCCGACCCACCGGGTAATTTGTCCCGGTTCCGCCTAGGCGAGCGCTTCACGTAGGACCGCTCAGGTAGAGGTCAGGCCCATTCGAGCTGCGAAAAGCATCGCCTCGGTGCGGCTTCGCAGCTCGAGCTTGCGATAGATGTTGGCCAGGTGGTTGCGAACGGTCTTGTGGCTGATTCCGCGTATGGCCGCGATGGCCTGAACGGATTGCGCCTGGCCGATCATCTTGAGGATGTCGAGCTCGGTCGCCGACAGGTGCATTTGATTTCGTCTCGCTACGGGCGACTGGTCAGCAAGCTGGGTCAGGAGCCTGCTCATCAGCTTTGCCCCGACGGCCCGGTGGCCGGCCAGCACCGCATTGACGCCCACGAGAAACTCGTCGAGGGCGGCGTCCTTGGTGAACAGGCCGGCGATGCTGCTCTGCATCGCGGCGCCAAGCAATTCATCATCCGAATCGCCCAGAACGATCACAGGAACCTTTGGCGTCAGCGTGTTCAGCCGCTCGGCCAGCTGGAGCGCCGAGACCGGCTCGGCCCTCAACTCGCAGAAGACCAGGTCGACCCCTCCCTGCTCGATTATCTGCATCCCAGCGTCGCAATCGCGAGCGAAACGCAAACGCGCGTTCACCGGTGGCGAGGTGAGTAGCGTGCCCAGGGCCGCCACGAAAAGCGGCTGACGATCGATGACGAGAACTGTCGGCCCCTGGCCTGCCTCTCCGTTCTGATGGGCGATCTGCGGCACACCATCGCCCTCGACCTTATGGCCAGGAACCACAACCACAGCACGAATGTATGGGGCGCGAAGGCATTCCCGTAATGGGATGCTCGTCCTAGGCGATCACCTAGGGATGGGCCCAGCGTCCCGGGACAGATACGTCAGATTTCTACGAGACCCTTGCGCACGGCGTACAGGACCGCCTGAGACCTGTCGAAGATGTTGAGCTTCTCGTACATGTTGCTGACGTGGTTGCGAACGGTCTTGTCGCTGATCTTGAGCTTGAAGGCGATCTGCTTGTTCGCCATGCCGGTGGCAAGCATCTTCAAGATCTCGACCTCGCGAGCCGTCAGACCGTCGTAGAACTCCTTAGGAGTCGTCGTTCCCGTCAACATCTCGAGCACGCGGTTCGCGACGGCGCTTGCCATGACCCGCTCGCCCGCGACCACGGCAAGAAGGCTCGACACGATCGCTCCAGCCTGCGAGTCCTTGAGGACGTAGCCGCTGGCGCCGGCCTTCAACGCCTGAATCACGTGGTTGTCTGCCTCGAAGGTCGTCAGCATCAGAACCTTGATCTTCGGGTTCTCGGTGATGATTCGCCGGGCGGCCTCTATACCGTCCAGGTTTGGCATCTTGACGTCCATCAACACGACGTCGGGCTTCAATGCGAGCGCGATCTTGACGGCCTCGAGACCATCGGTCGCCTGGCCGACGACGGTGACCCGCTCGTCCATGTCAAGCAACCTGGCGAGGCCAGACCTGAACAGGGTCTGGTCGTCGGCGATCACGACCCGTGCCGGACGGACAGGCGCCTGCACGTCGGCGGGCGGGGTGGCAATACTCACGCTAGCTCCTCCTTGGGAAAAACCGCACGGACTGAAGTGCCCCCGCCGGCTGCGGCTTGAACTTCAAGCCGGCCGCCGAGGATGACTGCGCGCTCTCGCATGCCGAGCATGCCCAGGCCGGGAGTCTTGGAGGCGACGTCGCTTTCGCCGCCACGCCCGTTGTCCCTGACCTCGACCACGACCGAACCGTCTATGGCCGGCCCCAGAACGACCTCGACCAGGCTCCCCCCGCTGTGAAGCCGGACGTTCGTGAGGGCTTCTTCGATGATCCTCAGCAGCTGAAGCGCAGCCGTCGTGCCGAGTCGGGCCGGCCATGAGGGCGCGACCGACAGGATCGCTTTCATGTGGGTTTTCTCCTGGAACGCGACCAGAAGAGCCCGAACCGCGTCTACGAATCGCTCGTTGGACTCCTCGCTGCCGCGCAGGTCGTACAGGACCCGGCGGAGGTTGTTGAGAACCTCGCGCGTCGACTCTTGAAGGCCGATGACCTCTTTGACGACGGTGTGGTTGCCGTTTTGATCCAGCTTGAAGTTCTCGAGCTCGATCAACATCGAAGTCAAAGTTTGGGCGACGCGATCATGGAGCTCCCGGGCCAGCATGCGACGGATTTCGTCCTCAGTTGATTCGTGCGAGCGCCCACTACGGGTCCGCAACGAAGATGACAAGGCCCCTCCCTCCAAGTAAAACGAGTTCTGAATCCCTGCGGCATCCGAAAAGCCAAGGGCTCTGGGTAGTCCGATGGCCCATTTGGGCTAGTCAGATTCCGTAAGTGAACTTAAACCCGTCTAGAAATACCAAGTCAATGGGCAGAACTGACCATTTTGTTGTCGTTGATAAAGTGACATGACACCGAAGGCCGGGACTAAGACCCATTTGACGCCACGCGTCAGACGCGTTTTGTCACGCTCAAATGTCCTCTTCGCTAGCTCGGATCACGAGGTTGCAGCGCCACGGACGCCGGCGGCAATGTCCCGAAACGCCCAGCCGCCGGGACAATCGTCTTATTGGAATCTCGCGCCGACCCGTGCAACGCTTCAACCCTCAATCAAGAACAAAGGGGGGTTAGATGGCAAGGAGCCCATCTGATAAGTTCTTCTACGCGTTCGTTCTACCGGTCGCCGTAAGCGCAAATGTGGTTCTCGGGGTCTTGATCCTCGTGGGTCTCGAGCCGCGTGGATGGTTAGGCTGGCTGCAGGTCGCAACTGGGGCGTTCTGCTGCATCGTGGCGGGATGGCTTGCCGCGGCGTCCTGGTCGAAGTCCTACTGGGGCAACGCTATGGCGCGGCAGGTGGCGATTTGGCGCAAGATCGCTGACACGATCTTTGCCTGGCTGGAAGAGGCTCCGCTACCTGCTGATGCGCTTCACCGCTTGAACAGGTCTCTCGACGAGGTCGTTCCCAAGGCCGATCGAGCTTAGCCGCCGGGTTTCGGCGCGCCAACCGCGGGCGCCGGCACGGTGACTTGAACCCTGGTTCCCCGCCCGCCTGGAGCGGCCGCAAGGCTGACCTGGCCACCCAGCAGGCCTGCTCGCTCCTGCATGCCCACGATCCCGAAACCAGGTCGGTCGGCGGAGTGCCGCGCCTCCATGCCGGTTCCATCGTCCGTGATGGTTACCACGGCCATATCGGACCCGGGTTCGAGGCACATGGCGACCTGCACTTTCCTGGCCCCGCCGTGATGGACGGCGTTGTCGATCGCTTCTGAGACGATCAGGTGAAGCTCGATCGCAGTTTTGGCGGACATCCGCTCCGGCCATTCCCGCGCGACCTGAAGCTCGAACTCAACCGAGGTCCCACGCCCTTTCCGTTCCAGCATTCCTCGCCGGATCAGCGAGATGACGTCCTCCTCGTGTTGGCGCCGTAGGCGGAGCTCGACCAACAGCGCGCGCAGGTCCGCAAGGGCTTTTCGGGTCGATTGCTCCAGCAGATCGATCTGCCTGAGCGCGCCGAGTCGCCCGTGCTGCTCGATGCGGAAGCTTTCGAGCTCGAGCAGCATCGTGGCGAGCGTTTGAGCAACGGTGTCGTGCAGCTCCCGCGCGAGGAACTTACCGAGCTCTTCCGAAGTGACCTCCGGAACGTGCTTGGCTGTCGTTGGGCTGCTTTGGACACGCCTACGGGGTGACATGCAGAAGTGGGGCCTCGAAATTTATCACCTGGCAAGCATTAATACTTAACTGATCGAAAGTAATTAGCTTCGGTGCCAGGTCCGGGCTACGGGCGCCGTTGGTCGGTCGTCATGAACGGACGGCCGCTGACGTGCGCATCCATGGCGACCACGGCTTGCGCGCGCGTCCGGACATGAAGCTTCTTCAGCACCTGCTGGACGTGTTTGTTGATCGTGGTGATCGAAACCCCAAGGCGGGCTGCGATCTCCTTGTTGGTCTTGCCTCTCCTGAGCTCGCCCAGAACCTGCTGCTCCCGTCGGGTCAGAACCTTGGCCAGCGAAGTCTGCGTGAGGCGGCGTCCTGGTCCGTTGCTGAGGAGATCGCTAAACCCAAGCTTGCCAAAAGTTGGCGAAGACAGGCCCCGAATCGCCGCCATCATGTCCACGACCGGGAGGTCCTTCGGCAGGTAGCCGTTGGCTCCGGCTGCTCGAGAGGCGGCCGCCCACTCGAAGTCGAGCGAACCGGAAACGATGATCACGCGGACAGCTTCGGACTCTTCCCTGATCTTCCGGGTTGCCGCCAGCGCATCCTGGTCCGGACCCAGGTTTAGATCCATCAGGATCACGTCGACCGGGCTCTTGTCGAGCATTTCGCCGAGCTCGTCGAGCGAACCGATGTCCCACAAGGTGACGAGATCAGGCTCACGCTCGAAGAGCCGAATCAAACCCAGTCGGAACACTGGGTGGTCATCGACGATGCCTAGACGGATCAGGCGGGGCTCCTCCCAGTTCGGTCCGAGAACGCGCTCGGGGGTCTCGTTGCACGATACACCGGACTAGACCTTCCGCTTACTGATTACCCGCCTCTACATCGATCACAAGCCGGTCTGGATTGCTCAGCCAGAACGCCCGGTAGCAGCCGGTCCCGTTGATGCCGAGGCCGAGCTGAACCACTCCCTCGAAATCCTCAACGCGCTTGACCTCGACCAGGGTCGCGTAGCCCGTCACGATGTCGACCGATCCGTTGTACGCGCTGTGCAGGTCGGCCCCGTGGATCACGACGAGGATGCCGCTGCGGCCCTTGGTCGTCACCGACATTCCGCTGGGTGATTGCGTGAACGTGGTTCCGCTCTGGGGCTTGAGCTCGACGGCGCCGCTCGGGCCTCCATTGCTGAAGTCGATCGTCAGACGGTCGTAACCGGCGTGCGTCCCGCTCCGCAGGTCGCTCACGAAGGCGACCGGCTCGCTTGACGGATGCTGTCCAGCCACGCTCGACGCGCAAACAAATGCAGGCAGCTGCGGCTCGGGAGAGGTGGACGGGCTGGGGCTTGGCGTCGCGCTTGGGCTCGCGGTCGGCACGCCGGGGCCCACGCTCGAGCTCGGGCGCCGCAACGGGTTGGCCACGAACAGCACGCCCACGAGGAGCACGGCGATGACGCACGCCGCCACGGTCGCGATCCAGAAAGGACCCCGAGCCTCCGGCGCCTGCGCGATCCCCGATCGGACGCGGTCCCGGAGCCCCGGGCTGGGCGACCCGCTCACCTGGTCGAAAGTGCTGTTCAGCTCGCGGCGGAAATCGTCATTGCTCACGTCAGAAAACCTCCTCGATCGTGAGGTCGGCCCGCAGCCGCTTGGCGGCGCGGTAGATGCGTGACTTGGCGGCGGACGGCGACACGCGCAGCGTCCTTGCCACCTCGTCAAGTGGAAGGTCGAGGTAGAAGTGGAGAACCAGGGGGAGACGCTCGTCTGGCGTCAGCCGCATGAGCGCGCGGCGCAGGTCGGAGTGGCTTTCGCGATCGTCGGGCGCCTGCGCGGGAACGTCCGCAACCCTGATCACCGAGAACCAGCGTGTGCGGCGCGCCATGCGACATTCATTGGCCACGATCGAGAGGAACCACGCCCTGAGCGACTGGGCGTCGCCCCGAAGCTGGCGGAGCTTTCGCCACGCCTTGATCGAGGCCTCCTGGACCGCGTCCTCCGCCGCGCTTCGGTCGCCCAGCATCACCGCAGCCAGCCGGTAGGCCGGGTCGAGGAGGGGATCGATCAGCTGAGAAAAGGAGTCCAGGTCACCCTGAGCCGCCCGGGCCAGGATCTGGGGTCGTTGCTCCAACACCGCGGCAGACATATTGCTGCTTGTTGGATGCGGGAAATGGCCTGGCGGTTGCAGCCCGGGCGGCTCTGCTTCAGCTCCTCCGCCGCAAGGTTGGCGCTTCTGGAACAGGTTCGGGTGCCGAGGGACCCGCTTCCGGCGGCCGGTCGCTCAGGCCGCCCGGCGGCTCGGGGGGTCCTTCCCCTTCGTCCCGTCGCCTCCAGCGAAGCTTGGGAGGCCGGTCGCGACGGTACTCGCGAGCCCGTTCCGCAGCGATCTCGAAGTTCTCGCAGAACTTCTCGTTGCCGGTTTGAGACCGAAGCGACACGACGTCCTCGCGCAGCTCGTCCCAGTAGAGGTCGAAGGCGAACGCATCGAACAGCAGTGCCTCGGGGATGAGGCGGTGCAGGATCAGCACGCTGATCTCTTCGAACACGTGGGCCAGCAGGATGTAGTCTTCCGCCCCGAGCCTCTTTTTGAGGAGACGGCCGAAGGCGCTGGCGGTCGGCTCGCTGTGCAGCGTACCCATGATGCCGATGAAGATCTGGGCGTGCTCGGCGGAGACGCGACCGAAGTCGGGAGCAGGCGGGCGGGGATCGGTCGGGCTTCGCATCTGGCCTTAGGCCTTCACCCTAAACCAAGGGCTCGGCCCTGGGGCTGGTCCCCCATCCGCCGGGCCTGTGCACGATGTCTTGCAACAGGTGTCCTCGATGTCCTGAGACATGACATTGGCGGACGGGGTGGGATTCGAACCCACGAGGCCCTTGCGGGCCTACGGCATTTCCAGTGCCGCGCCCTCGACCGAGCTAGGCGACCCGTCCGCGACCATTCTGCCAAGTACCAAGAACGCCTAGCTCGGTCGACCGCCGCAGTCCTATCGTGGAGCGCCGATCAGCGGTGCAGCGGCGGGCTCGACCGTGCGACCCGTCCGACGAGGCCCATTGTGCCAACACCCGATACCTCGCTCAGGCTGTGCGAGCGGTCCCGGATGGCCGGCCGATGGCCTTTGGGCCCTCCGGTCCCGCAACTATCACCGTGTCCGTCATGTCCACGAACAACCCGTGCTCCACGACGCCCGTCACCTTCTTCAGCTCGAAGCCGAAATCGGCGGGATTCTTGATCCCTCCGTCGACCGTCACGTCGAGGATCAGGTTGCCGTTGTCGGTGACGTAGGGCACCTCTTCTCCACCTCGCAAGACCAGGCTCACTCCCAGCGCAGTCAATCGTTCAGCGGTCGAGCGCCACAGGAACGGCAGCACCTCGACGGGCAGGACGCCGGCGCCCAGCTGCTTGACGAGCTTCGAGTCGTCGACCACGACCACGAACCGCTTCGACGCGGCGGCGACGAGCTTCTCGCGGGAAAGGGCGCCGCCCCGGCCCTTGATCAGGTTGAGCGCTGGATCGACCTCATCGGCCCCATCAACAGACAGGTCGATCTGGCCGACCAGCTCCGTGAGGATCGGAATGCCCAGCCCCGCCGCCAGCTCCGCGGTCGCTCGCGACGTGGGCACCCCGCGCACCTTCATCCCCTTGGCGACCCGGCGGCCCAAGCCCTCGGTGAAGAAACGGGCCGTCGTCCCGCTGCCAAGGCCGACCAGCATCCCGTCCTGGACCAGGTCGAGCGCCTTTTCCGCGGCTGCCTTCTTGTATCCGTCAGTCAAGGGCTTCATGGATCGCCTTGATGCCGGCGGCCACCCCGCCCTTGTAGCCGTAAACCGAGCTGCCCGCGACGAGCACGCTCGCGCCCGCGGCCACGACCAGCGGCGCGGACCTGGCGTCGATGCCGCCGTCGACCTCGATCTCGATCTCTTGTGACAAGGCGCGCAGCCGCCGGATCTTTTCGGGGCTCCGCGGGATGAATTTCTGGCCGCCGAATCCCGGCTCGACCGTCATCACGTTGACCAGGTCGATGTAGGGCAGGATCTCGCGCAGGTCCTCGATGGGGGTGGCGGGGTTGATCGCGACACCCGCCTTGGCGCCCAGCTCCTTGATCCTCTGGACCGTCCGGAAAAGGGAGCTGGTTGCCTCCACCTGGACCTCGATCAAAGTTGCGCCGGCCTTCGCGAACGCCTCGAGGAACAGCTCGGGTCGCTCGATCATCAGGTGCGCTTCGATGGGAAGCTTGGTCGCCCGGCGCACGGCCTCGACCACCAGCGGTCCGAAGGTGAGGTTCGGGACGAAGTGACCGTCCATCACGTCGACCTGGATGCGATCGGCGTCGGCCTCCTCTGCCTCCTTGACCTGCTCCGCCAGTCGACCGACGTCGGCGGAGAGGATGGAAGGGACAATCTCAATCCGAGGCATCAGTCACTCCGCCATTCGGGCACGAATGGCCAGGTCCGGGGCCGCGGATTGCGCCATTCGAGCCCAATTGGTCGATTAGATCGGGAATCAGTGACCCCTTTGATCTCATTGACCCGCGGCGGCTCGGTCGATCAGCCATCGTGCGTTCGGAATCATCCCGGATGGGGATTCGCCTCGCCGGGCAAGCGCCACCGCTTCGGCCTTGCCCTTCCCGGTCGCCAGGATCAGCACCCGCCCCGCATCGCGAAACGCTTCGAGCGTGAGGGTCACCCGCTGGGGCGGCGGCTTGGGCGAGTCGTGGATGCCAACGGTCAGGCCGTCGGAGTGCAGCGCCGGGTGACCGGGGAACAGCGACCCGATGTGCCCGTCCTCCCCCACCCCCTGCAGCACGAAGTCCAGAGGCGCAGCGTTGGCCACCACCTCCGCATACTCGTCCGCGCCCTCGTCCGGCCCGAGCTCGGCGGGGATGCGATAGACCGTCGCCGGCAGCACCCGGTCCAGCAGCGTCTCTTTCGCCATGCGGTAGTTGCTGTCCGGGTGGTCTGGCGGCACGCAGCGCTCGTCGCCGAAAAGGACGGCGACCCTGCCCCACTCCACGTCAAGCTCGGTCAGCAGCTCGTAGCAGCGCTTGGGCGTCGTGCCCCCCGCGAGGACGAGCGAGCGGGCTCCACCGCGCAGCGCCTCGGCGATCTCCGCCGCCGCGGCTTCCGCAACGTCCTCCGCGGTGGCGAGAACTATGAAGTCGCTCAAAGTCGCCCTCCCACCCTACCCTAGCCCGTGATGGAGGCACCATGAGCCGGCCGTGTGCCGAGATCGAGAGTCTGCTGCTACCTCAGAACCTTTCCACGAGCTCGGCGGCCGACGCCAGGGACCGGTTGTAGACCTCGTCGTGCGTTCCGGTCGACAGCAGGTCGAGGAGAAGAGAAGGCACGTCTTCCGCGTCGAGCTGCTGCACGTGCCGGAGAGGCGTGCCCTCTCCGACCTCGATGATCGTCAGGAGCACGCGGGTCGAGTCTGAGCGGCGGCGCTCGAATGTGAACACGGTCGACGGCCGCGGTCGGTTCTCGCCCGGCGCCTCACCGGTCGCCGTGTGATGCAGCGAATCCATGTTCTCGTGCAGCACGTCGCGATGCCATTCCGCGCGCCGTTCTGCAAGCTCGACGCCCGCGTCGTCCTCGCCGCCGCTCGTGTGCAGTGTTCGATACGAAGGCTCCTGCACGGTGCGCCCGCGCTCGGGATCGTGCTGCACCGACAATCGGAAGGTCGTCCCGCGCGCGACCCCGGCGATCCGGACCGCGCTGATCTCGCCGGCCGCGAGGTGCTGCTTCTGCACCGACCGGAACGCCACCTCGATCGGCCGCCCACCCGCCTCGTAGTGAGCCACCACCACGCCGCCGGTTCCTGCCGCCGCACGCTTGAGCGTCCAGCCCAGCGCGGACGCCATCCACCCGGTCATCAGGGATGCCGCGATCCGGTTGCCCCGCCCTTCGCCTTCGTAGTCGACCCCCACCTCGGAGATGCCGCTGAGGAAGGCGCGACGGTCGCGCGGGGTGAAGAACTGCGCGATGCTCTCGCGCCAGGGCTTGAGCCGCGCCCACTGCATGTCGCCGAGGCCCATGCGGCGGTGAGCCACCTTCAGCAGTTCAGAGAGACCGCGAAAAGTGTGATACGGGCGCTCGAACTGCGCCGAGTCGACAACGAGGCCGTCGCATATCCGCAGCGCTTCGAGCAGCTCGCGCTTGTCGAAGGGCGGTGTTCCCATCCACCAGAGATACGTCGGCACCCCGCTGACGAGCAAGGGATCGACAAGCGCGTCGAGGTGATCCGCGGCCGCTCCGCGGACATGTAGGGTGACGATCTCGCACTCCGTCGCGCAGGCCACCTCGGACCTCTGGACCTCGGTGGTGATCCACGCCTCGAGGTGACCGCTATGCAGTTCCGCGTCCTCGCGAATGACAATCGACTGCGCCGGATGCTGGGCGCTGATCGCGCGGGACGTGCCTACCGCCAGGTGCTCCTGCGAGGAGCTGGACACCGCGCTGATCAGCGTCATCACGCAGCTCCGCGGATGCGGATGCTCGTCGTCGCCGGCCTCCGTGCGAGAGAACTTGTCCCGGATCTGGGTCAGTGCCTCGAGCACGTCGCGAATCGTCACGTCCTCCCCGTGCCACTCCGGGCTGACCTCAGGTTCGATCGTCGTGCTCATGGCCTGTGCCACTCCCTG
>VBEF01000108.1 GCA_005881275.1 Chloroflexota bacterium
TGAACGGCTGTTGGGGGTCAGTTTGTGGAGGGAGATGAAATGACATTGCGCAGGGTTCGTGCACTGCTTGTGGCGGGGGCGCTCGTGATCGCGGCCTCGGCCACTTCGGTTGTGATCGAGGCGGATGCGGCGCCGCCGAGCACGCCTGACTTCGGACCGAACGTCCACATCTTCAAACCGTCGACGGACCAGGCCGCGATCCAGGCCGAGCTGAACGCCATAGCGGTCGCGCAGGTCCACAACGAGTTCGGTACTCGGCGCGACGCAGTGCTCTTCGCGCCTGGCACGTACGGATCCGCCGCGCATCCGCTGGTTTTCCAGGTCGGGTACTACACGAGCGTCGCCGGGCTAGGCATTTCGCCCGACGACGTTCACATCAAGGGCGCGATCGAGGTTCCCAATCAGTGCAACGCGGATGGATGTTTTGCGCTGACGAACTTCTGGCGGTCGCTATCGAACCTGACCATCGACGTCGACACCGCGGGCGCGCCTGCGCTGCCGGCCACGGCGCCGGAGGACCCGGGATGCGTCAGCAGCAACGACCTGTACGCGGTTTCCCAGGCGGCGCCGATCCGGCGCGTCGCCGTCAACGGGTTGTTCTTCCTGTTCGACTACTGCGGGCCCAAAGGGTTCGCGAGCGGCGGTTTCATCGCCGACTCGCAGCTCGGGGTCGTGATCAACGCGACGCAGCAGCAGTGGATGACCCGCAACAGCTCCATCAGCGTCTGGACGAACGCCGTCTGGAACCAGGTCTTCTCGGGCGTGTCGGGCGCGCCGCCGCAGAGCTTCCCGCACCCGACGTACACCACGCTGGCCACCAGCCCCGTCACACGCGAGGCGCCATTCCTGTACACCGACTCGAGCGGCAGATACAACGTTTTCGTGCCGGCGGTGCAGCACAATTCGTCCGGCACTTCCTGGAGCAGCGGCCCGGCCCCCGGTACATCGATTCCTGTCGATAAGTTTTTCATCGCCCAGCCGGGTGATTCGGTCGACAGCATCAACAAGGCTCTCGGCAGCGGCAAGAACCTCATTCTCACGCCGGGCGTTTACCACCTGGCGGACAGCATCAGGGTCACGCGGCCGGACACCGTCGTGCTCGGGCTGGGCTTTCCGACTCTGATCCCGACCAGCGGCAACGCCGCCATGACCACATCGAGCGCCAAGGGTCTGCTGCTTTCCGGCCTGCTTTTCCAGGCCGGCGCTGTCAACTCCGACGTCCTGCTACGCCTTGGCGGCGACGGCAGCCAGAGCGACCACGACGCAAGCGACCCGTCAGGGCTCTACGACGTCTTCTTCCGGATCGGCGGTGCTGCGGTCGGCAAGGCGACGACAGCGCTGATCGTCAACAGCGACAACACGATCCTCGACGACATCTGGGCGTGGCGCGCGGACCACGGTAGCGGCGTGGGGTGGACGAGCAACACGTCTGACACCGGCGTCATCGTCAACGGCCGCAACGTGACCGCGTACGGGCTTTTCGTCGAGCACTTCCAGAAGTACGAGGTCATCTGGAACGGCGACAACGGCACCGACGTGTTCTTCCAGAACGAGATGCCGTACGACGTGCCCAGCCAGGCCGCGTGGATGGAGGCGCCCGGCGTCGACGGCTACGCGGCGTTCAAGGTCGCGGACGGGGTGACGCACTTCAACGGCTACGGCATGGGCAGCTACAGCTTCTTCAACCAGGGGATCGACATCTTCGCCGCCAATGCCTTCGAGGTGCCTTCGACGCTGCCGGCGGGCAGCATGCGTGACCTGCTCACGATCTTCCTCGACGCCAGTCACGGGAAGGGCGGAATCCTGAACGTGATCAACGGAGTGGGGGGCTCGTCGACCATCGCCAACCCGGACGTACCGGTGACGGTGGTGAGCTACCCCTGATCCAGCCGTGCGAGATCGCCGTGTTCGCGGCGGTCTCGCACCCACTTCGGTCATGAATTGGACTGCGCGGTTAGAGGGGAGTGGCCCCACCCCGGCCTCGACTGGTGCTTGATACGCCGGGATTGATTGGGGCAGGAGACGTCCGCGCGATGCGGCAAGACCTCTTCTACTTGCTGGTGCTTTTCTTGGCAGAGGTCTTGCGCGTGCTTGCCTTCTTCGCCGACGCTTTTGGATGGAGGCGCTCGGGAAGCACCTTCTTGCCTGTCGAGCGGTTCCACTCCTCGTATTGGTCGTCGGTGATCTTGCCCTCGACAAGCAGCTGTGCGAACTTTCGGCGCTGCGCCTTGCTCTTGAAAGGCATTAGGCAGAGGCTAGCAAACGCCGAATACGCGCCTTTCCAATGAATCGCAGAGGCGCCAATGGTCCTATTGCAATGGGAAGGACCTGAGGCCCGGGTTCAAAATCTCAGGCCGCCGACACCGGGCTCCCGACTAACTCCTACGGTTAGTCCGGACTGTCCGGCCTTTCCGGGTCCCACGAAGCCGGATAGTCCGGACTATCCGAGATGGAGTCGGAGACAGTCAGGATGACGTTGCCGACCTTCTGCTCGGTGTCCACATACCGATGGGCCTCGACCACATCCTCGAGCGCGTAGGTGCGGTCGATCACCACTCGATATCTACCGGCCTCGATCAGCTCCTTGAGGAAGACGACCTCCTTTTTCGTCACTGCGCCGGCCGGGAAGATCACCTTCTTGTCCTGGAAGCGCGTAGTGAGCACGCGCAGGAGGTTGTCGAATCCGTCCGTGGGCAGGAACCGCCCGCCCGGCTTTAACGAGTTGCGGCTCCTCACGAATGAGTGCTTTCCCACTGCGTCGAAGATGACGTCGTAACTCTGGCCGTTCTTGGTGAAGTCTTCCTTGGTGTAGTCGATGACATGGTCAGCGCCGAGCGATTTCACGAGCTCCAGGTTCTTCGTGCTCGTGACCGCCGTCACCTGAGCGCCAAAATACTTTGCCAGCTGGACACCCGCGGTGCCGATGGCACCCGACGCGCCGTAGACGAGGACTGAATCGCCGTTCTTCACATTGGCTGCGCGGAGCGGGCTGAGAGCGTAGAGGCCGCCGTCAGTGATCCCTGCGGCCTCCACGCGGCTGAGGCTCTTTGGCTTTCGCGTGATGCGTGAGCTCTCCGGCCTCGAGATGAATTCGGCGTAGGCGCCAAATCTGATGCCCGTGCTGCCGAAAACTTCGTCGCCGGCCGCGAACTCTTTGACAGCCGGCCCCACAGCCTCGACCACGCCGGAGAAATCTCCGCCAAGGATCGGCTGCCGCGGCCGGCGAAGGCCGAAGATGGCGCGACTCACCAGCTCGAAGCCGCGGCCGCTGCGGCGGTTGGCCTGGCGCGTCGCGCAGTCGGCCCGGGTCACCGCGACGGCGTAGATTCGGACCAGGACCTCGTCATTCTTGGGGACCGGCTTTGCTACGTCTTCGACGTGCAGGACTTCGGGGCCTCCGTACCGGTCGTAGACGACTGCCCGCATCGACTCCGAACTCTAATGCGCGTCGCGCTTTGCGCCGACACGACGGGCCCCGATTCCTTCGTCCACGTTCGATTGGTCCATTCCAAGCTTGACCTGGCGCGGCTTCACTTGACGAGCCTGCCGGACAGGCACGGGCGGTGAAACGCCGACAGGTGGTCTGAACCCATTTGGCCCTCCGTACGGTGCTCTCCGTAAGTCCAAGACTCGTCGCCGATATCAGGTTTCAAGAAGTCGGCCCTTTGGTATTTCCACAATCGAGCGACCGGGTATCGAGCCAGCTCGCCTCCAACTCCAACATCACTATTCGTGCAAGGCAGGCGATGACCGAGATGAGCTCGCAATGGAATGAAGATCCGATGCTGTTTCGCGACCGCCGGGAGGCCGGTCGGCGGCTCGCCGACCACTTGCTCGAGTACCGCGGCCGCCCCGATGTCCTCGTGCTGGGGCTCCCGCGCGGCGGGGTTCCGGTTGCGTTCGAGGTGGCCCGAGCACTTCACGCATCGCTCGACGTCCTGGTCGTCCGCAAGTTGGGCTTGCCCGGCCACGAGGAGCTTGCCATGGGCGCCATCGCCTCTGGCGGGATTCTTGTCTTGAACCCAGAGGTCATCGAGGCCTTGGGCGTGCCGATGGCCCTGATCAGGTCCGCGGCGGCGCGTGAACAGGCCGAGCTCGAGCGTCGCGAGCGCCTGTTTCGTGACGGCCGGTCGGCCGCCGATCCCGCGGGTCGCACGGTGATCCTGGTCGACGACGGCCTCGCGACGGGTGCGACGATGCGGGCCGCGATCAAGGCTCTTCGCGAACGCAACGCGGCCGCTATCGTCGTCGCCGTGCCGGTGGCTTCGGAGTCCACGTGCAGGGAGCTCGAACCACTGGCCGACCGTGTCGTCTGCCTGATCCGGCCGCGGTCGTTCGGTGCAGTCGGTGAGTGGTATCTGGACTTTGGGCAGACCAGCGACCCTGAGGTCAGGACTCTCCTCGATGAGGCTCACGAGGCCCAGGCCGCAGTTGCGCAGGGCGGGCGCAACAGGAGCACTGATGTTCCACACAACACGACTACCTGCTGACCGGGAACGTCCCTGAGGCTCAGTCCCAGAGCGAAGCCGAGAACAAAGTCCGCGATCTTCTCGAGGAGATCGCCAACCGCTTCAAGTCGCTGCGGCCCAAGAGTGAAAAGGCCCTACCAAAGCCGAGTACCAGGGTCTGGAGCTGGCGTTCCTGACCCAAACGGCAAACAGGCGCAAACACGATCTGGGAGCACGCCCGGCCGGAGAGACGGAACCAGAGCACAAGTAAAGGCGACCTCCCGGTCATGGGCTCTTGAATTCTCAATCAGCCGCCTAAACGATCGCGCCAACGTATCGATCGGATGCGGGGGAGCAGCACGAGCGTACCCATCCACACGCCGATCCAGAATGCCGTCGACGCGAGCAGCTCCAAGTTCGTCACGTCGCCGCCGGCCGGGCGTATGAAGATCAGACGCGAGCGATCGAGCCACGGCAGGACATCCGGTATCGGTTTTGCGTCGAGCCAGTGGTAGAGGGCATCGACGTGGCCGGTCTGGTAATCGGTGTCGAAGGTCCACAGCTTGTTCGCCTCGAATATGCGCTGCCAGAGCAGGATGTCGCTTAGGGCATAGAAGCCGAGTGCGATGGCGAGCGCGACCACCGCCCGCTGCTTAGCGGTGGTGCGAGCCATCGTGGTGTCGCTTTCCTTCTTCGACCGGCGGCGGCGAGGGCACGGCAGCAGGCGGGATCAGCTCCGCGACTTGGGGTGGGGTGCGGGGCGAGGCGGCCGCACTCGCGTTGTTGTCCGGCTGCGAGGGCGAGGCGCCGACGCCAGGCGGTCGGAACAGGAACTCCTGCAACCCCTCCTTGACCAACTGGCTTGTGGCTATCGCCAGCGCCAGCGCGACGCACCCGACCGTTATCGTGTCCATCAGCCCCTTCGCGCGGCGCCGCCGCGCGGCGCGGTCAGTCACGGGAGGACTGCTGGATGAACGTCGCGCCACCTTTCTCCGCCAGCTCCCGGGCGAGCGGTACGTATCCGGCGGCGAAGACCGCGACCAGTACGAGCGCGGCCGCTCCCCGCAGCACGCGATGCCTGCCTGCCCGCCGCGCCGCGTCCCACCACCTGCGGACCAGCGGAACTCGCAGGAGGACCAGCGGCGCGCTCACTTCGACCGCGTAGAGGAAGATCGTCGTCAAACCGAACAGCAGAAACAGGTGAAGCAGGATCGTGGCCCAGACGACGTACGTGATTCGCTGCACCGACTTCCAGTGCCGCCCCAACCACTGCTGCGCCCGGCGATTGGCGGTGATCACGAGCGGAACCAGCAAAAGCGTCGATAACGTTCCGGCGAAAAGAAAGGTGTGACCACCGATGCGTGTCAGCACTGTGCCGGGGAATGTATCGCCGGTGGTGATCGCCGCAAGTGTGATGTCGGTGGCGGCGGTCGCGAACATAGCGATGCCATAGTCGCGTCGGAGGATGACGTGCCACCTCCACCCTGTGATCGCGTGGATGGGCGTGACGGCAAGCATGGTGAGAAAGATCAGGAACGTCGAGGTGCCAAGCACGTCGGCAACGGACGCCGATATGTTGGCCACCGCGCCGGGCCGCCCAAGGATCGCGGACACGATCTCGGGACCCATCAGCGCGAATGGGATCAGCAGCAGGGCGCGAAAGAACCAGAGCGCGGCCGTCTTGTCGATTCCTCGGTGGACGCGCTTATCGCGCGCCAACGACGTCGAGTAAGCACTCGCCTGATTGCTGATCATGCGACGCCTCCAGGGACCGGATTCAGTCGACCTTCCGGGTGTGGAGCACCAGACCCCTAGACCCCATAGTCCGCACCGAACCTCAAAGCGGACTTGGAATGTCGTGTGAGTAATGCGGCGCGGAATCTGGAGGCGATTCCCAGATTGGGGTGTCTAATCGGCCAGCAGTTCGCGCACCAGTGGGATCACCTTCGTCCCGTACAGCTCGATGTTTTTCAGCAGCGAGTCGGGCGACAGGCCCGGCATGCCGAATTTCAGATCGAATCGGTTAGCGCCCAGGGTCTTGAGGTTGGCTGCGATCTTCTGAGCGACCGTCTCGGGTGAGCCTATGAACAGCGCGCCCTGCGGCCCGACCTCGAACCTGAATGATTCCATGGTCGGAATTGCGAATCCCCGGACCTTGCTCATCTTGGTGATGATGTGCAGCCAGCGCGGCCAGAACTCTTCGAGAGCCTTCTCATCCGTATCCGCGACGTGGCCGGGCGAGTGCACGCCAATCGGCAACGGCTCTCGGCCGAACTTTTCGAGGGCTTGCAGGAACAGCCGGGAGAAAGGCCGGAAGCGGGCCGGCGACCCGCCGATGATCGCAAGCATGAGCGAGAATCCGTAGTGCGCGGCGCGCACCACTGATTGGGGACTTCCGCCCACACCGATCCATGCCGGGAACGGGCCGGCCTCGGCATACGGCACGACATCCAGGCTGTTGAGCGATGGCCGCAGGTTGCCCTGCCAGGTGACCGGTCCGCCTTTCAGAAGCTCGGCAAACAGGTTGACCTTCTCCTCGAAGAGATCCTCATAGTCGGCGAGGTCGTAGCCGAAGAGCGGAAACGAGTCGATGCTCGATCCTCGACCCAGGACGACCTCGGCGCGACCGCTGGAGATGGCGTTGAGCGTCGAGAAGCGCTGAAACACCCTGACAGGATCGTCCGAGCTCAGCACCGTGACCGCCGACCCAAGGTGGATGCGCTTCGTGCGGGCCGCGATTGCGGCCAGCACCACGTCAGCCGCCGGCATTGGGAAGTCGTCCGTGTGGTGTTCGCCGATACCAAAGAAGTCGACACCTACCTGCTCCGCGAGAACGCCCTCCTCGACGACGTTGCGGATCGTCTGCGCATGCGAAAGGGGACGGTCGACGGCGTCGTGCTCGTGGTCGCCGAACGTGTCCAGCCCGAGCACCAGTGGAAAGCGGGTCGATCCGCCAGTGGACTCGCGCGGGCTTTCCGTGGTCGAGGTTGTCATGCGTGCACCGCCGTCGTGTGGATGGCCAGCTCGAACTCGGACCTAGCGAGAACCGCGCCGAAGATGGGTCCGCCTGGCTGCAGAATCCTGCCCGCGCTGAGGCTGGGCAGCAAGATGGGGTCGTATCCGATTCGGTCAATCACCTCTCCGACCAGCTTCGCCGCGGCGGCATCGTTCCCGGCCACGCCGATCGCGTGGCGGTCGGGCGAGCCCGCCGGTCGACGGCCGTCCTCCAGGTCCTGGTAGGCGATCTGGTTGAGCGACTTGACGACCGTGGATTGAGACAGTTGGCGCTGCACGATCTCGCTGCTCGAAAGCTCCTGGCCCTGAAACATCCGCACCACTCCGTCGGCGGGCGCCCAGTAGTTCATCGCGTCGACAACAAGCTTGCCGGCCAACAGGCCCGGGTCCAGTGCCGAGAACCTGTGCAGCGGTATCGCCAGCACCAAAAGGTCCGCCGCCGCCGCCGCATCCGCCGCCCACCGCGCTTCCGCGCCTGGCATCACAACCTGAGTTATGAGCTCGAGGTTTTCGGGACTCCCAGAAGCAGCGACCGCCACCTCGAATCCAGCATCGATCGCAATCCTCGCGATGACCGGGCCGACATGTCCCGCTCCGAGCACCGCGATTCGCTGCACCGACGACGGGATCAACACGCCGCTCACCTCCGACGGTCCTCGGCCTGGGCAACCAGATACGGCTGGAGATGGCGCTGCAGCGATCGCAGGATGTCGGCGAGGGCCGCAAACTGCTCAGGCGTCAACGCATCGGCGAAATGCCTCTTGATCGACCTCATGTGTGGCGCGGTGGCCCGCCGGAAGACGCGCGCGCCCTCGGCGGTCAGCGAGACTTCGGCTCCGCGGCTGTCCGTGGCGCAGTTGTCTCGCCGGATCAGCCGCCGCCTCTCCATCCGGCCAAGGTGATGGGACAACCGGCTGCGCTCCCAATCGATCGTCCGGGCGAGCTCAGAAGATCGCATCCGCTTTGCGGCCGCCTCGGTCAAGGCGAGGAGGACCTGGTAGTCGGCGGGGGAGAGGCTCGTCTCCTGCAGCTCGGCCCCCAGCACCCTCCGCAGCTCCCCGGTGGTGTCCAGGAGCGAGCGCCAGGTGCCCAGCTCCGCGGAGGTCATCCGCCGTCTGGCCGCCGGGCGAATGCCCGGAATGTCGATGCCTGGGGCCTGAGTCGCTGACACGTCAACCATCTTACCAACTGATTGACACGTCAATCAAGAGCAGAGGGTTCCGACAGGCTCGAACAGAGGGGTGGGGTAAGCGCTCGGCCTCTCCATCGATTAGTTTCGGACCCCGGCGCAGTCTTAGCCTGTGAAGGATGGCTGAGCCGCGCACGCTGGTAACTGGGCTTGTCGTCGGTGAGTCGCCGCGCGGGCACGACGGCCGCGTCTGGTACGCGAACTGGGGCGCCCAGGAGATCCGTACCGTCGATGACAGCGGCAGCGGTGAGGTCATCGCCGTGGCCCCGAAGCCGGTGGGCTACTGCATCGACTGGCTGCCGGACGGTGCCCTGATCGTCACCGGCGAAGACAGTTTGCTGCGCCGCTCTGCTGATGGGTCATTCACAACCCATGCCGATCTCAGCGCGCTGGGCGAGGGCTGGAACGAAGTCACCGTCGACGGCCGGGGCAACATCTACGTGAACAGCGTCGGATTCCGATTCGGCCAGGAGGACTTCCGGCCGGGGACCATCGCCGTGGTGAGGCCGGACGGGACAGCGACGCAGGTTGCCGACAACATCGCCTTCCCGAACGGCATGGTGATCACACCGGACAACTCGACGCTGGTCATCGCCGAGTCATGGGCGAACAAGCTCTCCGCCTTCGACATCGAAAGCGACGGGACACTGTCGAACCGGCGCGTCTGGGCGGAGGTTAGCGGAGATGGAATCTGCCTCGACGCGGAAGGCGCGATCTGGTGCCCGGGCGTTTCCGGCAACAGGCCGGAGTGCCTGCGCGTGCGCGAAGGCGGCGAGGTGCTGCAACGGATCACCCTCGACCGGGCCTGCTTCGCGTGCATGCTGGGTGGTGAGGACGGCCGGACGCTGTTTCTCATGACCGCCGAGTGGCGCGGGGTCGAGCGGATGGGTGAGCTGTTTCGATCGCAAACCGGCCAGGTTCAGGCCATGAGGGTTGACCTCCCACACGCCGGCCGGCCGTAGTCGAATTCCCAATCAGAGGCGGCTCGTTAGATTCTTACGACCACCTTCCCCAGGTGGGTGTCCTGAACGATTAGTTGGAACGCCTCGCTCGCCCTCTCGAGAGAAAAAGTCTGGATATGCGGCGCTTTCAATTTTCCCTCCGCCGCGAGCCTGGCCAGGTGATCCAGACGTTCGCTCGTGACCTGCGTCGCGACGTTGACCCCCTTGATATCACGCTTCGCGAGTTCTTCGACCGCCGCTGCTCCTTTCATCGAGGTCACCGTTCCACCTTTACGCACCGCCTCGCTCAATCGAGCCAGGCCAGCAGCGTCGCTGGCCGTGTCGATGATCGCGGCCACGCCATCGGGGTGCTGGGCTTTGAGCGCTTCGATGACGTCGCCGGAGGTGCGATCGATCACCTCGTGGGCGCCCAGGCCTTTTACGTATTCGGTCTTGCCTTTGCTCGTGACGCCGATTACGCGAGCGCCGGTGGCGGCTGCCAGCTGCACGGCGTAGCTTCCGATTCCTCCGGAGGCTCCGACAATCACGACAAGATCGTTCGGCCTGGGTGCAACAGCCTCGACTGACATCAGCGCAGAGACGCCCGCAAGTGGCAGCGCGGCCGCCTCGACCTCACTGACCGCGGCAGGACGCTTGGCGATGGTGCTCGTTGACGCCGTCGCTAACTCGGCCAGCGTGCCTTCGCCCAAAACCATCTTCCCAGTGACGCCGAAAACTGAATCGCCGATCGCGACCCCTTCCACGCCGGAGCCGAGCGCATCGACAGTGCCGGCGAGGTCGCCACAGGGAACGAGAGGAAAACGGTGTTCCATTCGACCTTTGAGATAGCCCTGCAGTACGGCGTTGTCGAACGGGTTGATGGAAGCCGCGGTCACGCGCACACGCACCTCATTTTCAGCGGGCTCGGGATCTGGCAGATCGTGAATCGAACCACGTTGACCGAAGTCGTCGAGAGCGAAAGCGCGCATCCATTACTCCTTGGCTTGGTGAATCGGGGATCTCGTCATTCATCCAACGGAATGGTGCCGACAACTATTTCCTACGGCACGGCGCGATGCTGGATATGACGTCCACAGTCGAGTTATCGCCGAGTTTGCCCACGGGGAGGCACCAAGCGGCGCGCGCCGGCGCGCAGCTGCTCCGACCGCGACCAGTGCATATCGACCGATTTCCTTCCTTTGGCGGTGATTGCAACGTGAGTATTGGGTTTCTTGTCGATGAACCGTTTCTCGATTGACACCAGTCCGGCGTCGCTCAATTTCGAAAGATGAGCCGAGAGATTCCCGTTTGTCAGGCGCGTCACCCGCTGCAGGAACACGAAGTCAGCGCTTGCGCAAGAAGCCAGCGCCGTGCTCTGCGAACCGGCATGGGGGACGTCCAGCGACGCCTTGCGTTCAGGCGAATGGACCTCGCAAAACTTCACCGCGAACGCGTTCAAACGAGCGGGAGACGAGCTGTTCAGCTCACCGCTTTCTTCACGAGGGCGCCGATCCTTGCCTCGTCGGCTGCGGTCAACTTCATCAGAGCGAAGGCGTTCGGCCACATGTTCCCTTCGTCGAGGTTCGCCCGGTCGCTGAAGCCCAACGTCGCGTACCGCGTCTTGAACTTTTGCGCGCTTTGAAAGAAGCACACGACCTTGCCATCCTTGGCATACGCGGGCATCCCGTACCAGGTTGTCGGCGAAAGGGCCGGCGCGCTGGCTTTGATGACGGCATGGAGCCGCTTGGCCATGGCGCGATCCGGTTCCGGCATCTCGGCGATCTTCGCGAGCAAGTCGCTTTCCCCCTCGGCCTTTCGCGCGGCAATCTTCTGCTCTTGGACGCGGTCCATCATCGCGGCCCTTTCCTCGTCCGTGAATCCCTCATACCTCTTCTTGGTCGCGGTGGAGGTCTTGGCGGACTTCTGCGGACCCTTTGTTGCAGCCTTCCTCTCAGCCATCGCTAGGCCTTCGCCGCATTGGGGACCTTCCCCTGCTGGAGGATCCGGATGGCGTTGCCGAAGGGGTCGCGGACGCCCATGTCGGTGCCGTAGAAGTGGTCGGTGGGCTCCTGGGTGAAGTCGGTGACGCCGCGCGACTTGAGAGTCTCGTACAGACCCCGGATGTCGTCCGCCTTGAACACGAGCCCGCCCAGCGCGCCCTTCGTGATCAGCTCGCGGAGCTGCGCAGCGGTGGCTTCGTCATGCACCGGCGGGCCCGGCTCCTCGAGGGAGATCTCGGTGACGTCGCCAGGAACGCGCACCGTCAGCCACCGGTAAGAACCCTGCTTGACGTCCTGGCCCTTCTCCAGACCGAGCTTGTTGACGTAGAAGTCAAGAGCTTCCTCCTTGTTGAGGACCATGATGGAGGCGACGTTGAGTTTGGTGATCATCGCTCGTTTTCTCCTTGGCGAGATTTGATGGGGATGACCCTCATGCTAGGAAGCCGTCGCTGCGGCGGCGTCTCCAAAACTGCTCGATCGCCGCGCCGCGCCCGCTGCCACCACCGGCCGCGTCGCCCACATCTGGTAACAGTTGGGGGCCACCATCGGTCCATTCCCCATGCGGTAGTCGGACGGCGCCTCGCCGACGATCTCCCGGAACGTGCGGACGAAGGTCCCTCGGCTGGTGAAGCCGACGTCGAAGCAGATGTCGGTGACGCTCCGGTCAGTCTCGCGCAGCAGGAACATCGAGCGCTCCACCCGCCGCCGCTGCAGGTAACGGTGCGGCGTTTCCCCGAAGACGGTTCGGAAGCTGCGAATGAAGTGCGCTTCGGAGATATAGGCCACCGCCGCTACTGCGCGGACATCGAGCGGCTCGGCGTAGGCGCGGTCCATCGCGTCGCGGGCGCGCAGCAGGCGCCGGTTCAAGTCCTCGACTTCCCGGCTCACGGTCAAACGCTACGACATCAGGGGGCATGTGCTCAGCCGAAGGTGCAGTCGACGGTGACCTTGGCGAGAGCGCTCTCGAGAACACCGAGCTCCTGGTCGTTCAGCTTCATGAGGAATAGATCGGAAACGCCGCGGATGTGGACCGGAGCTGCGACGCTCAGACGGTCCAATCCGGAGTTTGTCAACTGGACCACGACACCGCGCCCGTCGGCATCGGCCTGGGCACGACGCACCAGGCCTTCGTGAACGAGCCGGGCGACGCGTCGGGTCATGCCGGAGCGTGAGATGAGGGCCCGGTCCGCCAGCTCTGCCATCCGCAACGAACCTCCAGCGATGGCCAGCTGAGCCAGCACATCGAAGTCGGCCAGGGCCAGACCAGTCTTGCTTTCGAGATCGGTCTCGAGCTCACGCAGAAGCGTGGCGTGGGCTCGGAGTAGGGCGTCCCACGCCTGTAAGCCGCGTCCGCCCGGCACCTCCCGGGCCAGGATCCGGTCGAAATGAGCAGCGACATCCGGTTCCGGAAGTACTTGCATATGCAATCACCAGAGGCTAAGATACTTGCGGCTGCAAGTATATCGGAACTCGCAAGGAGATACGAATGATCAAAGAAGTCCAGGTCGACCCGGATGGATCGCTGACCCGGCGTTGGGGCACCAAGGCGGACGACGTCCGAGTGAGAAGAACGATGGCCGCCTTGGAAGCGAATGGAATGACGGTCCTCCGGGCGTCGGACGCGGCCACGGCAAAGCGAATTGTCCTGGACCTCATCCCTGACGCCTCCCCGGTGCACCAGGGAGCATCCCAAACGCTCGACGTGCTGGGGATCACGCACGAGATCGAAAAGTCCGGTCGCTACGCGGCGCTGCGCCCCCGGATCTGGAGCATGGATCGCGAGACGGAGGCCAATGAGATTCGCCGCGTGGGCGCGGCGCCCGATGTCATGCTCGGGAGCGTCCACGCGGTCACTGAGACCGGGTCGCTGCTGGCGGCTTCCATGAGCGGTAGCCAGCTCGGACCTTATGTCAGCGGCGCCGGACGAGTCATTCTCGTCGTCGGGACTCAGAAGATCGTCCGCGACATCGAGGAAGGTCTCCTCCGCATCAACGAGTACGCGTATCGGCTCGAAGACGCCCGCGCCCAGGCTGCGTATGGCATACGCAGCGCCGTGAACAAGATTGTCGTCATCAACCGTGAGATCACTCCGGGACGGATCACTGTGGTGTTGGTCGACGAGGCGCTCGGTTTCTAAATGCCTCAAACAGAAGCGCGAGAGACGGCATCAGCCTTAGCAATCCCTAAATCGACGCTGGGGGTCGGGATCATCGGGGTCAGCCCTGTCTGGGGCTGGGCGACCACCGCCCATATCCCGGCACTTCGTGCACTGCCGAACTACGAGATCCGGGCACTCAGCGCGCGCAGCGCGGAATCCGCGCGCGCAGTAGGCCAGGCGTTGGGGGTCAACGCGGTGTACTCAGACCATCAGCAGCTGGTACTCCAACCGGACATCGACGTGGTCGCTGTCACGGTCAAGGTCCCACACCATCGAGAGCTCGTATCCGCCGCACTTGCCGCAGGCAAGGCTGTCTACTGCGAGTGGCCTCTCGGCCGCGACCTCGACGACGCCCGAGCGATGGCCACGC
>VBEF01000055.1 GCA_005881275.1 Chloroflexota bacterium
CCTTGCCGTCGGTCTGGTCGAATTCGCTTACTTCGAACGACCGGGCGAAGGCAGCGGCGTCAAGGCCCACATCGTCGGGGTCTATCAGTTCGACCCCGACACCAAGCAACCGGTCGGTCCGGACCGCTCCGAATTTCACCGCACCGAGGAGTTCGCGGCGGTCGTCGACTGGAGCTCGATTCCGTCGAACATGATCGTTGACGCGCGCTGGTACAACTCCTTCGGCTCGATCGAAGGCCAGGTCGGCCCGGCGGCGCCAACAGAGCTTGCGGACAAATCAGTGATTCCAGTGGAGGTGCCCTCGGGCCTGCATTACGTGTTGCCCGGCCGCTACACGTTCGTCGTCGAGCGGCTGGAGGACGGCGTACCGGTCGAGGTGCTGGGACGCCGCTTTGTCGTGGTCGAACGGTCGTGATCACCTCAACGACACCGCCGGCGGCCGACCCCCAATCGAGGCTCCGGCCGGCGCGATACGGCATCGCGCTCGCCCTCGCCGCGCTGGTCATCGTGGCCCTGATCGTCAGCTCGATCCTCAACTACGTCTTCCTCGACACGATTCCAGGTCGCACGTCTCTCTACGGCCTGCTCGCTGTGGCGCTGATCACACTCGGCACCTTCATCCTGGTGCGCACCTTCAATCGCGACCGCGCGATGCGCCGCAAGCACCTGATCCGGGCCGGCGTGCTGATCGGACTCGGCGTCCTGCTCTGGCTGCTGGTGATCGACGTCTTTCTGTTCACCCAGTCGGCCGGTCCCGGCGTGGCTGCGATCTGCGCGCTGGCCTGCCTGCCAACGACTGCGTTCGGACTGTTCGTGGTCCGGCGCATGGACCGCAATCACAAAGAGCCCTGGCGGCTCGTGCTCGTCGCGGCCGCGTGGGGCGCCATCGTGGCGACCAGCCTTGTCGTCTGGGGCGAGACGATCTGGGAGCAGTCGGCGCAGCACGCGCTTGTGCCTGGCCCCGGGCTCGACACCTCGCTCGCGTTTATGGCAGGCATCCTCGAAGAGCTGGCCAAGGGACTGGCGGTCCTGATGCTCTTCCTGATCATGCGCAACGAGTTCGACGACGTCGTGGACGGAATCGTCTACGGGGCGGCGGTCGGGCTCGGCTTCAACTTCCTGGAATCGATCAGCTACATGACGAACCTGTACTCGGTGTTTTCGGCAGAGGGAGCCGGCTGGGTCGCCGCCGGCATCCAGTGGTATGGGCGGCAAGTGCTCGGCCTGTTCTTCGGCCACGCGACGTACACCGCCTTCATCGGAGCGGGGGTCGGCATCGCGCGCCAGCTGCCGAGCGTGCGCCAGAAGGTGATGGCGATCGTGGCCGGCTTCATCATCGCGATCGCTGGGCACTTCGCCTGGGACGCGTGGGCGACCATCTTCCCGATCCAGAACACGCTGTTCGGCCTGGTCGAGATTCACCTGCGCACGCTGATCATGACCGGGCCGTTCACGGCCGGCGTGATCGCACTTTTGATCTTTGGCATCCGCTACGAAGGGCAGAACCTACTCGACCAGATGCGCAAGGAGGCGGCGACCGCTTCGGGCGCGATTCTGCCCGACGAGGTGCCAATTCTCGCCAGCCCATGGCAGCGCTTGAGGCAGCGGCTGCAGGCCTTGAGCCGCCAGGGCTTGCCGGGGTATTTTCGAGTTTCGCGCCTGCAAACCGCACAGCTCGACCTGGCGATGGAGCGCTGGCACCGCGAGCGCAAAGAGATCGACACGCCGCTCGAGGCGGAGCAGCAGCTGCGCGACCGGGTCATGCAGCTGCGGCACTGGATCGCCGCCTAACCCCGGCTCAGGCGGGCAGGCGGCCGCCCAAGAGACGGGCCAGGCCCAGCGTCAACAGCGCGGCGGCTGTGCCCCACGTGATCGCGGACACGACCGGATCGTCGAAATCGGTCCCGCTCAGCGCTGCGTGGAGAAAGACCAGCGCGAAAGCCGCATATGCGAGTCGATGCACCCACAGCCACAGCTCTTTTCTCATGCGCCGCTTCAGATATGCGGTCACCGTCACGACCGCCAACACATCGACCGACAACGCCCCAACGCCGATCGCCAGCGTGCCGTAGGTCGAGTGGAACGGCACCACCAGGTCGAGCAGCCCGATGCGCGCTGTGGCGTCCATCAGAAGGGATACGAGATGGATCGCGGCCAGCGGGATCCACAACACGGTCGTGTACTCGTGCACGGAACGGACCACTCGGTTGTTGCCCAGCCAGTCGAACACCGCGGTGCGCAGAGCGATACCCGTCACCAGAGCGACGGCTAGCGCGGCGTACGAGCCAAGCCCCGCAACGCGGGCCAGAACCCAGAGGAACTGATCAGTCGTCATCAGGCCCCGCCAGCCACCATGCCATCGCGTGCGCCGCGCAGTACGCGGGCGCGAAGTCCGGACCGAGGAGCAGCGCGGTCTTGGCCACGACCTCCGCCTCGACGACCGGCCATCCGTCCCCGGCGGGACCAGGTCCGACCGCGCGCAGGTCGCCCCCAAGATTGGCGATGGCGTTGGGTCCGAGCATCTCGCACAACCGGTCGGCCATCCAGCCCTTGGCGATCCCACCGAGGTCGATGCCGCAGCCGGCGTGGACGCACGCCACGCCGGCTCTCACCTCGAGGACTTCGCGCAAGGGGGGCAGAGGACGGGCGCCATCGAGCAGCGCAACCGTTGGGCCTTCAGCGAACGGACGGGTGTAGCCGACGGCGAGCATCGATGGAAGCACGGCGGCATTCACAAGACCCGCGCTCATCTCGTGCGCATGCAGAGCGGCACGAAGGATGACCTCCATCTCGTCGCTGATTCCCGTCCACTGGCCGGCGTTGCGATTGAGCCGCGAAAGCTCGCTGTCCGTTGAAAACCGGGTCAGACGAGCGCCAAGGCGCCGGACCCAGAACTCGCCCTCGAGCAAACGCGTGCGTGATTGACCACCCGCGAACAGGCTGCAGCTGGTGCCAAGTGCTTCGAAGTGATGTGACGCGACTGGGCCATCAGGACGCATAGGTCGATGTCATCGGCTCCACATCGGTTGCTTGAACAGAAGGGCCGACGTTGAGCGTGCCGCCCAGCGCGGCCGCGGTGGAGCCGGCGTTCACAACCGGCGGCTGCAGCGGCGCCGCGGGATTCTTGAGGTGAGAGGTCACGAACAGAGCGGACGCGACAGTCGCGCCGATCGTCAGGAAGGTGGCCGCCGCCTTGAGGAGCACGGTCCTCATCTCAGACGACGACCGGAGCCTTCAAGAATGGAATGCGGTCGAAGGACGAACCGAGGATCTTCGGCGCGTCCGCGCCGAGGTGTCCGCTGAGGATCTCCTGGTACACCGATCGGAAGTCAACCGAGTACTTGAGATTGCCCGTGTTGTCGAGGCTGGTGAGGCTCGGCTCCGCGCCGTACAGACCGCCGTTCACCGGGTCTCCTATGAGGAGCAGCGGCGCTGCCGCGCCGTGGTCCGTGCCGCCGCTCGCGTTTTCTTTGGGCCGCCGTCCGAACTCCGACCATGTGGCGATGAGGACCTTGTCCGCCATGTTGTGCGCGGCCAGGTCCTTGTAGAAGGCGGAGACGGCTGAGTCGAGGTAGCCCATGAGATCGTCATGCCGGTTGAGCTCGGTGTAGTGCGTGTCGAAGCCGCCCAGCGTGACGTGCAGGAGCTTGACGCCCGTACCGGTGACGATAAGCTCGGCCGCAAGCTGCAGCGCCGCGGCGAGCTGGTTCTTTGACGAGTAGACGAGCTTGACCTGGTCGGTGTAGTCAGCCATGGGGTGATAGGTCGAGGCCGATGTGCGCAGTGTCGCCATCGTCTCGGTCGCCGTTGCGATGGCGGTGTCGAACAGCGCGCCATAGATGCCGGGCGTTCCTTTGTAGAGAGCACCAACCGCCGCTTCGACCTCGGTGCCACCGGTGAAGCCGAACGTCTTCTGGTTCTGGATAACCGTCAGAGTCGCCTGCAGGTCGCGCAGCGCTCCCGGCGCGTCGGTCGCTCCGCAGGCGCAGCCGGTCAGCGGATGTCCGTTGGAGTCGTAGTTGGTGGCCAGCGTCCGACCGAGCCATCCATCCACCTGGCGTCGCGAGGGATCGCCCGTCTCCCAAATCCTGATCGATTCGAAGTGAGAGAAGGTTGGATTCGAATAGCCGACGCCCTGCACGATGGCGACCTTTCCCTTGTCCCAAAGTCCCTTGATGCCGCCCAGGTTGTGATTCAGGCCGTACTGCGAGTTGAGGGGAAGCGCCTGGGAGACCATCGGCCCCGCGAGCTTCGGCCGCAGGTCGTGCAGCGAAGGATCAGCGAGCGGGACGAGAGTCCGCAGGCCGTCGTTGCCGCCGGCGAGCTGGATCATGACCAGGATGTTTTCGTTTGTCATTCCTTCTTTCTTGGCGGCGTAGACGGCGCGCGCGAACGCATCGGGCACCGCCGCATATCCCGCGGCGAGGCCTGACGCGCCGGCGCCGAAGACGAGACCCGCTTTGAGAAAGTCGCGGCGCTTGAGCTGGTTGATCCCGGCTTCTTTGTTCATGCTTCGTGCACCTACTTGAGCTGAAATTCCGGCGAGGCCAGCGCGATGAACCATCGCGCGCGATCATCGGCGGCCTGGTTGAGCAGGCTTGCGGTCTGCGGGCTGAGTACGCCGTCGAGATGTCGGTGGATTGCGTCGGACGCAGGCGGCAGCGAACTTTTCACCTGACCCAGAGCCGCGGTGACGAAGTTGACCCGTTCGACCACCGTGTTGGACGAGATCCATGCCTCGTTGTTCGGCCAGCCGTTCACATCGGGCGGGTCAAAAAGGGTCTGCCCCATGCCGGATCCGTGACCGGCGACCAGCTTCGAGAACGAGGACACGCCAAGCGCGCGACCCGCGTGAACCATGAACTCGGTCGGCGACTTCACGAGACTTCGATAGCTCTGGTCCGCCACGAACTCAGGGCCGGTGAAGATCGCCCGCATCAGAGTCTTCATGTCGTATTTGCTGCGGCGAAACGTGTCGCCGAGGTTCTTGACGTAGGCGGGGCTCGGTCGCGCGGTCACGAAGCTCTGCGCGACCTTGTTGGCGATGAGCGGCGCTGTGGTGGGCTGGGCCAGGATTCGGTCGATCACGCCCTGGGTGTCGAGCTGGCCAGTTTTGCCGAGGAAGGTGACGCTTCCTTTGTATGCGCGTCGCGGGTTGAAGACGCCTGACTTCTGGCCCGAATAGACGGGGAGCTTTCGCGTCACATTGTTCTTGGCGTCGACCACGACCGTGGCCGTCGCGTCGGGCTGCGGCACCTGCCATCCCGCGAGCGCCTTGGCACCCTCGCGCACATCCGACTCGGTGTAGTTGCCCGCACCCATCGTGAAGAGCTCCATCAACTCCCGCGAATAGTTTTCGTTGGGGCTCTGGCCGGTCGACGTCGCCAGGTCGAGGTAGCGAAGCATCGCCGGGTCGACCGTGACCTGGAGGAGCATCGAGCGAAGGTCGGTCATCGCCATGCGCCGCCAGGTGAGGTTCTGCCAGTACATGAATGTGTCGTCGGCCGCCTTGCGGTAGTCGCTTGTGAAGTGGCCGTGCCAGAAGAGCGTCATGCGCTCGGCGAAAGGGGTCGACGTGCTGAACATGTGGTCGATCCACCACTGCTGGAGCTGGGCGATCGGGAAACGACCGCCCGGAGCGTTTGCGGCCGCGAGGGTCGGCGGTTCAGCCGGCGCCGTTTCGATCAGCCGATCGATGGTCTTGTTGAATCCGTCGGACAGCGCGGCGTCGAGCTGGGCAGGTGTGTGGCCGAAGCTCGTTCGCCGCAGCAGATGCATCACGCGCGCCGACTCGGTTTTAAGGGGCGAGATCCAGTCCGTCGTCGTGCCCGTGCGAGGCGCGGCGATGTGCTGCATCGACCCGCCCAGGAGGCGAACCACCCCCACACCGACGCCGGTGGCGACCGCGGCGCCGAGCGCCTGCCGCCGGGTGATGCCACGAGTCTTTGCCGCGGCGCTGTCGGCCTGGTCGTGAGTTGGTGCGAGGCTCACGAGCTCATTCAAGCCCGCCAGGCGGCCGTTGACATTAGGTGGATGTGAAAAATTCGTAAGCGCCGTAAGGCGTCAGCAGGCCGAGCGGACTCCGGTCAAGCAGGCGTAGGAGTCGATGGCCAGGTGGGCCACGAAGGCACCTCCGATCAGCAGCGCGGCGAGGACGACCACAAGGTGGAGCGGGGCGAACTCGAGCGCCAGCAGGCCTTCGAGAGATCGCGCGTCCCGCCGCAGCCCGACCCGCGTGATCCTCCAGAGGTTCATCGCGATCGCGACAGGGATGCCGATGAAGAGGCTGATGGCCGCGGCGATGATCGCGGTCGGAGAGGAGGCAAGCAATTCGTACGGCGCTGTCAGGCCGAGGGCGCGCAGCAGGCCTGCGGCGAGCAGGGCGATGAACGGCGCGAGGAGGAGCAGGCCGATGATGGCGGCCCAGGTGCGCTCGGGGCGTTGCGTTCTGGCCCATCCGTCGGGAAGCTCGCCGAGGGTGATCGTCAGGGTGAACCGAGGCGGGCGGCGTTCCAGGTGCGCGCTGATCGAGATCCACTCACCTATGTGTTGCTTGATCCAGCTCACGGCCGATCCCCTATCGCGAGCTTACGTGAGAGGCGTCAACAGCTTCGGCCCCTCCGGCGCCTTTTCGGCGCCACCTCCCCACTACATAGGGAGGAGTTTGTCTTAACATTAGCTGGCTGCTGCTAGCATTTTCGGCACAATGCCTGGCTATCGGCTCGGGGAGGCGGCAAAGATGCTCGGGGTCAGCGTCGATACCGTGCGCCGCATGGTCGACGACGGCCGGCTCGTCGCGGTGCGCACGCCAGGGGGACAGCGCCTCATCGAAGGCGAGTCGCTGGCGGCGGTTGCCAGGCCAAGGCGAGCGACCAAGCGCGATGAGCCCGTCAAGCAATCCGCGCGCAATCGGTTCCCTGGCATCGTCACGCGCGTGATCAAGGACCGGGTCGCGGCGCAGGTCGAGATCCAGGCCGGCCCGCATCGCCTCGTCTCGCTGCTGACGCGTGAGGCGGTCGACGAGCTCGACCTCAAACCCGGCATGCCCGCAATCGCCATCGTCAAGGCGACCAACGTGCAGGTTGAGCTGCCGCGTGATTAGGCGCGTGCTCGCCCTCGGAGCATTCGTATTCGTGACCTCATGCGGGGGTTCGGGCGACGGGCCGGCTCCCGCATCGTTGACGGTGTTCGCCGCTGCGTCGCTGCAGCCCGCTTTCGAAAAGATAGGCAAGGACCTGCAATCGAAAGACAGCCTCCACGTGACGTACAACTACGCGGGAACCCAGACTCTGACCAGTCAGCTCACGCAGGGCGCGCAGGGCGACGTCTTCGCCTCCGCCGACACAGCCCACATGACCACGGTGGTTGAGGCCGGTTTGATCGAAGGCACCCCAAAGGTCTTCGCCCACAATCGCCTCGAGATCGCCGTCGCCAAAGGCAACCCGAAGGGAATTCACAGCCTCGCGGACCTTGCGCGCAGTGGTCTGGTCGTGGTCCTCGCCGATCCTTCGGTCCCGGCGGGTAAGTACGCCCAGCAGGCTCTGGCCAAAGCTGGAGTCAGCGTCCGGCCCGCGAGCCTCGAGCTTCAGGTCACGGCCGTATTGACGAAAGTGTCACTGGGCGAGGCGGACGCGGGAATCGTCTACGTCAGCGACGTGAGGACCAGCGGCAAGGTCGATGGGGTCGCGATCCCGGACCCGTACAACGTCGTGGCGGACTATCCGATCGCGATCCTGAAGCACGCTCAGGATTCGAACGCGGCATTCGCTTTCGAGGCGCTGGTCCTCTCACCCACCGGTCAATCCATCCTCGTCGCGGAGGGGTTCGAAGGAGCTTGATCAGGGCAAGGGTCCCCGCGCCGCTCATGGCGCTCGCGGCGGCTGGACTCCTCCTTTTCCTCCTTCCGCTCGCGGGCCTGATCGCGCGCGCGCCCTGGAATCAGGTCGGGACCGAGCTCGTCGCAACAGAGACAGCCACAGCGCTTGGCCTCTCCCTCTTTTGCTCGCTCACGGCGACCGCGGTCGCGCTGGTGCTCGGAATTCCGCTCGCTCTCGTTCTTTCCAGAACCACCGGGACGCTGCGTGGGGTTTTGCGCGCGCTGACGACGCTCCCGATGGTTCTGCCTCCGGTTGTCGGCGGTGTGGCGCTGCTGCTCGCCTTCGGCCGGAGCGGGCTGATCGGCTCGCCGCTGCACCAGCTCTTCGGCCTCCAGATTCCGTTCACCACCACGGCCGCCGTCATTGCGGAGACATTCGTCGCGATGCCCTTTCTCGTGATCGCCGTGGAGGGTGGGCTGCGCTCGCTCGACTCTCGCTACGAGGAGTCGGCGCGTGCCCTCGGCGCGAACAGCTGGAAGGTGTTCGCGCGGGTCACCCTGCCATTGCTGAGACCCGCGATCTTTTCCGGCGCGGTGTTGTGCTGGGCGAGAGCGCTTGGCGAGTTCGGCGCCACGATCACGTTCGCCGGGAACCTTCCTGGCCGCACCCAGACGATTCCCCTGGCCGTTTACGTCGCGCTGGAAACCCGTCCCGACGGCGCGATCGTCCTGAGTCTCATCCTGCTCGCGGTCTCGCTCGCGATCCTCATCGGCCTGCGGGATCGTTGGCTGGGGGCTCCATGAGCCTGCATGCGGTCATCGAGGTCGAGCGCGGCGGGTTCAGCCTCGACATCGACCTGACCGTCGAGGCCGGAGAGACCGTCGCGGTGCTCGGACCCAATGGCGCCGGCAAGACGACTCTTCTGCGGGCGCTCGCGGGTCTCGTTCCAATCGCAGGGCGGGTCGAGCTCGACGGAGATGTGCTCGACGATTCGGCCGTGGGGCGCCACGTTCCGACCGAGGAGCGACGGGTCGGCATCGTCTTTCAGGACCACGTCCTTTTCCCGCACATGACGGTGCTCGAGAACGTCGCGTTTGGATTGAAGCGGGATCGGTCGCGCGTCGCGCGCGGCTGGCTGGATCGCTCCGGCCTGGGCGACAAAGCCGGCGTCATGCCGGGCGAGCTGTCGGGAGGCCAGGCGCAGCGCGTCGCTCTGCTGCGGACCCTCGTCACGGAGCCGCGGCTGCTGTTGCTCGACGAGCCCCTGGCGGCGCTCGACGTTAGCGTCCGCGCCGAGGTCCGCCGCGAGCTTTCGCGCCAGCTCGCCGGCTTCACCGGGATTCGAATCCTCGTCACCCATGACCCACTCGAAGCGATCGCGCTCGCCGACCGGCTGGTCGTTCTCGAGCAAGGCAAGGTCGTCCAGACCGGACTCCCCAGCGAGGTCACCGCCCGCCCACGCTCGCGGTTCGTGGCCGACCTCGCCGGCGTGAATCTCCTGAGAGGCACAGGCAAGGACGACCATATCGAGCTCGACGGCGGAGAGGTCCTCGCCGCGCCGGAATCAGGCGAGGGTGACGTCTTCGCGGTGATCCACCCGCGGGCGGTCGCGCTCTACCTCGCTCGCCCGGAAGGCACGCCGCGCAATGTTTGGCGCGCGAGGGCCGAAGACCTCGACCTGCGTGGCGAGCGGGTCCGGGTTCGCCTGAGCGGGCCGGTGCCGCTCGTGGCCGAGGTGACACCGTCAGCTGTGCGCGACCTCCGGCTCGACGCCGGCGCCGAGGTGTGGGTCGCGGTCAAGGCCACGGAAATCTCGGTCTATCCGGCGTAGTCTGCAACGTCGTAATCTTGTAACACTATGGTTGAGACACCCACTGAGGAAGAGGCGCTAGACGCGTATTCGGTCATCGTCAGCTCGGTCGCGGAGGCAGTTCTGCCGTCGGTCGCCAGCCTGCGCATCGGGCGCGGCGGACGTGGTTTCGGCGGTGCGGGCTCCGGCGTCGTCATCACACCCGACGGCTTTCTCGTCACCTCCGCCCACGTCGTCGCGGCCGGCCGCGCCGCGAGCGCTTCCTTCATCGACGGCACTGAGTACGACGTCGACGTGGTCGGCGCGGATCCTCTTTCGGACCTCGCGGTCGCGCGCGCCCGCGCCGCGACCCTGAACGCGATCCGCGTCGGCAACGCCGACCAGCTGCGCGTCGGACAGCTCGTGGTTGCGATCGGCAACCCGATGGGTTTTTCGGGCTCGGTCACGTCCGGGGTCGTCAGCGGGTTAGGCCGCTCGCTGGCGACCGCAGACGGCAACGGCAACCGGCGCTTCATCGAGGACGTGATCCAGACGGACGCTGCCCTCAACCCCGGCAATTCGGGAGGCGCGCTCGCGGACTCCCACGCCAGGCTCATCGGTGTCAACACCGCCGTCGCCGGCATGGGTCTCGGCCTGGCTGTGCCGATGAACGCCACGACGCAGGCCATCCTCGCCGCGCTGATGCGCAACGGCCGCGTGCGCCGCGCCTACCTCGGCATCGCGGGAGGCACTCGCCCGCTTCCTCCGCCGATCGCGGAAAAGCTCGGTCGCAAAGCCGGAGTCGAAGTCCACGAGGTGGTGAGCGGCAGCCCTGCCGCGGGCGGCCAGCTGCGCAGCGGTGATGTCATCGTCTCCGTCGGAGAGGTCGGCGTCAGCAAGGCAGGAGACCTGCAGCGCCTGATGGTCGAAGGCAAGATCGGCTCGAAGCTGCCGATCACGGTGATGCGCGGCGACCAGCTGCTCAACCTGACGGTCGTCCCGGTGGAGCTCACCTAGGCTCCGGATACACTCGCGCCGTGGCGAAGGGGGAGATCCGCGACCTCTTGCGCGCGCAACCGCGCGGCGGCCTCTTCCGGATGGCCGGCGTCAACCCCGACTCGACTCCGGGACTGAGGGGCGGGGACAAGAAGGCGCTTCGCGAAATCAAGAAGCATCGGGATGAGCTGTTCGAGCTGCACGAGCGTCTTTACGCCGAGCGCAAGCGCTCGCTCCTGATCGTCCTACAGGCCATGGATACGGGCGGAAAGGACGGCACGGTCACGCACGTGGTTCGCAACTTCAACCCGCAGGGCGTCGTCATCACACCGTTCAAGGCGCCAACCCCGGAAGAGCGCCGCCATGGATTTCTGTGGCGCATCCGACGCCGTCTGCCGGACACCGGCTTCATAGGCGTCTTCAACCGCTCGCATTACGAGGATGTGCTGGTCGCGCGCGTGCACGACCTGACGCGGCCCTCGGTGATCGAGCGGCGCTACGGCCAGATCAACGACTTCGAGAAGGGGCTCGGCCGCAACGGAACGACGGTGGTCAAGCTCTGTCTGCACATCTCATACGACGAGCAACGCAGGCGGCTGATCGACCGCCTCAAGGACCCGAACAAACGCTGGAAGTTCAACCCGCACGACATCGAGGAGCGGGCGCGCTGGGACGATTACATGAGCGCCTACGGCCTGGCGATCGGGCGCTGCTCCACCCGGCAGGCGCCGTGGTACGTGATACCGGCCAACGACAAGGTCTACCGGAACTGGGCGGTCACGAAGATTCTGATCGAGACCCTCCGCGAGATGGACCCCCGGTACCCGCAGCCCAAGCTCGAGGTCCCCAAGCTGCTTCAGAAGTTGCGGGCCTAGCTGCGACCCCAGGTTTGATAAGTTAAAGAATCGCTAAGTTTGGTATGGGGGACTGAAATGAACCGCACGCGCCTGTTCGGCTGGTTGGTGGCAACCCTCCTGGTCGCGGCCTGTGGATCCACCGGCGGAGGCGGAGGCGGGAATGCCAACTCCTACTCGGGGAAGACCATCAAGTTCGGCGCCGTGCTTTCGATCACCGGCGCGGGCGGCGTGTACGGACCGCAAAGCCGGGACGGCGCGAAGCTGGCCGTCAAGGAGATCAACGCCTCAGGCGGCGTGAACGGAGCTCAGATCGAGCTGACGGTCGAGGACGACGCCTCCGACAAGGCGCAGTCCCAGCAGAAGGCGCAGACCCTGATCACCTCCAACAACGTGTTGGCATTTCTGGGCCCGACGCTCTCCAACTCGGCTGTTGCGGTTCACCCGCTCGCCGAAAGCCTGAAGACGCCGGTCCTGGCCGTCAGCACGACCGGCATCCACATCGTCCCCGACTGCAAGTTCCCGGAGACGACGCCGTGCAAGTACGTGTTCCGCGACAGCCTGGGCGAAGAGACGGCGATCCCCGCCAACATCAAGGCCTACGCGGCTGACTCGCATCCCAAGACCGGCGTACTGCTCGTGGCGCAGGATGACAAGTTCTCGAGTGACGGCGGCACCATAGTTCAGAAGACCGTCGCGCAGTACAACATCGACCTGCTCAAGACGATCCCCTTCAGCAAGAACGACGCCGACCTGTCGCCTTACGTGACGCAGGCGGTGCAGCTCAAGCCCGACGTCATCTTCATCACGTCGCTGGGCGGCATTCCCGCCAAGATCATGACCGCCGCGCGCAACCAGGGATGGCAGGGCCAGTTCCTCGGCGGCAACGGCTTCAACACCGCGACCGTCTCCAAGCAGGCCGGCGCCGCCGGCACCGGCGCGCGCAGCGCAAGCGCGTGGTACATCGGCAACGAATTTGCCTCCAACAAAGACTTCGTGACCGCGTACAAGAACGAGTACAGCAAGGACCCCGACCAGTTCGCGGCGCAGGGTTACACCGGATTGAAGATCCTGGCCGACGCCGCCAAGCGCGCCAACCTGACCTTCACCGACACAGCGGGCGACCGCGACAAGCTGCGCGCCGCGATCGAGACAGTCAACATCCAGTCCCCGCTCGGCCCCTTCCAGTTCACCTCGAGCCATGACGTCAAGCAGACGGTCTGGATCATTCAGATGGACGGCGCCGGCGGGTTCAAGCTCGTCCACGAAGTCAAAGCGAGCTAACGGAATGGGGGGAGCACCAACCGCTCCCCCCACTCCCTAGTCTCACGCGACCGTGGACCAGCAGATCGTCAACGCGATCTTCATCGGCTCCATCTATGCGTTATTCGCCGTCGGTTACACGCTCGTCTTTGGCATCCTCGACATTCTCAACCTCGCGCACAGCGCCGTCTTCATGCTCGGAGCCGCGACCACCTACACGCTCGTGGTCAAGTACGGACAGGTCTTCTGGGTCGCCTCCGTGGTTGGCATCGCCGCCTCGGCTCTGATGGGCCTCGTCATCGAGCATGTCTGCCTGCGGCCTCTGCGTCGCCGGCAGGCGCCACCCATCGCGGCGCTGATCTCCACGATCGGATTGGCGCTCATCATCGTGGCGGCGGTCGAGCAGGGCAAGCAGGGCAGCCTCTTCTCGTGGCTGTGGGTGGACGGCGCAAACTCTGTCGCCTTTCCCGCCGGCACGATCCCGAATCCGACATGGCACGTCGCCGACTTGAGTCTCGACGCGAGCAAGGTCGTGATCATCCCGGTCTCGATCGCGCTGATGCTCGTGCTCGGCTACGTGATGCGCTACACGCAGATTGGACGCGGCCTTCGCGCGGTTGCGGAAAACCCGCGGGCGGCGCGCCTGATGGGCCTCGACGTGGACCGGATGATCACGCTGACCCTGGTCATCTCCTCGGCGCTCGGCGGCCTGGCGGGAATTCTGTTTGGCGTGGCGCTGGGCGATATCAGCCCGTACATCGGCCGTGACAACGTCGAAGTCCGAGGCCTGGCGGTGATCGTTCTGGGCGGCATGGGCAGCATCCCGGGCGCGGTGATCGGCGGCTACCTGCTCGGTCTGGTCGAGATCCTAGCGGTCGTCACGTTCGGCAGCAGCGTCCGCGGCGGCGTGGCCTTCGCCGCGCTTTTCCTTCTCCTGATCCTGCGGCCGCAGGGATTGTTCGGCACGCGCCTACGCGAGCGCATCTGAGGCGTGGACTTTTTCATCACCTCTATTCAGGTCAGCTGTCGCTGGCCGCGCCGGGATTCATGGCAATCGGCGCCTATGTGTCTGTGCTGATGAGCAACTACTGGCACACGCCAGGTGTGGTCAGCACGATCGCCGCAGCCCTCCTCGCCGGCGTGATCGGTTTTCTCGTCGGCCTGCCGGTGCTCCGTTTGCGCGGCGTGTTCCTGGCGATTGCGACGATCGGCTTCATCGAGGCGCTCCGTCTCGGCGTCATCCTCAACGTGCCCATCACCGGCGAGGGTCTCGGCTTGAGCAACACGAGGAGCGCTGATCCTCTGGGAGCGATCAACTTCATCTTGGTCTCGCTCATCGTCATCGTCTTCGTCGTGTGGCGCTTGACCAAGGGCCGTCTCGGCAACGCGTGGGCGGCGATCAGGCAGGACGAGCTGGCGGCCCTGAGCCAGGGCATCGACGTCGCGCGCTACAAGATGATCGCCTTCGTCCTCAGCGCGCTGATGGCCGGTTACGCCGGCGCGCTGGAGGCTCACCTCTTCTTCAACATCGATCCGGGTGACGCGCAGTACGGCGTGACGCGCGCTGTGCAGGTACTGACGTTCGCGGTCCTGGGCGGGAGCGGCTTCGTGCTCGGCCCGGTGGTCGGAGCGCTCATCATCACGCTGCTTCCATACATCTTCCAGGGCGCCGGCGACTACATCAACATCCTCGCCGGCGTCTTCCTGATCGCCGTCATCGTGTTCCGACCGCAAGGCATAGTCGGCCGCGGCGGGCTCGCCCTGGTGCGGCCGGCCTGGTGGCCGAAAGCGAGAGTGAGTGCTGCTTCGCCTGGATGACGTCCGGCGCCACTTCGGCGGCGTGCACGCTGTCGACGGTGTGTCGCTCGAGGTGGAGCAGGGATCGATCCAGGGCCTGATCGGACCCAATGGAGCGGGCAAGACCACGCTGGTCAACGTGATCACCGGCTACGCGCGCTTTCAGTCGGGGCGGGCGTGGATCGAGTCGGACGAGCTCACCGGACGGCCCGCCTATCGAATCGCGGCCATGGGCATCGCCCGCACGTTCCAGAACATCCGCCTCTTCAAGGACCTGACCGCGATCGAAAACGTCCTGATCGGGATGCACACGCGACGCCGCGACGACACACTCGCCCAGCTGGCCACGTTGCCCATCTTCAGGACCGCCGAGCTCAGCCGCGTCAAAGACGCGTACACCTTGCTCGAGACGGTCGGACTCCAGAAGTCGGTGGGCACCCGCCACGCCGCCACTCTCCCGTATGGCGACCAGCGCCGCCTCGAGATCGCTCGGGCGCTGGCGCTTCGGCCCCGTCTCTTGATCCTGGATGAGCCTGCCGCGGGCATGAACCCAAACGAAAAGCAGGGCATGCGTGAGCTGATCGAGCGGCTGAACGCAGACGGTTTGACCATCCTGCTGATCGACCACGACATGCGGCTGGTGATGGGCGTCTGCAAGCGCGTCGCGGTGCTGAACTTCGGCAAGAAGATCGCGGACGGCACGCCGGAGGAGGTTTCCACCGACGCGACGGTCATCAAGGCTTACCTCGGAACCGGCGGCGAGCGGGAAGTTACCAGCGCGCCCGGGGCGAGCGGGGTCGCGGAGGAAACCGACGTCGAGCAGGCCGCCTCCACGAGCCGCGCCGCGCGCGAGCCGGACAATCCCATCCTCGATGTCGAGAATCTGACCGTCAGCTACGGCGCCATCGTCGCCGTGCGCGGCGTCTCGTTCCGAGTCGCGAAAGGCGAGGTGGTGGCGCTCATCGGCGCGAACGGCGCGGGCAAGTCGACCATCCTCAACACCCTCTCGGGCCTCATCCGGGCGGGATCCGGTTCGGCGGTGTTCGACGGCCTGGACCTGATCAGCGCCAAGGCCTCGTCCATCGTCCGCCGCGGCCTGGTCCAGGTGCCTGAGGGACGGGAGATCCTGGCCCGGCAGACTGTGCTCGAGAACCTCGAGCTCGCGACGTGGGCGCGTCGCGACGGAGCGGCGACCCGGGCCCAGATCGATGCGGTGTTGAAGCGGTTTCCCATACTCGGTGAGAGGCGTGATCTGAGCGCCGGGTCGCTGTCCGGCGGCGAACAGCAGATGCTGGCCATCGCCCGCGGGATCCTCGCCAAGCCGCGACTGCTGCTGCTCGACGAGCCCTCGCTGGGGCTCGCTCCGCAGATGGTGGACGAGGTGTTCCGGGCGATCGAAGAGATCCACAAGGACGGGACCACGATCCTGCTGGTGGAGCAGAACGCGCTTCGCGCGCTGGCGATCGCGGATCGGGCCTATGTCATCGAGACGGGGCGGATTCTGCTCAGCGGGAGCGGGGACGAACTGCTGCACAACCCGGCGGTGCGGAGGGCCTACCTGGGAGGCTGAAACCCCGGATAGTCCGGACTTTGCGGCCCTAGCCCTGGTCCAATCCCCGGTTAGTCCGGACTATCCGATGTGCCAGCGGGAAAAAGGCCCGAGCTTTACTGGTCGGGCCTACCTGGGAGGCTGAAACCCGGATAGTCCGGACTTTGCGCCCCTCGCCCAGGTCCAGTCCCCGGTTAGTCCGGACTATCCGATGTGCCACCGGGAAAAGAGAAAGGCCCGAGCCTTGCGGCTCGGGCCTTCTGGTTGTCGGAGCTTTAGGCTACGCGGACGCTCTTGGCGCGCGGGCCCTTCGGGCTCGACTCGATTTCGAACTGAACCTTCTCGCCACCCTGGAGGCCGTCGAAGTCACCTTCGGTGCCACTGCGGTGGAAGAAGTATTCCTGTCCGTCCTCGGCCTTGATAAATCCAAAGCCACGATCCGAAACCAGCTTTTTGATGGTGCCAGTCGGCATTTCCCATCTCCTATCTCTCGAACGGCGGGGCCAACTCATCTAGCGGGCCCGTTCGAGAAGATAGAAGCCTGCGGTGAGCGCCGACGCTTCGCCGGCTGCATGGAGTATACCCCGATTCGGCGAGGCCTAACGTCGGGCCCCTTCGGCCACCCGGCGGGCCCGGGACTGGTCGACCTCGGTCAGGTGCCGCTTGCGCAGCCGCAGGTGCTTCGGCGTCACCTCGAGGAGCTCGTCGTCGGCCAGGAAGTCCAGCGACTGCTCGAGGCTCAAGCGGGAGGCAGGCGTCAATCGCACCGAGATGTCCGAGGTCGACGAGCGCACGTTGGACTGCTTCTTCTCGCGGCAGACGTTGACGCGGATGTCGCCCGGCCGCTTCTGGATGCCGACGATCATGCCCTCGTAGACCTCTTCGCCCGGCTCGATGAAAGTTGTGCCGCGCTCCTGCGCGGCGGCCAGCCCGTAGGTGAGCGATGTGCCCGGTGAGGAGGCGGTAAGCGCGCCGTTGCGCTGCTCGCGAAACTCGCCCACGTAGGGCCGGTAGCCGATGCCGATCGAGCCCATCAACCCCGTGCCCGCGGTCAGCGTGAGGAACGTATTGCGAAACCCGATGAGGCCGCGGGTCGGGATCAGGTACTCGAGACGAACCCCGCCCTTCTTGTCGTAGTTGATCTCGATCATCTCCGCCCGTCGTTTGCCGAGCGCCTCGGTCACGCCCCCGACATGGTCTTCGCGCACGTCGACGGTCAGGTGCTCCAGCGGCTCCATGCGCTGGCCATTGATCAGCTTGACGATCGCCTCTGGTCGCGAGACCTCGAACTCGTAGCCCTCGCGCCGCATCGTCTCGATGAGGACCGCCAGGTGCAGCTCGCCGCGGCCGCTGATCAGGAACCGCTCGGCGACGTCCGTGTCCTCGACGTGCAGGCCGAGGTTCGTGTCGAGCTCCTTGTAGAGCCGCGCGCGGATCTGGCGTGTGGTCGAGAACTTGCCCTCGCGCCCGGCGAACGGCGACGTGTTGACACCGAAGGTCATTCGCACCGTCGGTTCCTCGATCTCGATCCGCGGCAGGGCGTCGGGTGACTCGGGGTCGGCCAGCGTGTCGCCGATCGCCACCTCCTCGAGACCCGTCAAGAGAACGATGTCTCCCGCGGAGGCCCTGGGGACGGCAACCCGATCGAGACCTCGGTAGACCAGAACCTGGACAACCTTGACCCGACGCGGTTCGCCTTCTCCGCTCAGGACGGCGACGGCATCTCCGGCGGCGATGCTGCCGCGCGAGATGCGCCCGATCGCCATCGTGCCCGTGTAGTCGTCGTAGGCGCGGTTGGCCACCAGCATCTGGAACCCACCCTGCTCGACGACCGGCGCCGGCACGTGCTCGATGATCGTCTTGAACAGAGGCTCCAGGTCCGCGCCGAGGTTGTCCGCCTCGAGACCCGCACGGCCTTCCTTGGCGATCGAATAGATCACCGGCGCCTCGAGCTGGTCGGCGTCTTCGGCAAGCTCGAGGAAGAGGTCGTGGACGCGACTCAGCGTCTGCCGCGGATCCGCATTGGCGCGGTCGACCTTGTTGATCACGATGATGATTCGCAGGCCAACCTCGAACGCCTTGCGCAGCACGAACCGGGTCTGCGCCATCGGGCCTTCGGCCGCGTCGACGAGCAGGAGGCAGCCGTCGGCCATGTTGAGCACGCGCTCGACCTCGCCGCCGAAGTCGGCATGCCCCGGCGTGTCGATGATGTTGATCGTCACGTCGCCGTGGCGGATGGAGGTGTTCTTGGCCAGGATCGTGATGCCTTTCTCACGCTCCAGGTCGTTGCTGTCCATGATCAGCGTGCCGACGTCCTGGTTGTCGCGGAAGGTGTGGCTCTGCTTCAGCAGCGCGTCGACCAGGGTCGTCTTGCCATGGTCGACGTGGGCGATGATCGCCACGTTGCGGATGTCGTGCCGGAGATTGGTCAATGTCATGGACGGCACGAGGCAATATACGGACTGCCGATGAGAGTTCGAGCCGCCAGGCTGGCAATCGCCGCGTTCGCCTCCTCGCTCGTGATCGCGATCTCAGGTGGAAGCGCGAGCGCCGACGAGGCGTGGGTCATCAACTCGTTCCAGTCCACGATCCGCGTCAATACGAACTCGACGATCGCCGTGGTCGAGGACATCCGGGTCGACTTCGGCGGCGTGCAGAAGCACGGGATCTTTCGCACCATCCCGGTGCGTTATGTGTACGACAACCGGCAGGACCGCTACTACAACCTGAACATCAACTCGGTGACCGACGGCACCTCGCCGCTGCAGTACGACGCGTACACCAGCGGGCCGGACGAGGTGATCAAGATCGGCGACCCCAACCGAACGGTCAGCGGCGCCCAGCGCTACGTCATCAGCTACACGGTGCAGGGGGCGCTGAACAGATTCAGCGACCGCGACGAGCTGTTCTGGAACGTCGACGGCGACATGTGGCCGGTGCCGAAGCAATCCGTCACCGCAAGCGTCGAGCTGCCCGCGGGATCGTTTGTCGAGGCGGCGTGCTACCAGGGGCCGCGGGGCTCACGCGAGGGTTGCAAGGTGGCCGGCCTCAACAACTTCTTTACGTACACCGCTACACGCCCGCTCGCTTCAGGCGAGCAGATGTCGATTGCGGTCAGCCTCGTCAAGGGAGCCGTCAATGTGCCACCGCCGCTGCTCACCGCCCGCGATCGCGAGTTCCCCCAGGACGCGTTCGACGTCAACCCGGTGACGGTCGGGCTGAGTCTCTTGATCCTCCTGGGTGGGATCGCCGCCATCGCATGGAGCTGGTGGCAGCGCGGCCGCGACCGCGCCTACCTCGGGCACTACTACCAGGCTCCGGCAACGGCGCCCGAGCAGCCGGAACCCCTCTTCCAGCACGAACCCGTGGTGGTGGAGTTCGAGCCGCCCGAGAACCTGAAGCCTGCCCAACTGGGCCTGATCCTGGACGAGAGCGCCGACCCCAAGGACGTGACCGCTACGATCGTCGACCTCGCCGTCCGTGGCTACCTCACGATCACGGACATTCCCCACATATTCGGGTTCCACGACTGGCTGCTGACCCAGAAGCAAGGTGACGTCACCAAGCTGCTGCCGTATGAGTCAACGCTCCTGAACGGGCTGTTCGCCGGGCGCGAGCAGGTCAAGGTCTCGGAGCTCAAGGGCAAGTTCGGGTCCACGCTGCAGGCGGCGGAAGGCCAGATCGTGTCCGACGCCATGTCGCGCCGGTTCTTCACCGTCAAGCCAGAGTACGCGCGCCTCTTCTGGGGAGGACTCGGCTGGGCGGCCATCATCGCCGGCGGCTTTGCCACGTACCAGCTGGGGATCCATTTCGGCTGGGGATTGATTGGCGCCGCGATCCTGCTGCTCGGTCTGGTGCTGATCGTCACCGCAAGGGTCATGCCGCAGCGCACGGCAAGAGGCCGCGCCGTCCTGCAGAAAACGCTGGGCTTTCGCCTCTACATGAACACCGCCGAGAAATACCGCCAGCAGTTCGCGGAGAAGGCGGAGATCTTCACCCAGCTCCTTCCCTACGCGATCGTGTTCGGGGTCGTCGACCGCTGGGCCAAGGCATTCGAGGGCATCGACACCAGCGGCGCGTCGAACGGCTGGTACGTCGGCAATGCGCCATTTCAGGCGGCGCTGCTCTCGAGCAGCCTGCAGTCGTTGAACAACAACATCTCGAGCGCGATCTCAGCCTCGCCGCCAAGCTCAGGCAGCGGGAGCGGATTCGGCGGCGGCGGTTCCTCAGGCGGCGGTGGAGGCGGGGGCGGCGGAGGGTCTTGGTGAACTTGCAAACCTGACCCGATAGGTCTTGAATTAGTCTCGGCTTCGGTCGGCGTCTTTAGGGGGGAGATAGATGAACGTCTTTTTGGCGTTCCATCAGACCTACGAGCCCGTTCTGGGCAGCATTTTCCTGTCGGCGATCGTCGCAGGCGTTCCGCTCTACGTCTTGTTCGTCATGCTGGCCGTCCTGCGTCTGCCGGCGTGGATGTGCGCCGTGGCGTCCATGCTCACGGCCGCGGTCCTGGGCTGGATCGTGTGGGGCATGCCCCTCGGCGTGACGCTCGGGGCGGCCACGGAGGGCATGGCTTTCGGCCTCTGGCCCATCAGCTGGATCGTTCTCAATGCTGTCTTCTTCCATAACCTGACGGTCGCGAGCGGCGACTTCGACGTCATCAAGCGCGCGCTCTCCCGTCTGACCGTCGACCGCCGGCTGCAGGCGCTGCTGGTCGCATTCAGCTTCGGGGCGCTGATCGAGGGCATCGCAGGCTTCGGTGCGCCGGTCGCGATCTCGGCCTCGATCCTGGCCAGCCTCGGCTTCGAGCCGGTCACCGCCGCGGTCCTCGCCCTGCTGGCGAACACCGCTCCGGTGGCGTTCGGCTCGATCGGCATCCCGGTGGTCACGCTCGGCCGGTTGGTGGCGCCGGTGCTCGGCCATGCCGACCCGACGTCGACCACCCTCGCCCTCTCGGCCATGGTCGGGCGGCAGCTGCCGGTTTTTTCGATCATCATCCCGGCCTACCTGATCGTCGTCCTGGCCGGCTGGCGCCGGATGCGGGAAGTCCTCCCCGCGGTTCTGGTCACGGGCGTGTCGTTCGCGATCGTCCAGTTCCTGATCTCGAACTTTGTGGGCCCGGAGCTGACCGACATCATCGCGGCGCTCGTTTCGATGGGCTGCCTCGCGGCGCTCCTTCGCTTCTGGAAGCCCCGCGAGGTGTGGCAGTTCGCTCACGAAGCGCCTGCACCGGTCAGCGGCCTTCAACCGCGTCGCGTGATGGGAGGCTCCGATCTGCCCGCACGCGCGGTGGCTTCGGGCCGATCCGTCGACGCGGCCGATCCCCCGTCGCGCATCGTTCGCGCCTTCTCCATGTACCTGGTTCTGGTGGTCGTGATCCTGATCGGCCAGATGGGCAACCTGCCTTGGTGGTCGGGCCACCCGGTAGGAGACGTCAAGACGGCGCTCGCGGCGCCGGCCAACATCACCGCCGACTTCAAATGCGGCAACCCTGGGTTCAAGCTGTGCCCGCTGCCGTGGATCGGACCCGACCCGGCCAAAAACCGCCAGGCCTTCAAGTTCCCGTACTGGAGCTTCTACTGGCCGGGAACTTATGAGCTGGACAAGAAGGGTCAGCCCGTGTCGGTCGTGTTCAACGAGAAGCCCATCGTGGCCAAGTCGGCGCCCTACAACAACCCGTTCAACTGGGACTTTCTCGCCGCCGCCGGCACCCTGGTCTTGCTGGCCACGATCGTCGCCTATGCGCTGATGTGGATCTCGGGCTCCCGCTTCAACTACTTCGCCGTGTACGCGCGCACGCTGCGGCAGCTCGCGCTGCCGGTCGTGACCATCGCGTTCATCCTCGGGATCGCGTACCTGATGAACTTCTCGGGCATGACGTCCAGCCTGGCCATCGCCTTCTCGAAGACGGGGTTCGTGTTCCCGTTCGTCGCCGCATTCCTGGGATGGCTGGGCGTATTCCTCACCGGCAGCGACACGTCGTCGAACACGCTGTTCGGCCCGCTCCAGGCACAGACCGCCCAGCAGCTGCACAACGTCAGCCCGATCCTGACCGCCGCCACGAACTCGTCCGGCGGCGTGATGGGCAAGATGATCAGCCCGCAGAACCTGTCGGTCGGGGCCGCCGGAGTGAACAAGGTTGGAGCCGAGGGCGACATCTTCCGTCGCGTGATCGGCTACAGCCTGATCCTCACCAGCGCGATGGGCCTCCTGGCGATGCTCGAGGCGTACGTGCTGCCGGGAATCGTCCCCTCGCCGTAACCCCTCCAGCCGCAGCGACCGTTCTACCCGCCGTGGTGCCGAGAGCGGGAGTCGAACCCGCACGTCCTTGCGGACATCGGTTTTTGAGACCGACGCGTCTGCCTGTTCCGCCACCTCGGCGCACTCCAGAGGGGTCTCGACCATACCATTGGCCGGTGCGAGCCGGACTGGCGCTGCTGGTGATCTCGATTCTGACCGCCTGCGGGCCGCAGCTCGCCCAGACCGCGTCGGTCACCCCAGGCGCAACCGGCGCCGCCAACGCCTCGGGCCCCCGCATCTCTCAACCGCCCGTCGCGCCGCCGACCCCTCCTGGGACCAACCTTCCCGACTTCGCCTGCACCGACTTCTCAGGCGGCAAGACGGGTGTCGCCAACACCATCACCGCGCGCGTGGGCGAGCTGGCGACCTACGACCGGTTCGTCCTCCAGTTCGAGTCGATCGTACCCACCTACAGCGTCACGCGACAGGACAAGCCCGTCTTCCCCCTCGGCGCGAGCGGCCAGACCGTGACGCTCAGCGGAACCGCCGGCGTGCTGGTTCGTGTGCACTCGGCGACCGGCGCGACGACCTTCACCGGCTCGACCGACCTGATCCATCCCGAGTTCCAGGTCTTGAAAGAGGCCCGCCAGACCGAGGACTTCGAGGGCTACGTGTCCTGGGGGCTCGGCGTGAGCAAGCCGACCTGCATTCGAGCGTTCGCGCTCAACGATCCGGCGCGCTTGGTCGTCGATTTGCGCATACCCACCAGCTAATCTCCCGGGCGATGGCGATCCAGCCGCCGCCCGCGCCAGCCGTCCCTCAGCAAGCCGCACCTCCTCCTTCGGCGCAGGTCTGGCTGTTTCGGTCGCGGGTGCGGCTTCGGTTGTGGCGGATGCCTCGTCGCGGTGATCCTTGCGGTGCTGCTCATCGTGGGCGGCGGATGGTGGTTCTTCGTGGTCCAGGCATCAGCCGCGGTGACGGCGCCCGCGACGCTCATCGTCTACAACCAGACGGTGACGGTCAACGGCAGCGGCGGCACGGCGGGCCAGGCGCTCAACGCCAACGACGACGTCAAGACCCAAACCGGCCACGCCGCAATCCAGTTCCCCGACGGCTCTTACGTCCGGATGTCGCCCAACACCGAGGTCCAGATCACCAGGGTCCAGCTCCAGAAGGCCGGCAACCTGGACGCGGTCGAGGTGGCGCAGAAGGCGGGCCGGACCCTGGTGAACGTCCAGCACCTCGCCAGCGGTTCGTCGTTCAAGATCGACGGTCACTCCGTCAGCGCCGAGGTGCGCGGGACTCAGTTCGAGGTGCTGGTTCGGCAGAACAACACCAACCTCTTCAAGGTGTTCGCCGGCTCGATAAGCGTGAGCGGCACGACGAGGCAGGCCGTCAACGCCGGGCAGGAGGTCGACGTCAGCGCCGGCGGTGTGCTCGGGCCGGTGCGGCCCATCCAGCGCGACCCGCAGGACCCGTACGCACTCACGGCCCAGTGCGCCAATGCGGTGGCGGCGGGCACGACGCAGGGCACGCTGCAGGTCTCGACGGGCGACCCGATCTCGACCGGTCAGACGGCGGAGTTCGGCTATGACTCCTCGGGAGGCGCGCTCACATTCGCGCTCTGCTACCCCGGCAGCTTCATGACGCTCTCGGTTTTCAGCCCCGATGGCGTCGAGCACGCCTCACGCAATGGAACCTCAGGCGTGGCCAACCACATCGAGGGCAAGGCGGGTCACTGGCGGGCCGTTGTTCACGCCGTCACGGTTGCGCCCGCCGAGGCCTTCGTCGTGGCGTTCGCCGGCAACGCGCCGTGCTCCGCGGCGAATGTCGACGATGGGACGATCGTGCGGCAGACGCTCAGCAACTCGCAGATCTCCAAGGCGCTCGCGGATTCGGGCGCCGGCGGCGTGACGATCGCCGTGCAGGGCACGTCGCCCACATCGGCGCACGTCGTCTATCACTCGGACATCGGCGGGATCGAGATCTCCTGGATCATCGACTTCTACGCCGCGACGCCCAACCTCGGCGCGGTCATCACGCAGGTGACCGTGCGCGGGATCAACGTCACGACTCAGGTCATCAAGAACCTGAGCTCTTTCGGCGGTAAGTCGATCAGCTCGATCCCCTCAGGATTCACCGTCGACCGCGTCTACTCATGCGCGGTCGGGGGCGGCGACAACATGATGGTGGTCGAGGGCCACAGGTAAGGAGCCTAAGCGGGGGGAGTTAGCCGTGCTTTGAGCTATCTTTCCTCGGCAGCATGGCAACCGTAGCCGCCAAGGCGCCACCCAGACGTCGCGGCGGACGCCGCCTGCTGATCCTGTTTTTGATCCTCATCGTCGCCGTCGTGGGCGTGGTCGTCTGGCTGAACGTGGCCGCATCGGCGCAGGTCAACGCGTCGGCGACCCTCACCGTTTATCAGCCCGCCGCCTCGACCTCGAGCAACGGCAGTGACTTTCTTACGGCCACGACCGGGGCGGTGGTCCACGCCGGCGCCTCGGTGAAGACGGACGCCAAGGGACGCGCCGCGATAACGCTGCCCGACGGCACCCTGACCCGGCTCGCCAGCGATACCACCCTCAAATTCGACTCCGCCCATTTCACCAAGAGCGGCAGCCTCCATGACGTGACCCTCAGCCAGAAGATCGGCCGGACGTTCACCAACGTGCAGCACCTCGCCTCAGGCGCAACCTTCGACGTCAACGGCGCGTCCGCGACAGCCAGCGTGCGCGGCACGAAGTTCGAGATCTACATCCTCGCCGACGGCACCATGACGGTCAAAGTCTTCGTCGGAACCGTGCGCCTGCACAACGCAACCGCCTCCGTTCAGATCAACGCCGGCCAGCAGGCGACCGCGAATCCAAACGGGACGATCAGCCAACCGATCCCCATCGTCCCGGACTCCACCGATCCCTTCGGACCCGCCCTCGCGGCGTCCGACGCGGTCGCGATAGGCACGACGCCCGGAACGGAGCAGGACTTTATCGGCGCGCCGCTCCACAACGGCGAACAGCAGCAGTACACCTACAGCTACGCGGGCGGCAGCCTTGTCAAAGCCTCGCTTGGTTATCCGGGCAGCGCGATGAAGCTGACCGTCCAGGCCCCTGACAACCAGAAGTACGTGGCTACTGGAACTCTGCCGACGGTCGAGGTGCACAACGCTCCGCCCGGCGTCTACAAGATCATCGTCGACGGCGTGAGCGGACTCGGCACCGCCGGTGAGGAACCCTTTATCGCCGTCGCATCGCTGGAGTCCTGCGCCAGCGCGGATGTCCAGCAGAACGGTGCGGTGCACCGCGGTTACACCTCCCAGGACCTGATCGACGCCGTTCAGTCGGGCCAGGTATCAGGCATCTCGAACCTCAAGCTGAGGATCAACGACGACTCTGCCGCCGGCGCGATCATCACCGGCGGCGGCACCTATAACGGGGTCGGCTGGAGCGGTTCGGTGGTGCTGGTCGCGCACAACGGCGTGCTCGACATCATGCCGACAGGGGGCAGCGTGTTCGGCATGAACGTGCCGGCACAGCAGGTCGTGCAGCAGATCGCCGCCGCGATCGGACAGGATCCCTCGAACCTGAGCCCTGGATTCATGGTCGACCGGCTCTTCACCTGCAAGTCGGTGATGATCGTCGACGGCCGGGTCCGCTAGCCCGCTCCGAACACCTTCAGAAGCAGTTTTAGTCCCGAGCCCTCGAAGAGCCATACGGCTTCCGCGACGCCGATGACCACGACCAGCACGGCACCGACGCCGACGCCTCTCACCCGGATCGCAGGCTTCGTCATCCGCGTTCCGGATTCGGCTTTGCCGTTGGGCGAAGTGATCGCTGATTCCAGCCTGTCGAGCAGCTCGCTCGCGCTCGCGGGACGCCGGCTGGGGTCGCGGTCCATCGCCTGCTGCAGGATGATCGCGAAAGCGGCAGGCAGGTCCGGCACGACCTCGCGCACGTTCGGCGGCGGCTCGTAAAGACGCCGGCTCAGCGTCTCGATCCAGCTCTTGGACGAGAAGGGCCTGCGGCCGGTCGTCGCCTGGAAGATGACGGCCGCCAGCGAGTAGACGTCGGCCCGTCCGTCGACCTCGCGGCCGACGAGCCGCTCCGGCGCGACATAGTCGGGTGCCACCGCCCCGCTTGCGCCGGGGCCCGTGTTGAAAGACGCCACCGTGCCGAGGCCAAACCCTGTCAGCAAGGTCCGGCCGTCGTGCGCGAGCAGGATGTTCGCCGGCTTGACGTCGCGGTGGATGGTCGCGCGCGAATGCGCGTAGTCGAGCGCGCTCGCGATTGGACGCAGCAGCGAGACGATGCCCAACGGTTCGTACCGCTGACCGTCGCCCATCGATTTGTCGAGGGTGTCACCCGCGACCAGCTCGGTCACCAGGTAGGGCGACTCGCCGTCATACGCCAGCTCGTAGACACGCGGAATCGCCTCGTGCTCGAGCGCCGTATACGAGCGCAGCTCCAGCATGAAGCGGCGCGAAAAGCTCACATCACGCGCGACGCCGGTGCCGATGGTGCGCACCGCCACCCGGCGGTGCAGGCGCGGATGCTCAGCCTCGTAGACGGAGCCGAGGCTGTCGGTGTCCAGCTCGCGCACCAGGCGATATCCGCCGACGTGCTGGTGACCGTTGCTTTCGGGCTTCCCGTCGCTTTTTGGCTGCGTTCCGTTCTCGTGCGGGGCTTCCTGTCCCACGAATCCTGAACTTTAGGCCACCTGGCCGAATTCAGGCGCCGCCATCCGAACACAGATTCGTGTCGGCGAGAGGATTTGAACCTCCACGCCCTTTCGGGCACCAGCTCCTAAGGCTGGCGCGTCTGCCATTCCGCCACGCCGACGCCAGCTCTCCCTCGAACGCGCGGCGGATGTTCTTGTCCTGCCGGAACCCATGCTGCTCCCCCTGGAAAAGGACGTAGGCGTAGGGCAGGTGGTTTCTCCTGCACGCCTCGACGAAGCTCTCCGCCTGGTCGGGCGGCACGATCATGTCCTCGTCGCCCTGGAAGAGGATGACGGGGCACCTCATCTGGTCCGCGAAGTGGATCGCGGAGCGTTCTCGATAGACATCCGCGCGCTCGGGATATGGACCGACCAGGGTCTCGCCGTAGTGCGATTCGAACTTGTGCGTCTCCTTGACGAAAAGCTCGAGGTCGCCGATCCCGTAGTGGCTCGCGCCCGCGTTGTAGAAGTCGCGCCTGGTGAGCGACAGCAGAGCGGTGAAACCGCCGGCCGAGCCGCCCGTGATCGAGACCCGGCCCGGGTCGGCGAGACCCTGGTCGACCAGATGGCGCGCAGCGTTGATGCAATCGTCGACGTCGACGACGCCCCAGTTCCCGTTGAGTCGCTGCCTGTAGGCGCGTCCGTAGCCAGTCGAGCCGCCGTAGTTGACGTCGACCAGCGCCAGGCCGCGGCTGGTCCAGTACTGGTACTCGAAGGGATACGTAGGGCCCGCCGATCCGGTCGGCCCACCGTGGCAATGCACGACCAGGGGCGGCTTCTCTCCCGCCGGTGGCTCGTGGTCCTGGTTCCGCGGCGGGTAGTAGATGGCGTGCGCGGTCAGGCCGTGCTCGGTTGGAAACTCAATCGGCTTCGGAAGGCTGAAGAAGCCCGATTCGATGTGCGCCGGGTTCGCCACCTTGACGACCTCTTGCGCGAACGTGTCGAGGTCGAGGACGAGCACGCGCTCGGCGAGGGTCGACGAGCCCGCGAACATCGCAGCTGTCTTGCCCGACACCTGGACGCTGCCAAGGGTCGAGTAGAACAGCTCGATGTGGTGCAGCTTGCCGGTGTGGAGGTCGATCCTGCCGAGCTTTGCGCCACCCGGGTCGGAGTAGATGCAGACGATCTCGTCTGGGCCGGAGAACGCATAGAAGCGCTGTCCGAAAACCCACTGCGGCGCGCCGAACTCGGCGTCACGGCGGCACACGGGCTCGTCGCCCTCACCGCGCGCGCGATAGAGGTTCCACCAATCGTTGCGGTCGGAGACGAAGTACAGCTCGCCCGACGGCGACCATTCCGGCTGCAGCACCGATTCGTTGTGACCGCCGGCAACCTTGCGCGATGAGACGACGTTGCCGTCGCGGTCGAGCTCGCCGACCCAGATCTCGCTTCCGTCCCACGGCATGTTCGGGTGATTCCACGTCTGCCACGCGATGCGCTTGCCGTCGGGGCTGAGCTTCGGTGACGAGTAGAAGTCGTTGCCGGATGCGATGGTGATCGGCTCGCGCTGGCCGTGCGCGTCGAGCGCCACGATGGTGTTGACCGCCTCGGGCGTCCCGGCCGTGTGGTCCTCGCGGACGGCGATGACGCGGTCGCGATCGACGTCGATGACCATGTCGGCGTGGCGGATGTCATCCTCCGGAGTGATGGCCCTCGGCGCGCCATCCCGTTCCTGCCGGTAGAGACGCTGGTCCTTGAAGTTGGTGAAGAAAACGGTGCCGCCTGTCACCGCGTAGTGCCCGCCGCCGTATTCGTGGACGCGGCTGCGCGCGTTGAAGCCGGTCGGCGTCACGTCGGCGATCTTGCCGTCCGCTCCACGGCGGCACACGACGATGCGGCCTCCCTCGTACGGCCGAAGCTCGGACCAGTACAGGTCGTCGCCGTCCCAACGGATCATCTGGTTGCGCATGTGGACGGTGCCCTTGAGAAGAAGGTCCGGCGTGATGGGGGACGCCCACGCCCCGTATCGAGCGGTCTTTTTTTCGCCCATCACCGCGGACGGCGGACGATCAGCGCGTCGCCCTGTCCGCCACCGCCGCACAGCGCCGCCGCGCCGGTGCTCAGGCCGCGCCGCTTGAGCTCGTTCGCGAGCGTCAGCACGAGGCGTGCGCCGCTCGCGCCGATCGGGTGTCCCAGCGCGACGGCGCCGCCGTTGACGTTCACCCGGTCCTCGTCGATCGCGAGCATCCGCGTCGCGTTCAGCGCCACGGCGGCGAACGCCTCGTTGACCTCGACCAGGTCGAGATCGTCGACTTCGAGCCCGGCTTTCTTGAGGGCATTGCTCAGCGCGAGGGCCGGCACCGTGTGCAGCCATGCGTAGCGGTCGGCGCTCATGCCGTGCGCGACGATCTCGACCAGCGGCTCCGCGCCCATCTTTTTTGCTCGTTCCTTCGACATGACGACCACAGCGGCCGCGCCATCTGAGATCTGCGATGCGTTGCCGGCTGTGATCGTGCCTTCCTTCTTGAAAGCGGGCGCAAGCTTGCTCAGCGTTTCTACAGTCGTGTCGGGCCGAATGCCTTCATCGCGGTCGAGCTTGAGAACGGGTACGACCTCGTCCTTCAGCACACCACCGTTCGACCAGGCCCTGGCGGCCCTTTGATGGGACCGAGCCGCCCAGGCATCCTGGTCCTCGCGGCTGATCTCCAGCTCGGCGTTCACCTCATCAGAGCTCTCGCCCATATGCTGCTCCAGGAAGGTCGACCACAACCCGTCGTGGACCATCGAGTCGACGATCTCCGTGTTGCCCATTCGCGCGCCAAATCGCGCCTTCGGAAACAGATACGGAGCCTCGGACATCGACTCCATGCCGCCGGCGACCACGACCTCGACCTCGCCGGCGCGGATCAGCTGGTCGGCCAGCGCGATCGCATTCAGGCCGGAGAGGCAGACCTTGTTGATGGTGATCGCCGGCACTTCCTGCGGGATGCCGGCTTCGATGGCGGCCTGGCGAGAGGTGATCTGGCCCGCGCCCGCCTGCAGGACCTGGCCCATGATCACGTAGTCGACGTCCTTGCCCTCGACGCCGGAGCGCTCGAGCGCGGCCCGGATCGCATGCGCTCCGAGGCTCTTGGCGGGGACGTCTTTGAAAGCGCCGCCGAACTTGCCAAACGGGGTTCGCGCGCCCGCTACTATCACGGAGGCCATAACGGCCAGTGTAAGCATGAGAAACGCGCTGCTCGTGGTTGACGTCCAGGTGGATTTCGTCGAGGGGGGAAGCCTCGGCGTGCAGGGTGGGCTCTCGGTCGCGGCGATGATCGCTCGCCACGTCCGTCACTTCAGGAACGAATACCAGTTCATCGTCGCGTCGCGCGACTATCACGAGAGCGCGCCAGACCACATCTCAGACCACCCCGACTTCGTCAACACATGGCCGCCGCACTGCATGGTCGGCACGCCGGGCGCCGCGTTCGTCCCCACGATCCAGAACCTGGTGCGCGAGAAGTACATCCACGCCGTCGTGACGAAGGGTCGTACCGCCGCCGCCTATTCCGCCTTTGACGGTTACGACCCGCGCGGCCACAAGCTGCTCGACGTGTTGAAGGAAAACGGCATCGACCACATCGACGTGTGCGGCATCGCCACCGATTACTGCGTGCGCGCGAGCGCGCTGGACGCGCGCACCAACCAGTTCCAGGTGCGCGTCCTGGTGAACCTGTGCGCGGCGGTCAAAGAGGAGACCGGCCTGCAGGCCCTCGAGGAGATGAAAGCCGCCGGGGTCCAGCTACAGGCCGCGACCGCTCCCTAGCGCTTCTTCGGAGCGGCCCTCCGGGTCGGGCTTGCTTCCGGGACGTACTTGAACGAAACGTTCAGCTTCACCCGATAGCTCGTGACCTTGCCGTTCTCGATGGTCAGGTCCTGCTCCACCACCTCGGCCACACGGAGGTCGCGCAGCGTCTTGGCCGCGGTCTGCACGGCGGTCCGGGCCGCCGACTCCCAGGATTGGCTGCTGGTCCCTATGAGCTCTGTGACGCGATAAACGCTGTCGGGCACCTCGACCTCCTTGATGAACTGACGGCGACATGAACTATTGTCGCGCCGCCAGCACCTTCGCGAGTCGCACCAGCTCGCCCTCTCTACCCATGACCGCCAGCTTCGTCCAGTGGTCGTCGTGCATCGATTCGAAGGTCAGGACCATTCGCACGGCGTCGCCTACTTGTTCGAGGTGGATCACGGTTTCGACCTCGTAGGTCTCGACGTCGGGGATGAAGTCGACCTTCTCCATGTAGGTGAGGCGCCGCGGAGGATCGACCTCCGTGAACCTGATGCTGTGCTCGTTCGAAACCGGCATGCCGGCCTTCCGCATGTAGTCGATCATCTCGGGCGCAACCGCGCTCATCGTGTAGGCGAGGCCGTGGCCGGGACGGAGATCCAGCTCGCGCACGACGACGCTGAATCCCTCCGGGCCCCACCACGATTCGATTCCCTCTTTCGTCGTCCAGAGCTCCCAGACCTCGTCGATCGAAGCCTGGAACGTGCGCTCGAGGGTGAGCTTGGGCCGGACCTTCACGCGACGGCGCTGCCCCGGTACGCCTTCTCCAGCTCCGCGATGTCCAGCTTCTTCATCTTGAGCATCGCCTGCATGGCCGCTTCGGAGTTGCCGGACTTCGAGTCGCTGAGCATCTGGCCCAGCACCTCGGGCACGATCTGCCACGAAACACCGAACCGATCCTTCAGCCATCCGCACGGCCCTTCCTCGCCGCCGCCCTCGGTCAGCTTGGTCCAGTACCTGTCGACCTCCTGCTGCGTCTTGCACAGCACCATCAGTGAGAAGCCTTCGGAAAAGTTGAAGGTCGGGCCGCCGTCGAACGCGACGTACTCACGGCCGTCCAGCTCGAACGTGGCGTTGAGCACCTTGCCCTTGGGGATCGGCCCTCCGTCGCTCTCCACGCGCTGCATGCTCACGATCTTCGAGTTTGGAAAGACGGAGACGTAGAGCTTCACCGCTTCCTCGGCACGATCGACGAACGTCAAACACGGTCTGATCATTTGCGCTTCTCCTTGTTGTTCTTACGCCGCCGGTCGAGCTCGGCGGCAAACCTGTCGAGTCGCCCCTCCCAGATGGTCCGGTACGCGGTCACGAACTGCGAGAGCTCGCGAAACGGCTCCGGGCGGAGCGAGTACAGCCGTCTCCGGCCCTCGGGCCGCACGATCACGAAGTCGGCGCCTTCCAGGATCGCCAGCTGCCGCGAGACACCCGGCTGGCCGATGTCAACCATCTCTACCAGCTCGTTGACCGAGCGTTCTCCCTCGCGGAGGGCGTCGATCAGACGGCGCCGGGTCGGGTCGGCCAGGATCTGGAACACGTCGGGCATGACGACATATTACTAGAGCGAGATATAACGTGTCAACAATATGTCGTTATGAGGCGACGCGCTGCAGGCGCCGAAGCTCGGGCAGGGCCTCGGCGATCTTCTCCGCCAGCCCTACGGGGTCGTCACCACGCAAGTAGACGACCTGCTCCGTGACGCCGAGCTCCAACAACTTTCCAGACAGGTCGACTAGCTCGTTTCGGTCCTTGCCATCCCAACCGAACTGGAGCGAGCGGCGGACCTCGGCGGGGTTGCGGCCCACCGCAGCGCAGGCATCGTCGAATTTCTTGATGACCTCCGCCACGAACTCGGGATCGCCACCCGAGATGTTCCAAACATCCGCGTGGCGAGCGGTCAACCGGAGCGTGGTCTCGCCCTGGGCGCCGATCCAGATCGGCGGGTGGGGCTTCTGGATGGGCTTGGGATTCGCGATCGCGTCCGTGAAGCGGTAGTAACGACCCTCGAAGTTCGTGCGCTCCTGTGTGAAGAGCGACTTGATGATCTGCAGCGATTCGCTGAGCCGCCCGACGCGGTGGTCGAGGCCCTCGATCCCGTACATCTGGTGCTCGATCTCGGCCCAGGCGGCGCCGATGCCGAACTCGAGCCGGCCACCCGACAGGTGGTCGACCGTGACGGCGAGCTTGGCGAGCACGACGGGGTGACGGTACGTGTTGCCCGTGACCAGGCATCCGATGCGCACGCGTTTGGTCGCCTCGGCCATCGCGGCCTGGAGGGCCCAGCCCTCGTAGATCGGCCGGTCGGGACCGCCGGGACCGATGGACGCCAGGTGGTCGAAGTCCCAAACGTGGTCGAATCCGCTCTCTTCGGCGAGGCGCCAGACAGCGCGCAGGTCCTCGATGGAGATGGCCTGACCCGATGCCTTCAGCCCGAAACGAAGCGGATGCGCCATCAGTGGAACCGCAGCTTCCGCACCCGGATCGGATATCTGTAATTCGCGGCGAAGTCCTCGACCGACATGCCGAGGTTGAGGATCTGGCTTCGATACTTGCGCAGGTAAGCGCGGTCCCTGCTGGCCGGCGGTTGCGACTTGGGGATGGTTGCGTTGCCCGAAACCCGAACGACGTCCTCCCCCGCCTCGTCGGTATTCAGGTGGAGCTCGACGTTCGGGTTTTCCCGTACGTGCCTCACCTTGATCCCAGGCTGCGCATAGATAAGGAAGGAGGTGCCGTCCCATACGTACCAGACGGGCACGGCTTGCGGTTGGAGATCGCGCCCCGCCGTCACCAGCCAGATCGCGTTCTCTCGCTTGAGCCGAGTCTGGGTGTGCCTGTCCACCTCTACCTATTAGTTTGCCGCTTCCCCAAACGTGGCAGATTAGAGGCGATGAAGAAGAGCGAAGTCCAGAAGAGCGCAGACGAGTGGAAGCGAGACCTGACCCCGACCCAGTACCACGTGCTGCGTGAGAAGGGCACCGAGCGGCCCTTCACCGGCGAGTACTGGGACACCAAGACGCCTGGCTCCTACCTGTGCGCGGGCTGCGGCGCGAAGCTGTTCGAGTCCGAGACCAAGTTCGACGCCCACTGCGGGTGGCCGAGCTTTTATGCCCCGGCCGAGGGCGCGCCCATCGAGGAGACGACGGATGACTCGCACTTTATGATCCGGACCGAGGTCACGTGCGCGAACTGCGGTGGGCACCTGGGCCACGTCTTCGACGACGGACCCCAGCCGACCGGGCTGCGCTACTGCATCAATTCCGCCTCGATCAAGCTAGACCCGAAGTAGCGTCGTCGAGTAACTCCTCCCCACGAAGTGGGGAGGTGGCGGCGCAGCCGCCGGAGGGGCCGGTAGGTTGGCCCTGCGACAAGTCCTCCCCACTTTTATGGGGAGGTGGCCGGCGCAGCCGGCCGGGGGGGCCGCTAGGTAGGTTGGCCCGGATCCTGTCCATCACCTGGCTGAGGTCGTGGCCTATATCCGAGACGGGGATTGTCAGTACTCGATAGCCCTCGGCTTCAAGCCATGCTTTCCGGCGAGCGTCGTATGCCCACCTCGTTTCGCGGTCGTGAACAGGCCCGTCGACTTCGATTACGAGCCAGGCGGCAGGGCAGTAGAAGTCAACGAAGTACGGACCAATTGGTTTCTGGCGCCGGAACCTCCATCCATCAAGTTTTCCGCCCCGCAGTCGGGTCCAGATGAGCGCTTCGGTTCCGCTCATCGTCGTCCTGAGGCGTCGCGAGATCCGCGTTCGGCGTGCCGGCATCTCGTCACGATGCCCGGACGGGCGGCACACGCCAACTCAGGCTGTTAATTGGCTAACAGTTGGTCGGCCCCTCCGTCCGGCTTCGCCGGCCACCTCCCCACTTCGTGGGGAGGAGTGAAGTTAGTCGGCGCCCCACGTCGTGGGGAGGAGTTGCTGCCAGCTCGGCCCTCCGTCCGGCTGCGCCGGACACCTCCCCACTTCGTGGGGAGGAGTTTTCCTGGACTGGTTAGACGCCGATTGGTTCGCGGACCAGGATGATCGTGGTCCGGCCGGGCATGAAGTCCTGATCCAGGATCAGCGTGCGCGTGATCTTTGTCCCCACGCCCATCGTTTCCCGCAGCCGCGCGTCCTCATATGGAAAGACGTGCTCGCGGATCCGGCGAAACGCCGTGTCCAGGTCCGGGACGATCTTCTGGCTGCCGATGACGAGGATCAGCTGCCCGGCGCCTGAGGCGATCGGCCCGATCTGGCTGCCGCTGGCCGAGGTGACAACGATCTGACCTTCCTCGGTCACGGCGTGCGCGCTGTTGACCATGATGTCCGGCGCGGCACCGGCCCGGCGTATGTCGTCACGCTGCGTCTTCTGGTCCATCTTCATCGTCCGCCGGCGGACGAAGTCGTACTTCTCGTTGCCCATGAACTCTTTGAACAGGCCCGCGTCCTCGAGCGTCTTCGACTTGCCCGAGTGGACCTGCGCACCCTCCGGGATCCGCTTCAGCACCTCGGCCTTCGCCTCGGCCCCGTCATTCACGATCACGACCTCGAAGTTCCGGGCGCGCAGCTTCTCCGCCAGCGCCTCCAACTGGGATTCCGATGCCGGCTCAGCGAACTCAACAGCAGCCATCGCCATAAGTCTTCTCCTTACAATATTTGCTAGAGCAACTATATAAGGAACAAGATTGCGCCCTCAACCTATTCCAGATAGCGTGAGCGACGTGACGGTGAAGGTCCGGGCGGCGAACCGAGTCCAGGTCACGACCTGGATCAACCTGCACCAGACCGCGCGCGTCATCCAGGCCAAGATCGAGGAGCGGCTGCGAGCGACCACCGACCTCTCCTGGCCCGAGTTCGAGCTGTTGATGCGTCTCCAGGTCCGGTCCGCCCACCCGCTGCAGATGAGCGAGATCGCGGCTCAGCTGGTGGGCAGCCCGAGCGGGACGACCCGCATCGCCGACCGGCTGGAGAAGGACGGCCTCATCGTCCGCGAGACTCCTCGCGAGAACCGAAGGATCGTGCGCGTCCAGCTCACCGATCGCGGCCGCGCCGTGCTCGCCGAGGCCGACGAGACCTTCCGCGTCATCCTCCAGGAGACCTTCGGCGACCATCTGGCAGAGGGCGAGGTGTCGGAGCTACGCCAATCCCTGCGCAAGCTGCTGGAGAAGAACGGCGCCTGGCAGGAGGCTAGGTGCGACCCTGGGCTCGCGACTCCAGAAGCTTCCTGACGATCGGGCTTGGCTCTTTCGGCTGCCACGCCTTGTAGGCCTCGCGAAGCGGCACCGGCCACTCCTGATCGAAGTCGACCCGGGCCCCGCTCGATGACGCGCCCGCGAGCACGCGCAGCGCAAGCTCGAGCACTCGCCGCTGCATGGCCTTGTCGTTCGGCACGCCGAACGCGTGGCCGAACGGGAACTCCACCCCGACGATTCGCGGCGCCCTCCGCTCCTCAGCGACCGCCGGCATCATCGTCACGACCACCGTCGGGATTCCCGCCGCCTCGATCCATCGCGCCAGCACGGGCACGTTCGAGCAGCAGTCGGGTCAAGCCGGCGCAAGGATGAGACCGCCCGCGCCCTGCTCCCTTAGATGCTCCACGATCTCGGGCGCGGTCTTGCGACGCCACTCCTCCAGGCCGCGATCCTGATAGCCCATCACAGCGACGTGATTTGCCACGGCTCCGCCGACGATTCCTTGCTCTGCGAGCTCGGCGAGTCCGCGCATGGGAAGCGCGATCTCGGGATCGGCGAGCACGTCCTCGTCATTTATATGTAGGTGAGCGACGGCGATGTCGTCGGAACCTGCGGTTGCCGGTATCGAGCGCCAGGTCGAGTCGCCCCACTCCGGATTCGCCTGCTCGCGATCGAGGTCGAAGGTCGACTGGCTCGCCTTCATGTAGATCCCGGCTGAGGTCAGCAGCGCGATGCGCGAGTCGGCGAGCCTGTTCTCGAACGGCGCCCAGACAGGTGATTCCTCGCCCGGGAACGCTCCGCGTCCCTCATATAAAGGACGGAAGCTGCGCGGCAGGAACCTGTAGCTGTCGACCAGCACTAAGAAAATTCAGCGAGCGTGCCGCTGACCACGGGCATCACGGAGCCGCCGACCTCGATTCGCTCGGGGATGTCCTTCGACTCGCCGTACGCGAGCTCGATGTGGACGAAGCTCTGCCGCCCCATCTTCGTGCCCTGCTCGCTGACGATCTCGACCTTCGGCGCCCGCTCGATGAGGCCGTACTTGACCGCGTAGGCGCCGAGCGGCCCGCTGGCCGATCCCGTTGCGGGATCCTCGGACGTGTCGAGCGCGAACGCACGGCTGTAGAGCCGATTTGGCCCGTTCGCCGCGGTCAGAAAGACCGCGTCCGTGAGCCGTCGCGGCAAGAGCTTCTCCAGCCGGGATCGGTCAGACGTCGCCTGATCCACGGCGCTCGGGTCTCGCAGCGCCACGAACAGAAACGGTAGGCCGGTGCTTGCAATCTGCGCAGGCGCGCTGGGCACGACATCCGCCACGTCAACCCCGATCGCGGCCGCAACCTGGGCGTGCGGAAAAACCTGGCCGAACGTGACTGTCGGATGCGTCATCCAGAACATCAGCCGCTGCGCCTCCTGGGTGCATCTCACCTTCACTGGCCCCACGCTTTCCTCGAGGACGAACTCAGCCGCGCCTTCCGGGACCGCACCTTCAGTCGCGAGCACCCACGCGGTCCCGATCGTGGGATGGCCCGCGAACGGCACTTCCTTGTGAGGGGTGAAGATCCGGACCCTGGCGGCGTTGGCGGGATCCTTTGGCGGGAGCACGAAGGTGGTCTCGGAGAAGTTCATCTCACGCGCGATTCGCTGCATGAGCTTGATCGGCATGCCCTTGGCGTCGAGGACGACGGCAAGCTGGTTGCCGAAGAGCGGTTTGTCGGTGAAGACGTCGACGATCCGGACCTTTCGCGTCATTGCGCTGGAACGATGAGACATGTCGTTGTCCCATGCGCCAGGAGCTTGCCTGTGCTCAACGCGACCAGCTTGCCCTCGGCCGTCGCGATGGTGCCGCCGCGATGGATCACGATGCCTTCGCACCGGACCCGGCCCGTATCGAGCGTGATGGGTCGAACAAAGTTCGCTTTGACCTCGAGCGTGGTGTATCGCTCGCCCACCCCGAGCGTCGAGTGAACGGCGCAGCCCATCGCCGAATCGAGCAGGGTCATCGCAAACCCGCCGTGGACCACGCCGATCGGGTTGTACAGGTGCTCGCCGGGTTCGCCCTCGAAAACGGCCTTGCCCTCCTCGACGTGCACCCCTGTGAAGCCCATCGTCTCGGCGATCGGCGGCGCCGGCAACCTGCCCTCGAACACTTCTTTGAGGATTTCGAGGCCGGTGCGGCCCGGCGCGGCCTGGAGCAGGAGGAACGGGTCCTCCCAGCTGACCGTGCGCGAGCGCTTCATCCCCGTCTCCATCACAAACCTGAAAAGGCCGATATCACGGCCAAAATTCCGAGCCCCGCGATGGCCGCGCCGCTGAAGACGCTGATCCCGCGCACAACCGCCGGTGTCAGCCGGGCCCTCAGCAGGGAGGCCGCGAGCACCAGGATGCACCACCAGGCGGCCGAGCCGAGCAGCACGCCGGCGACCACCAGCGCAGGCCCGCTGAACGAGCGGCCGGTGGCGAAGCCCAGGGTCGCCGCGAGCGCCGCGAACGAGAGGATCGTCGCAGGGTTGGTGATCGTCAGGCCGAGCGTCGACGCGTAGGCCCAGGCGAGACCGCGCCCTGTCGGGCCGCCCGCCGCTTCAACGTTTCGTCCTCGTTCGAGCAGGATGCGGAGCCCGAAACCCAGCAGGATGGCTCCGCCGACAACGGCCAGCGGCCGCCGCCCCGCGGCGAACGCAGCCGTCAGCGCGGCGACGCCGAACGTCGCGATGGCGGCGTAGAAGGCGTCCGCGGTCGCGACTCCGAAGCCCGAGAACAGGCCGGCGAGCCGGCCTTGCAGGAGCGTGCGCCTAACGCACAGGAAGAAGATCGGCCCGGGCGACGCGGCGATGGCCAGGCCCAGGACGAAGCCCCTGAGCAGCAGGCTGAACACCGCATCCCTTCATGGCCGGGCAATTGTAGAAGTCGGAAGCCCCACCGGCCGCAGCCCCTCCGGCGGCAGCCCCTCCGGCGCCTTCGGCGCCACCTCCCCATAAAAATGGGGAGGAGTTTGCCGCCAGTGTGTTACTGACCTCCCAGGGCTCGGTATTGCGCTGCGTCGTAGAGCAGCTTGATCGACTTGATCCGATCCTCGCCGATCTCAAAGAACTCGGCGAAGCGCATCGTTCCCTCGGGAATGTCCGCGTCGTAAAGGACCGCTGCCCGGTGGCCGGCGTCAACCTGTTGAAGGACGTGGATCGGCGCTTGCAGGCCCTCGACAAAGCGCTTGAGGCCTCCGACGAAGCCGGCTGCGCCTCGGCGCTTTCCGGCGATCGGTCCCTCGAAGTCGAGATCGTCGTCGAGGACCCCTCGTACGCGGGTCTCATCGAATGACGCGATCCCGTCCCTCCAGCTGCCGTAGTAGTTCTCGATCAGCTCAGCCGTCTTCGTGTTGGCGATGCCCATGTCTTGTCTCCTTATCCAGGCGAGATTCCGCTTGCCACCGGGATCCAGTTGTCGGGACCCGGATCGATTCCAGTTGCGGCCGCACCCAACCGCGTCAGGTAGTTGCCCCACCCGAGGCCATGCGTTGCGGCGCGCGTGTCGGGAAGGCCGGTGTGACGGAGGTTCAGATTGGTGCCGCTGGCGGTGGGCGTGAGGACGAACTCGACTCGGGACGCGCCGGGCGGAAGATCCTCGGCGCCGGCCATCCCCCACGCGAGGACCACCCGGCGGGGCGGATCGACCTCGAGGTACTGGCCGCGGATGAGGTAGCCGTTGATATCGACCGCAAACTCTCCCCCTGGGACCGGCTCCAGGCGCGCGTGCTGGCCCATCCAGGACACCATCCGGTCGGCCGAAACAAGATGAGCAAAGACAACGTCGGGCGGCGCATCGATGTCGATCGAGGTTGTGAACTCAGCCATGGTTCCGTCCGTGGCGTCGTGCTTCCGCCTCGGCGGATCGCTTCAGGCCTTCGAGGTGCGCCGGCCAAAATCCGTCGAGGAAATCGCGCACAGCGGCGAGGCCGTCGGTGCGCACGACGAACAAGTGGCGAGTGCGCTCGCGCCGCTCGGTGACGAGGCCCGCCGTCCGAAGGACCCTCAGGTGGTGGGAAACGATCTGTTGCGAGATTCCGAGCTGGAGCGCTATCTCGCCAACCGCCAAGGGGCGGTCGCGGACCCGGGCGAGGACGCGGCGGCGGGTGCTGTCAGACAGCGCCTGCAACGCTCCGTCAACAGCTGCTGCGCGCGGGGCCACGACAACAATTCAAGCAGTCATTTGTACAAATGTCAACTTGTGGAATGGAGGGCGTGCGCTGCTTGACCGGTCAGGGGAAGAACGGCGCCGGCTTGCCTGTCTCTGCGTATTTCTTGAGCCGGCCGACGACCCGGCCCCACGTGTAGTTGACGGAGGCCAGGTCTTTCGCCGGCAGCTCGTCGGGCCAGCCCTCGTGGTTGAACGTCACCTCGTGGCCGCCGTCCTTCGCCGGCTCGATCTCCCAGGTCACGGTCGTTCCGTTCCACTGAGGGAATCCGCCGTGGGTCGACCAGCGGACGCGCTTGCCGGGCTCGAGCGTCTCGACCTTCATTTCGAGCACCGGTCCATGGAAACCAAACTTCGCGATCGAGCCGACCTTGGGTTCGGCGTGGCTGTCGGCGGTCCAGAAGCTCGCCAGCCCTTTCGCAGTCGAGAGCGCCTCGTAGATCTTGTTCGCGTCGGCGTCGATCGCAACCATGTGCATCAGCGGCCCAGCCATCCCAACCAACCTCCTAAAGATTTGGCTTAATTAAGCAATATCTTAGAATAGGAGCGATGGCGCCGCAACCTGCAGTTCGCGATCCCCTTCTCGCCCTGTCCAGCCCGCGCCGGCGCGAGATCCTCCGCCTGGTCTGGACCGAAGAGCGATCGGCAGGCGACATCGCGGGTGCGTTCGAGGTGACGTGGCCCGCCATCTCGCAGAACCTGCGCGTGCTGAAGGATGCGGGACTGATCAAGGAGCGCAGGGTCGGGACCAGCCGCCTCTACCGCGCCGACCGGACGGCGCTGAAGCCGCTCGAGTCCTATCTTCGCGGCATGTGGTCGCGCAACATCGACCGCTTGCGGTTGCTGGCCGAGGCCGAGGAGCGCGGGAAATCGAAGCGCTGATCGAGCAGCGAATCGCGGCGTCGGTGACGACCGTCTTCTCCTATCTCGTCGATCCCACCAAGCTCGTGCAGTGGATGGGCGTGTCGGCGCAGATCGATCCGCGACCAGGCGGCGAGTTCCGGCTCGACGTAGACGGCGAGCATGTCGCGATCGGCCAGTACAAGCTGGTCGAGCCTCCGCGCCGAATTGTCTTCAGCTGGGGATGGGAAGGCGACGCCGAAGTGGCGCCAGGCTCGACGACCGTCGAGATCACCCTCACACCCGACGGATCCGGCACGCTGCTCCGGCTCCGGCACAGCGACCTGCCCAACGAGCAGCAGCAGGCCATCCATCAAGAGGGGTGGCGGATGTATACCGCGAGGTTGGCCGAGCTGAAGGCGTAGGCGGCTCGCGGCCAATCCTTTACCCGCCTTTAGTCTCGGGGCTCGTAACCTGAACACTCCCAATGGAAATCATCCGCAATGTCGCGCGCCACAAGCTGCGCAGCTTCCTGACCATCTCCGGCATCGTCATTGGCGTGCTCGCCCTGACGACGATGGGCGCGATGGCCGAGAACTTCAACGCGCTGCTGAACGGAGGCGTCGCCTACTTCGGCCAGAACGTTCAGGTCGGCCCGCCGGACGGCCAGTCGGCCGCGCTCCTGCCGCTTTCCAAGATCGACGAGATCAAGGCCGTCGATGGAGTCGCCGCCGCCTTCCCGAGCTACGGGTTTCAGGCCAAGCCGGGAGCTCCGCCATCGTTCAGCTTCGGCGTCCCCGACTCGATCGTCGCCGGTGATCCGGCGGAGAACGACTGGGCCGGGCTGAAGACGACGTTCGCGTCGGGACACCAGATCGACGCCGGCTCGAGTGGCCAGGTCGTGCTGGGCTCCAGCATCTCCAAGGAGTTCGGCAAGAAGGTCGGAGACAGCATCGACCTGCCGATCAGGCCGGTCGATGCCAGGCCGGACTTCGTGAACCACTCGTTCACGGTCGTCGGAATCCTGAACGTGACGCGCACGGCGCCTGACAACTTCGCCTACATCAACACCGCGGACGGCCAGATGCTGCTGAAGGACAGCCTTCCGATCGCGATCCGCGATCAGGTCGACGTCAGCAAGATCACGCAGTCGGTCGACGTCTACGCCAAGCCCGGAACCTCGCTTGCGGCGCTGGACAGCATCGCCAACCGAATCAACAGCCAGGTCACGGGAGTCAAGGCGACCAAGCCGAGCGAAACGGTCAACGCGTTCAAGTCGGGCGGCGCGATCTTCACCGCCATCACGACCGCGGCCGCGCTTCTCGCGCTGATCATCGGCGGCCTGTCGGTGGTGAACACCATGTTCATGGCGGTCGCCGAGCGCGTGCGCGAGATCGGGCTGAAAAAGGCGGTGGGCGCCACCACGTACAACGTGATGAGCGAGTTCCTGCTCGAGGCGACGCTGATCGGCCTCGTCGGAGGCCTGATCGGCTACGGCATCGGGGCGGCGATCACGATCATCGTCAACGGCACGACGCCGCCTGGGCAGTCGACGCTGTTCCTGCTCACGCCTGCGCTCACGATCTTTGCGATCGGCTTTGCGACGTTGCTCGGCGCGGTGGCCGGCGTGCTGCCCGCCTGGCGCGCGGCCCGGCTCGACCCCGTGATCGCGCTGAGGAACGAGTAAGTGCAGGGCATCAGGCTCGAAGGGCTGACGAAGCATTACAAGCGCGGCGGCGAGATCATCCGCGCGCTCGACGGCGTCACGCTCGACATCGAGCCGGGTGAGTTCATCGCCGTGGTCGGGCGGTCCGGCAGCGGCAAGACCACGATGCTCGACCTGCTGGGGCTGCTGCTCAAACCGACGGCGGGCAAGCTCTTCATCGACGACGTCGATACGGCCCAGCTCGGCGACCGGCAGCGGGCGCAGATGCGGGCGCGCAAGGTCGGTTTTGTGTTTCAGGAGTACAACCTGCTCTCCGGGCTGAACGTGCTCGAGAACGTCATGCTGCCGCTGCGTTACGTCAAGAACGGTAAGGACGGCAAGCAGCACGCGATCGAGCTCATCGACCGCGTCGGGCTCAGCGACCGTCTGAAGCACCGGCCCGCCGAGCTCTCCGGCGGTCAGGCGCAGCGCGTGGCGATCGCGCGGTCGATGGTCAACAGGCCGTCGATCATCCTGCTCGACGAGCCGACCGGGGCCGTCGACACCGAGACAGCCCAACAGCTGGTCGATCTCTTGAAGAGGCTCAACCGAGAGGAGCACGTCACGCTCGTCCTCGTCACCCACGACACGGATATCGCGGGCCAGGCCACGCGCCAGATCCGATTGAAGGACGGCAAGGTGCTGACCGACGAGAAAGTCGAGGAGTTGGTTCCGGTAGCGTAAGCAGCCTGAAGATCGGTCTCGGGCTTCCCAACTCCGCCAAGAGTCTGCGCAACGGACGCCTGCTCGTCGACATCGCCCGGCGCGCCGAGGAGCTTGGCTTTTCGACGCTCGGCACCATCGGCCGTGCGTTGTATCCGACCTACGAAGAGCTCGTGACCCTCGGCGCGGCGGCGGCCGTGACTCAACGCATCGGCCTCATGACCGACATCCTCCTCGCCGCCACGCGCGAGCCCGTCCTCCTGGCCAAGCAAGCGGCAACGCTCGACCAGATCTCAGGCGGGCGCTTCATCCTCGGCATCGGCGCCGGCGGCCGGGAGGACGACTTCACGGTGAGCGGCCGCGGCTTCCACGACCGCGGCAAGCGGCTGGACGGGGACCTGGAGCTCATGCACAAGGCCTGGCGAGGGGAACCGCTTCCGGGAACGACCCATCCGGTGACGCCCCTGCCCACCAACGGGCACTCGGTGCCGATCGCCTTCGGGGGCTTCGCCGAGGCTGTGATCCGGCGCATCGTCAAGTACGGCGTGGGCTACACGCTCGGCGGCGGGACGCCGGAGGCCCTCGCCAAGCAGGTCACGCGGGTCACCGAAGCCTGGAAGGAGGCCGGCCGGGAGGGCAAGCCGCGCTTCTGGGCTCTCACCTACTTCGCCATCGGCGAGGAGGTCGCCAAGGAGGCGGAGGAGAACCTGACCGGCTACTACGGCGAGTACGCGCCGAGGGTCTTCGGCGCGGCGGTCAAGACCCCGGCGGACGCCAAGGCGCGCGTGCAGGCGTTCGAGGCGGTCGGCTGCGACGAGTTCATGTTCTTCATGTCTGCGCCGGCGGTCGAGCAGGCGGAGAGGCTGGCGGAAGCGGTTCTGTAGGAAAGCAACTCCTCCCCATTCATGGAGGGGCCGAGGGCGATAATTTCCGTCAAGCAACCATGGGTCGCCGCGTGCTCACCAGCGTCGGAATCGTCGTCGGCCTGATCGCGGCCTCCTTCGTCGCGGCCGCGGCCTACACCGCGTTGAAGTCTCCCCTCCAGACCAAACCGAACAGCAACCTGGCGCCGGACAACTGCTCGCCAGGACCGTGCGCCAACGTGAACGGCTACAAGATCTGGATCTCCAGCGTGAGGATCGAGAGCGACGTGGTCCGCATGACGGTCAAGTTCCAGAACTCGAGCAGCTCCACGCACGCCTCGCCTGAGGACCTGCAGCTCATCGACACGGGCCGCCGGTCCTCCCTGATGGTGACCGACGCTGCGGCGTGCAAGACGTTCACGCGCAACGACTTCAAGGGCGGGGCCTTTTTCGGCCCGGTCGACATCTGTTTCCGCGTGAGCAACTCGACGCCGCCTTTCATCCTGCACTGGTCGCCCGACCTCGGCGCGTTCTGCTGTCAGAAGGACATCACGATCTGGCCGACCTGAGCTTCATCGCCCGGTCGGGCCGGTTGGTGATGAGGCACTCGACCCTGGGGTCTGCGATCAAGCGCTTCATCTGCTTTTTGTCATCCACGGTCCAGATCCACACCGGGATCGCGTTGCGCCGGCAGTACGCGAGCGCGTCGTCGGTCGCGTGGACCAGTTCGAGTGAGACGAAATCGGCATTGCCTCGCTCGACCTGCTGTCGAGAGGCGCCGACGCGGACCTGCGGAAAATGGCTCTTGATGATGTTGATCGACGAGTCGTGCTCGGTGGTCACGACGAGCTTTTCAGGTTTCATGCGGTCCAGCGCCGCCATGACGACCTCGGGTTCGTAACCGGCCTCCTTGAGGTCGAGCTGAAACCCGATCCGCCCCCCGGCAATCTCCAGAACATGCGCCAACGTCACGGGGTTGTCGCCAGGCTTCAGCTCGTCATGGGCAAGAACCACCACGCCGGACGCGTCGCGCCGGATGTCGATCTCGATGAAGTCAGCGCCGGAGTTGATCCATCGCGGGTAACCCGAATGCGCGCTGATCAGCACACTTAAAGCATGCCAACAGTCGTTGTCACGGGAGCGACAGGTGCCGTCGGGTCGGCTGCCGTTGCGGAGTTGCAGAGGCGCAGGGCGCAGGTCGTGTCTCTCTCACGCCCGTCGTTCGACCTCTCCTCGATGGCCTCGGTGCGCGCGGCCGCGCGGGAGCTGAACCGTTCCGCTCGCCACATCGACGCGCTGCTGAACATCGCCGCGGTGTACCGGCCGACGTATGAGAAGTCGGCCGACGGTCTCGAGTCGATGCTCGCGACGAATCACCTCGGGCCATTTCTCCTGACGAACCTGCTGCGCGATCAGCTGTCGGGCGGCGGGCGGGTGATCACAGTCAGCGCTCCGTCGGGGACGCATGTCGATGTCGATCGGCTGCTCAATCGCGATCGCTTCGGCGCCTTTCATTCGTTTGGTGCCACCAAGGCGGCAAACCTGATGTTCACCTTCGAGCTGGCGCGCCGGGCGAAGCGTTGGGACGTGAAGGCCAACGCGTTCTACCCAGGCCTGGTGCGCTCGGAGCTGATGCGCGAATCGCCAAGGCCGCTTCGTCTCCTGTTACGCCCGTTCTCGAGCAAACCGGAGCGGGCGGCCCACGACCTGGTCGACCTGGCCCTGTCCCCCGCCTTCGCCGGCACGACGGGGTGGTTCTTCAAGGGCACGCGCCGCATCGACCCGCCGAAATCGACGCTCGACATCGGCCAGCAGAGCAGGCTGTGGACGCGAAGCGCGGAGCTGGTGGAGCTGGAAGGCGGCTTCTGAGTTCTTCGTAAAGCATTCACAACTCCCTCACAACTCCCAGGAAGGATGAGAGGTGCGCGGAAGCAAATCTCGTTCACACAAAAGGAGTGAGTCGACGATGAGACGCGGTTTCGGTTTGATCGGATTGCTGGGCACAGTGATCCTGCTCGTCATCGTGGGCGCGATCGCCTACAACGTCGGATGGTCGGAGGGCGTGAACACCCACCTGCCGGCGGCGACCCAGGCCGGCGACGGGGCGCCGTACTTCTACGGCCCGCACTACTGGGGCGGCGGCTTCGGCTTCGGCCTGTTTGGAATCTTCTGGTTCCTGCTGATCGTGTTCGGCCTG
>VBEF01000056.1 GCA_005881275.1 Chloroflexota bacterium
TGGAGCGGCTGCTCGAGAGCTCGCAGGAGCGCGGTCGAGCCGGTGACTGAAGAGATAGCTCCGGAGCGACTTGTGGCCATCGTGCGCACCCGGGGCCCGGAGCTGGCCGTCCCATTGGCCGAGGCCATCGTCAGCGGTGGAATTTCCAGCATCGAAGTCGCTCTCACCACACCGGGGGCTCTCGAAGCCATCGCCGAGCTGGTGTCGCGGCTGGCGGACCGCGCCCTGGTTGGAGCCGGCACGGTGCGGAATGCATCGGACGCGGAGAGCGCGATCGCCGCGGGCGCGCGGTTCCTGGTTTCGCCCGACTTCAACGAGAAGGTGCTCGACAAGGCTCGGTCGTCTCGCATTCCTTATGTCCCGGGAGCGCTGACGCCGAGCGAGGTAGGAGCGATCCTGGAGGCGGGGGTGGAGCTGATCAAGATCTTTCCCGCAGTCCGCCTGGGCCCGGGATATCTTCGTGACCTCTTGGGCCCGTTTCCGCAGCTTCGCCCACTACCGACCGGTGGAATCGACTTTTCGAACGCAGCTGAGTTCATGCAAGCCGGTGCCTTTGCGCTGGGCATCGGCTCTGCTCTGACAGACGGAACGGGCCGGTCCGGCCTGGCCGGTGTGACGGCACGGACCAAGCGCCTGAAGCGCCTTCTGGCAGGAGTCGACGGGAGGTGAAGACCTTGATGGAAACCGCGGTCGAGTCACGGCCGGTGCGACTGTTCATAGGCGGGCAGTGGAGGGATGCCTCCTACGGGAAAGCATTCGAACAGGTCAGCCCGGCGACGGGTCAGGTGATCGGTGCCGTCTCAGACGGCACTCGTGAAGATGCACGCGCAGCCGTTGACGCGGCCAACCGGGCTCGTCATTCGAGCGCGCGTCTCTCGATTCTCGAACGTGCTGCTCTGTGCCACCGGATAGCCGACACCATCCTGGCCCGCCAGGCGCGGCTGGCGCCAGAGCTCTCGCTGGAGCAAGGTAAGCCACTGCCCGAAGCCATTGACGAGATCAATTTCGCAGCGCAGCTCTTCCGCGATGCAGCCGAGTACATTTCCAAGCTGGAGACCAGCTTGCTGCCAGCGGCGGCCGGCAAGCGAATCTTTACGCTGCGCCAGCCGCACGGAGTAGTCGCCGTCCTGACTCCCTGGAACTATCCAGTTGGTATCCCGAGCGAGTACCTGTCGGCTTCGTTCGCCACAGGCAATGTTGTTGTTTGGAAGCCGGCACCGACGACCTCGATGATCGCGGCTCGCCTGGTTGAGTGCCTTCTTGAGGCAGGTCTGCCGGAGGGGGCGATCAATTTGATCCATGGAGGGGCGGTTCCGGGTGAGGAGATCGTGGCCAGCTCCGGCACGCACGCCGTTGGCTTCACCGGCAGCACCGCAACGGGAAGCCTGATCGCGAAGCATGCCGGTGCCAAGCCCCTGTTACTGGAGCTGGGGGGCAACGGACCGACGATCATCCTCGACGATGCGAACCTCGAGGCAGCGATATCTGGGACCGCTATCGGCTGCTTCACCAATGCCGGCCAGATCTGTCAGAGCAGCGAACGAATTCTTGTGACGGAACGCGTCCACGACCAGGTGCTGGATGGCCTCGTTTCGAACGCGTCGCGAGTGAAGCTCGGACATCCATTGCACGAGGGTACGACCATGGGCCCGCTCAATAATCCAGGCGTCGCCATAAAGATGGACAGCCACATTCGTGACGCAGTCGATCGTGGGGCCGGCGTCGTCTTCGGGGGCGCCCGCGCCAAGGGTCAGCCGACTGATCTGTACTACCAGCCCACCGTCGTGGATCATGTGAGCCGTGAGTCGCTGGCCAATCGCGAGGAGACATTCGGGCCTATCGCTCCCGTCATCGTCGTTCGTGACGTCGAGGATGCCATCGCGGTCGCCAATAGCTGCACGTTGGGTTTGTGTGCCTCGGTCTACACGTCAGACATGAACGCCGCCTTCAACATCTCAGAGCGGCTGGAGTGCGGGGTCGTGAACGTGAATGAGTCGGCGGCGTATTGGGACGGACGCACGCCGTTCGGCGGGTGGTCCGGCAAGGGCAGCGGGGTGGGGCGCGTTGGTGGGATGGAATCGATACGGTTCATGACTCAGATCAAAAGTGTGGTTCTCGACATCCGCGATCCAGATGGGGATTGACCGCGGAGCGGTTCGACGCCTTGTCGAAATGACAAGGTCCGAAGCGAACGAAGCCGCGCCCGAGAGCCTCCTCGTCGTTCCGCTGGGTGCGACCGAACAGCACGGGCCGCACCTTCCCGTCGGGACTGACTCGATGCTTGTGGAAGCCGTTGCCGAGCGGGTCGTGCTGGCGCTACGGGATTCCTTTCCGGTGGTGCTGGCGCCAACGTTGCCTGTGGGAAGTTCGACGCATCACATTCCATTTGGGGGAACTCTTTCGATGACCAGCCTCTCCCTCTATGGCGTGCTGATGGATATCGGACGGTCAGCGGCGTCCGGCGGATTCCGGCGCATGTTCTATCTCAACGGCCACGGCGGCAACCACGAGCTGGCTCAGGTTGTTGCACGCGATCTGGGATTGGAGCTCCCCGTCGCCGTCGGCGCCGGCTCGTGGTGGGCGATGGCCTATGACGCCCTGGTTGAGGCCGGGAGCCCTACGATCCGGACCATTCCGGGCCACGCTGGGGGCTTTGAAACCGCGGCCATGATGGCGATGGCGGGCCACCTCGTCCGGGAAAAGCGGCCGAGCCGGCCCGATCTGGCCCCCGTAAACCCGCCGTTCCGGTCGGACTATCGAGCTGAGATCCACGGCTCCTGGAAAGCGATCGACGGCTTCACCGACAACCCTGGCGGCGCCAGCGCCGAGCTGGGTGCCCGGTTCCTTACGGTCGCCGCGGCCAAGGTCGCGGCTGACTTGGCCTCCTTCTACTCCAACTCACAGGCGGTCATCTGACGGAGAGCTCAATCAGCGACCACGTCCACCGTCTCAGGGACGTTGCTCGTGATGGACCGGATGATCGCGTCATTCACCGCCACGTTGCGAACCGCGTCAGCGACGGGCACAAGGAAGTCCTGGTCGTTGCAAACGCTGAGGACAAAGTGATTCACCTCATCGGCCAGGTCTCCGGTGATCCGCTGGTTGGTCTCCGGCCAGTGGAGCCCGTCGGGGAGCGTCATTCCTGCGACACCGACAACCCGTAGGCCGTGGTCGAGTGTGTCGACGGCCACACTTCCCATCGTTCCGACGACTTCGAGACGTGCATTGATTCCGGAGGGAAAGTTGTTGGGCAGCGTCCACCCAAATTGCAGGTTTCCAACCACTCCGCCTTCCAGCTCGCAGGTTGCGAAGATCGCGTCGTCGGTCGGTGGTATCGAGCTGTCCGAAACGGTTCCAACCGCTCGTGCGTATAGCCGGGTGATCCTTCGGCCCGTGACCCACTGCATGGCGTCTATGTCGTGTATGCCGAGATAAAAGCAAGGCGAGCTCCTTCCTGCCATGCGCGTCCCAACAGCACGGAGGGTGAAACGACCGGCGGTCACGTGCAGCGGCTGACCCAGGACGCCCGCCGCAACCTGGGATGCCGCTCCGGCGTAGCGCGGATCAAACCGCAGGATGTGTCCCACCATCAGCCGGCTCCCCGAGGATCGGGCGACCGCGGCGATGCGGCGCGCGGCATCCAGCGAATGCGCCATGGGCTTCTCGAGCAGCACCGCCTTGCCTGCCTGGAGCAATCGAGTTGCCGGCTCCTCGTGGGCGGTATCGGGAACCGCGACAATCGTCGCGTCTACTTCCGGGTCTTCACAGATCGAGTCCACAGACGGATACGAGTCAACCCCGAAGTGTGAGGCGACCGTCTCGCGGGCGTCCCGGTCAATGTCGACTATCGCCGCGAGCTTCGCGAGGGGACTCTCGGAGATGACGCGGGCGTGTAGCTGACCTATGAAGCCGGCTCCAACCACTGCCACGCGCAGTCTCATTAGATGGGGCTAGCTTAGGCGCTGCTGCGACCGTCATTGCGATCGACCACATTCGAGACGGTTATCTTGGTCACGCGCTGAGGAGTGAGCCACTGCCCTGCGCCCACACCCATCGGTCATAGCCCCATTCTGTCGCCACGCCGGGCTTTGACAGCCTAGACGACACCGGTCAGGACGGGCGCGCGGCCTGTTAAGAGCACGTTGACTCGTTTGCATACGCTGACCATGTGTCTCTTCTTGACTTCCTGCTGCCGCCGCGTTGCGGCGGATGTCGCAAAGTCGGCGCCTGGCTGTGTGATGCATGTCGGGCGAGGGTTCGGCGCCTCGAGGAGCCGCTGTGTGGACACTGCGGCGTTGAGGTCGCTTCAGCGCGGCGCGACTGTGGCTGCCGAGCCAGGTTGAAGTCGTTGACGCGCCTGCGTTCCGCGGTCGCGTATGAAGGGCCCATCGAGAGCGCGGTGCATCGGTTCAAGTACGAGGGCTGGCGTCGCCTCTCCGGTCCGCTGGCTCAGCTCATCGCGGAGCGGCTCGCCATCGAGGGCCTGGCGGCGCGCTGTGTGATCGCCGTCCCCCTGCATCCCGCCCGCCTGCGCCAGCGTGGCTACAACCAGGCGGAGCTCCTGGCCCGAGAGCTCCGGAAGCGGATGACGCTGGACGCGCCTGAGGGAGAACTCGTACGTACGGTTCCCACACCGCCGCAGGTCGGCCGCGACCGGCTGCGGCGCTTCGACAACGTGAGAGGCGCGTTCAGCTGGCGCGGTGCGGGTCTCGAAGGCGATTCGATCTTGCTGGTGGACGACGTTGCGACCACCGGAGCGACCCTTGATGCCTGCGCAAGCGCATTGCGCGCGGCCGGATCGGGGCCTGTAACGGGGGTCTCAATCGCGAGGGTTAACGTATAGTTGGCGCTCGGTTTACCAATTCAAGAGCGGAGGCTAGCCGAATGGCAGTCCGGATCCCGGGCATCAACATCGACGAGTACTACCAGCAGCTCGGGCCGATCGAGCCGCTGATTCGGGACGACCGAGTAACCGAGATCATGGTCAACGGCAACGACCACGTGTACGTAGAAATGGCGGGCAAGGTCGTGCTCACGAACATCAAGTTCGTCGACGAAGACCAGCTTCTCAATGTGATCCAGTTCATCGTTCGCACCGTCGGCCGGCGCATCGACGAGCGGTCACCGCTTTGTGACGCGCGACTCGCCGACGGTTCCCGCGTCAATGCGGTCATCCGTCCGCTCGCGCTGAACGGCCCGCTGCTCACCATCCGCAAGTTCTCTCGCGACCCCTACCAGGTCGAAGACCTGATCCGCTTTGGAACGTGCAACGAAGCCGGCTTTGGATTCCTGAAGGCGGCGGTGCTGTCCAAGGCGAACATCATCGTCTCGGGTGGAACCGGCACCGGTAAGACCACGTTTCTCAACGTGCTCTCGGGCTTCATCCCCGTCGAGGATCGCATCGTGACCATCGAAGACGCGGCCGAGCTGCAGCTCCACCAGGAGCACGTGTGCCGCCTCGAGACGAGGCCCAAGGACATCAACGGCGAAGGCGAGATCACAATCCAGCGCCTGGTCATCAACTCGCTCCGCATGCGCCCCGAGCGCATTGTGGTCGGCGAGTGCCGCAGCGGTGAAGCGCTCGACATGCTGCAGGCGATGAACACCGGCCACGACGGCTCGATGACCACGCTCCACGCCAACAGCCCCCGCGACGCACTCGCCCGACTCGAGACGCTGGTTCTCATGGCGGGCGTCGACCTGCCCATACGCGCTATCCGCCAGCAGGTCGCGGGCGCGATCAACCTGATCGTGCAGCTCAACAGGCTGCGCGATGGGTCGCGCAAGGTCACCGCGGTATCGGAGATCGTGGGCATGGAGCAGGACGTGATCACGATGCAGGACATCTTCGTGATGGACCAGAAAGGTGCTACGCCTGACGGCAAGATCATCGCCGAGTTCAAGCCGACCGGCCTCCGGCCGAAGATCCTGGACCGGATGTTCAACCAGGGGATCCCGCTTCCGAAGGAGATCATAGCCCTCTTCCCGCCACCTCCCGGATACAAGCCGGCGACCCGCTAGGCAGCCTCCGAAGCCAGGGTTATACTCGGGTTGTGAAGGTCGTCCTGCACGACCGTACCAACGGTCTGGGGCAGGAAGTGCGCGATACGGCGCTCCGCAAGCTCAACCGCCTCGAGCGCCACTTCGGCAAAGTGGTCGACGCGGAGGTGGAGTTCTCCGAGGAGCAGAAGCGAAGCGGGCTGGCGATCTCGGTCTGCCGGATAAACCTGCACCTCGACGGCCGGCGCACGCCTGTGCTGCACGCGCGCGAGCGCGGCGCGGACCCTCAGTCGGCGCTCGACCTCGCGCTGGACAGGATCGATCGCCAGCTGGTCGCGTTCAAGGAGAAGGTGACGCACCGGAAGCAGGCGGTCTCGCCGGTTCGGGTGCCGCCCCAGGAGGAACGAGCAAAACGCCGCCCCGCCGAGCCGGAGCGGCTGCGCCTGAAGCTCAGGCCGATGTCCGAGGCAGAGGCTCTATCCGAGCTCCAGGCCGACAGCCAGCCCTTCGTGATCTACCTGGACGAGGACTCGGGCGAGATCCAGATCCTGGTTCGGCGGGCAGACGGCTCGCTGGCCGTGATCGAACCCATAGTGCCCTAGCCCGGATTTAGATCCGCCCGGGCCGGGTAACCTCTAGTTCAGACCCCATGGCGATCCTGACACGGCTTCTCGACCCCAACGAGCGCGAGGTCAAGCGTCACCTTTCGATCGCCCAGGCGATCACGGCGCTCGAACCCGAGCTCAAAGAGCTCGACGACGCGGGCTTGCGCGCTCGCTCCGATGAGCTGCGCGAGAAGGCTCGCGATGGTCAAGACCTCGATGAGCTTCTGATCGAGGCGTTCGCCCTCTGCCGTGAGGCGAGTCGCCGCGCCGTGGGTCTGCGCCACTTCGACGTCCAGCTCGTCGGTGGCATCGTCCTGCACCAGGGAAAGATCGCCGAGATGAAAACCGGCGAAGGCAAAACTCTCGTCGCCAGCCTCGCGCTGTACCTCAACGCGCTGGCCGGCAAGGGCGTGCATCTGGTCACCGTGAACGACTACCTGGCGCGCCGCGACGCGGGTTGGATGGCGCCCATCTATCACCTGCTCGGTCTGACGGTGGGCGTGAACGTTGGGTCGACGGCGACGTTTGTTTACGACCCCGAGTACCTCGACGAAACGCATCCCGATCCCCGCCTTCAGCACCTGCGGCCGGCGAGCAAGAAGGAGGCCTACGCCGCGGACATCACGTACGCGACGAACTCAGAGCTGGCCTTCGACTACCTGCGCGACAACATGGCGCGAGACCTCGAGCAGTGCAGCCAGCGAGACCTCAACTACGGGATCGTCGACGAGGTCGACTCGATCCTGATCGACGAGGCTCGCACGCCGCACATCATCTCCGGTCAGTCAGATGAATCGACGGACAAGTACTACCAGTACGCGCGTTGGGCCGCGCGGCTAACTGAGGGTGAGGACTACGAGGTCGACCTGAAGCACAAGTCCGCCTCACTGACCGAAACTGGCATCGCGAAGATGGAGCGCTGGACTGGAATCAAGAACATCTACGACCTCGAGAACGTGATCGAGGCGCATCAGATCAACCAGGCGCTGAAGGCGAAGGCGCTCTTCCTGCGCGACCGCGACTACCTCGTCAAGGACGCGGAGGTCATCATCGTCGACGAGTTCACCGGCCGCACGATGCCCGGGCGCCGCTGGTCGGACGGGCTGCACCAGGCGGTCGAGGCGAAGGAAGGCGTGAAGGTCCAACAGGAGCAGAAGACCATCGCCACGATCACCGTGCAGAACTACTTCCGACAGTACGAAAAGCTGGCCGGGATGACCGGTACGGCTGTGACCGAGGCGGAGGAGTTTCACAAGATCTACGGCCTCGACGTCGTCGTCATCCCCACGCACCGCGCGATGGTGCGCGCGGACAGCCCCGACGTCATCTACAAGACCGAGAAGTCGAAGTTCGAGGCTGTGATCGACGAGATCGTGGAGATGAACAAGCTGAACCGGCCGGTGCTCGTGGGCACGGTGTCGGTCGAAAAGTCGGAACGGCTTTCGAAGATGCTCGAACGACGTGGCGTCAAGCACAACGTGCTCAACGCCAAACAGCACGAACGTGAGGCGGCGGTCGTCGCGGAGGCGGGTCAGCCCGCGGCGGTCACGATTGCCACCAACATGGCAGGACGCGGCACCGACATCGTGCTCGGCCCTGGCGTCACTGACGTCGGCGGGCTGCACATCATCGGCACCGAGCGCCACGAGAGCCGCCGCATCGACAACCAGCTGCGCGGTCGTGCCGGCCGTCAGGGAGATCCTGGCTCGAGCCGGTTCTTCATCTCCCTCGAAGACGACCTGATGAAGATCTTCGGACCGGCCGCAGACCGCATCGGCCGGTTGATGGAGACGCTGGAGGTCGAGCCGATCGAGCATCCCTGGGTCGCACGCTCGATCGCGAGCGCTCAGAAGAAGGTCGAGGGCATGCACTTCGACGCCCGCAAACACGTGGTCGAGTACGACGACGTCATGAACAAGCAGCGTCAGATCGTCTACGAGGAGCGCCGCAAGGTCCTCGAAGGCGCTGACGCGCGCGGCAACATCCTAGGCTACGTGCGCGAGATCATCCAGAAGGGTGTCGATCAGCACTGCCAGAGCCGCCACGCCGAGAACTGGGATCTCGACGGGCTGGTGAAGTACCTGTCCGCGTACCTGCCCCTGGCGCCTGGGACTCAAATCCCTGATGAGGCGCTGGGGAAGGGTCCCGAAAGTCTGGTCGAGTATCTCTACGGGTCCGCGTCCGACGCCTACGACCGAAAGACCGAGGAAGTCGGTGCGGACCTGATGCCCATGGTGGAGCGTGACGTGATGCTGCGCACGATCGACTGGCAGTGGATGGAGTATCTGACCCAGATGGAGCACTTCCGCGAGGGCATCGCACTCCGGGCGTACGGCCAGCGTGATCCGTTGGTCGAGTACAAGAACGAAGCGTTCGAGATGTTCAACGAATTGCGCGACCGGATCGAGTCGTCGATCGTCGCGAACATCTACCGCGTGCAGGTGCAGCGCAACGCGCCGCCTCCCCCGGCTCCGCCGCTCGTCAGACAGCTGACCGAGAGTGGACCCGGAGAGGTCGACGGATCGAACGGGGCAGGGCGCGGAGCGACGCCTCAGCAGCGGCGCGCGGCCCCCCTTGCGGCTGCCTCGGCGCCTGTGCCGGTCGGTGCTGCTTCCGGCGCCGCGGCGCAACATAAAATCGGACGCAACGATCCCTGCTGGTGCGGATCAGGCAAGAAGTACAAGAGGTGCCACGGTAAGTAATGGACGCTGAACTAGACCCGAAAGAGCTTCTGAACAGGATCCTGCAGCTCAAGGAGCACCTTTGACCTACCCGCGAAAGCAAAGCGGGCGGACGAACTAGACGCTGAGCTGACCAAGCCGGGGGCGTGGGATGACCCGCGCTCGGCGGGCCAGGTCGCGCGCGAGGGTGCCGAGAACCGGGAGATTGTCAACACGTGGGAGCGTCTGGAGCGGCGCGCCCGCGACCTCGTGGAGCTGGACCAGCTGGCAGAGGGCGATCCTGAGCTCGAGAAGCAGGTGGCTCAGGAAGGCGTGGCTATCGCCGATGAGCTCCGCCGGCGCGAGCTCGACCTGCTCTTCACCGATCCGTACGCCAGCCACAACGCCGTGGTCACGATCTCGGTAGGCCAGGGTGGGGTGGAGGCTCAGGACTGGGTCGAGATGCTGCTGCGCATGTATCTCAAGTGGGCGGAGCGGCGAGGCTTCGAGACGGAGATCATCGACGAGTCACGAGGTGAGGAGGCAGGGCTCAAGAGCGTCACCCTCATCGTCCGGGGGCCCCGCGCCTATGGCTTGCTGCGCTCCGAGCACGGCGTGCACCGCCTCGTGCGTATCTCACCATTCGACCAAAACCACCGCCGCCACACCTCATTCGCCCTGGTCGAGGTGATGCCCGAGCTCGAGAGCACGGATGAGGCTGGGATCGTGATCAACCCCAACGACCTTCGCATCGACACCTACCGCTCGACAGGGGCGGGTGGACAGCACGTCAACAAGACCGATTCCGCGATCCGCCTCACGCACCTGCCGACCGGGATCGTCGTCACCTGCCAGAACGAGCGATCGCAGATGAAGAACCGCGAGACCGCGATGAAGGTGCTGAAAGCGCGGCTCTTCCAGCGCCAGCAGCAGGAGGCGGCGGAGCACCTCGACCAGATCCGCGGCCAGGTCATGCCGGCCGAGTTCGGCTCCCAGATCCGCAACTACGTGCTGCAGCCGTACACCCTCGTCAAGGACGTGCGGACGGGGCTCGAGGTCGGCAACGCCCAGGCCGTGCTGGACGGCGAGATCGATCCCTTCATCGAGGCGTGGCTGCGGTGGCGGCTGAGTCAGAGCAGCGCGGTCGCGCAGACGTCGTAATGCAACGTCAGAAATCTGGGTCGCGCAAGCCTCCTAGGGCTCGTCCGTTAAGGCCAATGGTTGGCACTCTTGGAAGGGGTTGGAGCCAAACGGGGCATGGGTTATACTGCCCGCGACCTAGCCACGCGCGCCCGCAGGCGCGTAACGCCACAGCAAGAGACGCAGCCAATGGTTTTGACACCAGATTTCGAGAGCCGGCCGGTGATCAGCTTCCAGCGCGTCTTCAAGACGTATCCGACTGGAACTGAAGCCCTTCGCGACATCAACCTCGAGGTGCCCGAGGGCGACTTCCTCTTCCTGGTTGGCCCCTCTGGCGCCGGCAAGTCCACTGTCGTGCGCCTGCTGATCCGAGAGGAGAAGCCGACCAAGGGCAAGATCTTCGTCGACGGCATCGAGCTGGGCCGTATGAAGCGGCGCAAGCTGCCGTACTACCGGCGCAAGGTCGGCCTCGTCTTCCAGGACTTCAAGCTGCTGCCGAACCTGACCGTCTACGAAAACGTGGCTTTTGCCTTGCGCGTTCTCGGCGAGCCCGATCAGCACGTGCGGGACCGAGTGGCGGAGGCGCTCGATACGGTCAGCCTCTCGGCGAAAGAGAACACGTATCCGGCAAACCTCTCCGGTGGCGAGCAGCAGCGCGTCGCGATCGCCCGCGCGCTGGTGCACGCGCCGCGATTCATAATCGCCGACGAGCCCACCGGAAACCTGGACCCCGCGACCGCGTGGGAGATCATGCAGCTGTTCCTGCGCATCAACGCGCGCGGCGCCACCGTGGTGATGGCGACGCACAACCGCGAGATCGTGGACCTTCTCCGACGCCGCGTCGTCGCAATCGACGCGGGCCAAATCGCAAGAGACGACCGTTCAGGCAGGTATCACGATGATGTTGCGAAACCTCAAGTTCGCGCTCAATAGCGCCTGGCAGAGCTTCTGGCGGAACCTGGCCGTGAGCCTGGCCGCGGTTCTGTCGATCACGCTCATCCTGATTCTGGCCGGGATCAATCTCCTGGTCGGTCACGCCCTCTCTCAGGTGCTGGACGGCTTTCGCGCGAAGGTAAGCGAGATCTCGATCAACGTGTCCGACGACACGCCGCTGCAGAGTGTCTACGACTTCGAGCAGGTGCTGACCGCGGACCCGCGCGTGGCCAGCGTGCGATTCATCACGAAAGACGAGGCGCTCGCTCAATTCAAAGCGGATCCGCAAAACGTCGTCTTCGCTCAGCAGATCGAAGGCAATCCCCTTGACGCGAAGCTCGAGGTCCACGTCAAGAATCTGAGCGACGTCGCCGGCATCGACACCGTCGCCCGGCGCTGGTCGGGTGTCGATCCGACCGATCCGACCAACTACCAGGGTGACTTCGTCAACCGGATGCTCGAGCTGTCGTCCTGGCTCAGCCTGGCCGGCGTTGCGCTTCTTTTGATCCTGATGCTCGTTTCGGTCGTGATCGTGATGAACACGATCCGCACGGCGGTCTATCACCGCCGCAAGGAGATCGAGGTGATGAAGCTCGTCGGCGCGACGGAATGGTTTGTCCGCGGGCCTTTCGTGATCGAGGGCATCATGACCGGGCTCATCGCGGCTTCGATCGCTCTCGCCCTGCTCGTTGTCGCCTACCCACCTGCGGTCGATCGTTTCAAATCCGATATCGGGTTCATCCCTCTGAGCTACGACCCGCGGTTCATCACGATCCTCGCCCAGGACCTGCTCCTGGCGGGTGCGCTGTTGGGCGCGCTGGGGAGCTACATCGGCGTCCGCCGTTACGTGAGGATCTGACGGTTTGAGGGCTCGCCTGCTGATCGCCGCGATCCTGGCCGCCACCGCGTGGGCTCCACAGTCGGTGCACAACGCCTCGGCCATCTTCTGCTACTCGGGCGATCCGCCGGCCGTATATCAGGCTTGCGTCGCCTACAACCAGGGCATCGGGCAGCAGGTCAACAACCAGAACCAGCTCATCAACATCCAGTCGAAGATCAACAACACGATCAACCAGATCAACGCCATCGACGCCATGATCGCCAGCCTTCAATCCCAGATCGCTGCGCAAAAGGCGCTGATCGCCCAGACGCAGGCAGCCATCGATGAGCTCAGCCGCAAGATCAGGTTTGGCGAAGCTTCTCTGATCCGGCAGAACGCGCACGTCACCGTCCGCGAGCAGCTTCTGAACCAGCGGCTTCGTTACGTCGATTCGCATGGCGGCGTCAACTACGTGCGCCTGGTTTTGACGGCCAACAGCATCAACCAGCTCTTGAACCGCATGGTCGGTGCGCAACAGGTTGCTTCTTCCGACCGCAGGCTCCTGGTCGGCCTCGAGGAGGAGCACTCACAGATCGCGCAAGCCAACACCGACCTCGACGGTGAGCGAAGCCAGGTCTCAGCGCTGCTCAAGCAGCAGCAGGAGGCGGAGGCAGACCTCGAGAAGAATCTCGCCACCGAGGCGGCTGCTCTTGCGTTTGAGAAGCAGCTGGTCGCACAGCTGGCGGCCCAGTACGACGCGGTCCAGGCTGAGCGGGCGGCCATCGATGCGCAGGTGGCAGAGCGGGCGCGGGAGTACGCTGCAGCCGCGGTGAAGGCCGGCGGCGGCAACGGGGTGTTCGAATGGCCCGAGCCGAACTGCGGCCCTGGGTGTATGAGCCAGCGGTTCGGCTGCTCGAGCTTCTACCTCGAGGTGTATGAGCCCAGCTGCCCTTACCCGCACAAGATCCACACCGGCATCGACATCGCCGGGCCGTATGGCACGCCGATCGTCGCCGCTGATACGGGTGTGGCCTATCTGTACCCGGGCAGCGTCGGTTACGGAAATCTGCTGGTGATCATTCACGGGAATGGCTATTCGACTTACTACGGCCATCTCGCCGGATACGCTCCGGGCCTCGGCACCGGGCAGGTCGTGCCGCGCGGAACGACCGTGGCATTCGAGGGTTCGACCGGCTGGTCGACAGGACCGCATGTGCATTTCGAGATCCGTGTCAATGGCGTCTACAAAGACCCGTGCATCTGGCTCGGTTGCTAGTCTGCTGAGATGAATCGAAGCGTCGCCCTGCGGGGTGGCGCCGTCCTCTCGATGTTGCTCGGTTTCGTCCCGGGCCTTCTCTTCCTAGTCATCGGCTTCGTGGGCGGCGTCTACGTCGATCAGCGATTTCCCGAGTACGTCCCATTCATAGGACACCGGTCTGAGTCGAATGTCGACCTCAGCCAGGTTCAAGAGGCGGTTCGTCTGATCCAGGCCGACTATGTTGACGGCAACCTCGACTCCACAAAGCTGTCGCACGGCACGGTGCAGGGGCTCGTGAACAGCCTGGGCGATCCGTTCACGGTGTACTTCGACCCCGACCAGTACAAGCGGCTGCAGCAGAGTTATCAGGGCAAATACACGGGCATCGGGATCTATTTGAGTTTCAGCACCGGCTATCCGGTGATTTCGGGGACTGTGCCCGGTTCGCCCGCCGCGTTTGCGGGACTGAAGGCTGGCGACCAGGTAGTGAAAGTCGGCGACAAAGACATCAAAGGCATCACCGCCGACCAGGCGACTGCCCTGATTCAAGGACCTGAAGGGACCAAGGTCACCCTGACCATCCTGCGAGGTACCGAGTCGATGACATTCACGATCACGAGGGCGCAGATCCAGGTGCCGACCGTGCGGTCAGCCACGGTTGGCAACCACGTGCTGTACGTCCGGATCTACTCGTTCGCCTCCAACACGTCGACCGAGTTTTCGGCGGCGCTGAAGACCGGTTTGCCGGGGGCGTCCGGCATGGTCCTCGACCTGCGCGGCGACCCCGGCGGATTCATCTCAGCGGCCGACGACGTGATCAGCCAGTTCGTGTCAACTGGTGAGACCTTCGAGACGCACGGCCGGAGCGGGGTGGACCGGCACCAGGTCGGCTCGCAGCACGGTGCGCCAACCGTGCCACTGATCGTGCTGGTCGACGCCAACAGTGCATCCGCGGCCGAGATCGTGGCCGGGTCGCTGCAGGTCCACCAGCGCGGGAAGCTCGTCGGCACAACCACGTTCGGCAAGGGTTCGGTGCAGGAGGACTTTGTGCTGAGCGACGGATCGGACCTTCACTTGACCGTGCAGCGATGGTTTCTGCCGAACGGCCAGACGATCGACCACAAGGGCCTGACGCCTGACGTCACGGTCACGCTGCCGACTCCGACCGACGCCTACGACGTGTCGCAGCCGTCGCAGGGCTACGCCAAAGACACGCAGCTCAATGCGGCATTGGGTCTGCTGCCGGGTGGGTAGACTGGCTACCGCGCAATCGACGGGCGGTTAGCTCAGCTGGCTAGAGCGCCTCGCTTACACCGAGGAGGTCGTTGGTTCAAGTCCATCACCGCCCACTGACTCAAGAGGTCGCCAGAGCCGCACCGCAAGCCACGCGCCCCAGACTGGAGCAACGATCCCGCCGCTAAGGAGAATCAGCAATCCGCCGATCGCGTCCGGAACGGGTATGCCGGCGTCACGTGCGAGAAGGCTCAACAGGCCCAATACGTAGAGGGCCATGAGAACGAAGCCGAGGAACGCCCACCCCCGCGGCAGCGAACCTTTCTCGAGGGCAAGGCGACTCGACCAATAGGTGCCTAGACCGGCTAGAAGTAGGAATGCACGCTGGAGCCAGTTCGCAGGAGACTCTATCAAGGCGCTAGTGTCAGTCAGGGTCCTCAGCGTTTCACTCGAAGCGCCTTGACTCACGTTGACCACTGCCTGCAACAGGCCGAGCGTCAGGAACAACCAGAGAGCTCCGAACAGCCCCGCCGCGCCGAACGCGGCTGCCATCAATTGCTGGCGAGCACCGTCGGGGCCAAGCGAATGTCTCAGGACGAGCCCGAGCCCAATCAGGCAGAGCATTGCGATGACGATGCAAATTACAGCTGCGTACAGCTGCGGATATACGGCCCGCTCATACGCATAGTGCGCAACACGATCGGCAGCGTCCGGCGGCCTGGGCGAGATGATCGCGAAGCTCACCAGCGTGAAGATCCATATGCCCGCGAACCACCCGGCGGCAAAGAGGAGCGCGAGTGATCTGCCGATGGAATACCAATTGGCATTGCTCATAGCACCTCTCCGCCGAGAAGCCTAGCCCTCAGCAAGCGCGCGAACAAATGGGCAGTTCGCAATCTGGTTGGAGCCGGATGGTGGTTAGAAGCGGCCGACTGCTGCTTTGGCTAGCGTCTCGACCTTGCTGGAGTTGGTGGTCGGACTGACGGCGATCATCAGGACCACATTCGCCTTGAAGACGAAAATCGCGATCCCGCCGCCAGTGCTGCTCGTCGCGGTGTATTCAAAAGCCTTGTCGCCGATGCCCTGGACTGCCTTGGCGTTGCCCACGCCCATCTGACCGTTCAGGACGGCGGCCATCTGCTCGGGTGACACCGAATCAGCAGTCGACGTGTCCGGATAGACCTGAGCGAGGACGAATATCGAGGCATCGCCGTTGGAGCTGCCGTAGATGCAGATTCCCGGTGTTTGCGCGCCGGCGCCGGCCGTGAGGTCTGTCACCGTCGTGCCGACAGCCGTCGATGCCTCGGCGGCGGTGACAAGGGAGCAGGCATCGACCGACGCGATGTGTGTGGCCGTGGTTGGGCTGGCTGTTGGCGACTCGTTAGAGCTCGACGAAGAGCTGCTTGCTCCACATGCGGCACCAAGCATCCAAACCGTGACGGCGGCAAGGGCGGCGCACCGGCGGCCACCAGACGTGAGCGAATGAAGGGTCATGGGGACACTCACGATCGGGCCCGTAGTCTGTCAACACCAGGATGTGCTGTCAATGGGACCCGGTGGCGGCCACCAGTCCGCCGATAAAATTACCCGCCGTGCCGAGGTAGCTCAGCTTGGTAGAGCACTTGACTGAAAATCAAGGTGTCGCCGGTTCAAATCCGGCCCTCGGCACCATCAGCCGCTAGTGTCGACGCGTGCCCGGCCACCGCGCTTTTAGATTCGACGTCCAGGAGCACCGGGCTCACAGCGCCAAGCACTGGCGCGACAAGGTGCGGGCGCTGGAATCGATGGCGTATTCGGCCGTCTACCTCCCGGACCACTTCGGCGACCAGCTCGGCGCCATCGCGGCGCTGATGGCGGCGGCCGACGCCACGACCAAACTGCGCATCGGCTCGCTTGTGTTCGACAACGATTACCGGCACCCTGTGGTGCTGGCCAAAGAGGCGGCGACCCTCGATCTCCTGTCGGACGGCCGGCTGGACCTGGGACTCGGCGCCGGTTGGATGGTCTCGGACTATGAGCAGGCGGGAATCCCTTTCGACTCTCCGGGCACGCGGATCGAGCGCCTCGCCGAAGCGGTCACCATCGTGAAGAAGTTCTTTGCCGGGGCAGAGTTTTCATTCCAGGGCAAGTACTATTCGATCACTCGCCTGGAGGGGGCGCCCCTACCGGTCCAGAAGCCTCATCCCCCTCTGCTCCTTGGAGGCGGCGGACGCAAGATGCTGCGGCTCGCCGCACGTGAAGCCGACATCGTGCACGTGAACTACAACCTTCGCGAGGGGCGCGTCAACCCGAAGCTGGTTCAAACCGGAGTGGCCGCGGCGACTGAGGAAAAGGTCGGCTGGATCAGGGAGGCGGCCGGCGACCGGCTGGACTCGATCGAGCTGGGTTTCACCGTGTTCTTCGCGAGCGTAACCAGTGACCGGGAGTCGATCGCGTCCGCGATTGCTCCCTCGATGGGACTCGAAGCTCGAGATGTGCTCGAGATGCCGCATTTCCTGCTCGGGACCATCGAGCAGATCGAGGACGATCTGAAGGCGCGGCGCGAGCGTTTCGGCTTCTCGCACGTGATCGTTCCGGGCGAGGTGGCCGACCAGCTGGCGCCGATCGTGGAGCGCCTCGCCGGGAAGTAAGGACCTCAGGTAGATTGGTGGCGATGGCCACCACCCAGCAAGTCCAGCTGAAGGGGGCGGTGGAGGGCCGCGCAAGCGAAGTCCTCACGCCGCAGGCCCTCGGTTTCGTAGCCAAGCTGCAGCGCGAGTTCGCTGGTCGAAGGCAGGAGCTGCTGCGCCTGCGCGACGAACGCCAGACGCGGATCGAGGCAGGCGAGATGCCGCAGTTCCTGGTCACCACGAGCTCGGTTCGCGATTCGGACTGGACGGTGGTGTCTGCACCGAAGGACCTGCAGGATCGGCGCGTCGAGATCACGGGTCCGACTGATCGCAAGATGCTCATCAACGCGCTCAACTCTGGCGCGCGAGTGTTCATGGCCGACTTCGAGGACGCGAACTCGCCGACGTGGTCGAACTTGGTCGAAGGCCAGGTCAACCTGATCGATGCGATCGAGCGCCGCATCGATTTCACGAGCCCGGAAGGCAAGGAATACCGGCTGAACGACAAAGTCGCGACCCTTCTCGTGCGGCCCCGCGGCTGGCACCTCGATGAAAGACACGTCGAGGTTGACGGCAAGCCGATGTCAGGCAGCCTCTTCGACTTCGGCCTCTACTTGTTCCACAACGCGAAGCGCCTGCTCAAAAAGGGTAGCGGTCCTTACTTCTATCTGCCCAAGCTGGAGAGCCACCTGGAGGCTCGCCTCTGGAACGACGTTTTCAACCTGGCGCAGGACGAGCTGGGCGTGCCGAGGGGCACGATTCGGGCCACGGTCCTCATCGAGACAATCCTGGCCGCATTCGAGATGGACGAGATCCTTTACGAGCTGCGCGACCACTCGGCAGGGCTGAACGCGGGCCGCTGGGACTACATCTTCAGCATCATCAAGAAGTTCCGCAACCGCCCGGAGTTCGTGCTGCCCGACCGCGCGCAGGTGACGATGACCGTGCCGTTCATGCGCTCTTACACCGAGCTTCTGGTGAAGACGTGTCACCGACGCGGAGCGCATGCGATGGGCGGCATGGCGGCATTCATTCCGTCCCGCCGCGATCCCGAGGTGAATCGAGTAGCGCTCGCCAAGGTCAAGGAAGACAAAGACCGCGAGGCGAACGATGGATTCGATGGCACCTGGGTTGCCCATCCAGACCTCGTGCCTACGGCGACCGAGGCTTTCGACCGCGTGCTCGGCCATCGCCCGAACCAGCTCGAGAGGCAGCGGCCCGAAGTCGACGTGAAGGCTGGTCAGTTGACCGACGTGAAGGTACCCGGCGGCACGATCACGGAGAACGGTCTGCGCATGAACGTCAGCGTCGGTATCCAGTACATCGAGTCGTGGATGCGCGGGACCGGAGCGGCCGCGATCAACAACCTGATGGAGGACGTCGCGACCGCCGAGATCTCGAGGTCGCAGGTGTGGCAGTGGGCCAAGCATGCATCGCGCCTGGCCGAAGGTCCGACGGTCAACGCCGACTTGGTGCGCGAGATCGCCGACGATGAGATGGCCACGTTGCGAGAGAGGTACGGGGAAGAGGTGTGGGCGAAGAGCCGCTTTAACGAGGCGCGAAAGGCGTTCGAAGAGGTCGCGCTTTCAAAGAACTTTCATCCCTTCCTGACCCTGGTCGCGCTCAAGCACATCGACTAGCCCAGGCCCGGGGCTATTGCTTGGCTGGAGCGGGGGGTTTGCCCGGCAGCCGGCGCCACTGACGCGGCCCGACGCCGTTGTTGGGATTGCCCGGGACGAACGCGACCGCCGATGGCTTCACCATGCAGCTGTCCTTGCGGACGACGCTTCGCTCGCCGCCTTCCTGGTGCTCGATCACCACCGTCCGCTCCAGGACGGCCCTTACCCGAACCTGCTTTCCGTTCACCATCGCGTTGAAGCCCCCGCTGACCTCGTGGTTCAGGGGTGGAACGATGCTGGCCAGCGAGACGAGTTCAACGGTTTTGCTCATGTAGTGGCTTCCCTCGGGCTAGGCGGCGGTATGTTGCGCCGCGGAAATCAGCAGGCGCCGAGCGATTCGGCAGAAGCGGATTTTACCAGACCGGGTTCACCCGACTTACGAACGGTAAGCAACCGCCGATCAGGCGGCTGAGCTCTGCTGTTCCTGCAGTCGCAGCTGGCGGGCGGCTTCCCGGCCGCGCCGAGCCGCTTCCTTGCTCGCCAGGTGGCGGACACGGAGCTGCCGCGGGTCGACGAACAGGCGCCGGCGGTTGACGAGGACCTTGGGCTCCCCGGGGGCCGGCACCAGCTCGGGGCGGGTCTTGTCAGCCGTCTTGCGATTCGTTGCCATGCTCATATTTCACTTACCCGATAACGATCGAGGCCAAACCGAGTAACCGCCTCTCGCCCGATCTCTCAAGAGACCTCACGTAATGAATACCGGATGGGTAACGCGCCGTATTCCGCTAGGTGCGTACGGGCGTTCCCCGGGGCCGTCCCAGGCTCGCAGCCGGCACCCAATCTACTCCAACGGCGAAGACAGCCTCGAAATGCCTGGCGTAGGCCCCCGCCGCCGCGCTTGTCTCGGTCGGACGCCCCGTTACGGCTTCCACCGACGTCGGTCGCAGATCTGCGTGCCCGCAGGGGACTATCCCGTCGAAGTAGCCGAGGTCGGTGGTCAGGTTCAAGGCGAAGCCGTGGCTGACCACCGAACGGTTGAGCTTGATGCCAATCGCGGCCAGCTTTTCGCCGCCGCGCCAGACGCCGGTCAAGCCCGGCGCGCCCGGCTCAGAGTCAATACCAAGCTCGTCCAGGTAGTGGACGAGCGACTGCTCCAGCCGCTCGAGGTATTCAGGGATGGTCAGCCCGAGCTGCTCCAGGTCGAGCACTGGATAACCCACCAGCTGGCCGGGCCCGTGATAGGTGGCCTCGCCGCCCCTGTCTGACCAGACGACCTCGACGCCCCGGCGCGCCCGTTCTTCTTCATCCCACAAGAGGTGGTCGGAGGTCGCCGCCTTGCCCATCGTGAAGACGTGCGGGTGCTCGAGCAGGAGGAGAGCGTCCTCGCCGCCTCCCTCGCGTCGCTCCCTCACCAGCGCGGCCTGGAGGTCCCAGGCTTTGCGGTAAGGGACGCTACCCAGCCAGGAGGCTCTTACGCGCGGCAGGGATCTGCTCATCGGCGTGGTAAGAGGACCGCACCAGGGGACCCGCTTCGACGTGGCCGAAGCCCATGGCGAGCGCTTGTTCCTTCAAGCGCATGAACTCTTCAGGTCGGTAATAACGGACCACCTCGGCGTGCTTCTTCGACGGCCGAAGGTACTGGCCGACGGTCAGCACGTCGATGTTGTGCGCCCGCATGTTGCGGAAGACGTCGACCAACTCGTCTTCGGTCTCACCCAGCCCCACCATCAAGCCGGACTTGGTGACCATCTCAGGCGCCAGGGCCTTGACGTGGCGCAGGAGGGCGAGGCTGTTCGCGTAAACGGCCTTCGGCCGGATGCGCGCGTACAGACGAGGCACGGTCTCGGTGTTGTGGTTGAAGATATCGGGTCTCGCGTTGACGACCGTCCGCACCGCGTCGAAGTCGCCCTGGAAGTCAGGTGTCAGCACCTCGATCGTTGTTGCCGGGCTTCGGCGCCGGATTGCGCGGATGGTGCGCGCGAAGACGCCCGCTCCCCCATCTTTGAGGTCGTCGCGGTCAACCGACGTGATCACGGCGTGCTTCAGACCGAGCTCAGCTACGGATTCCGCAACGCGAAGCGGTTCGCCAAGGTCGAGCTCCGATGGCCGCCCTGACGTGACCGCGCAAAATCTGCAGGCACGCGTACAGACGTCGCCGAGGATCATGAATGTCGCGGTTTTTCGGTTCCAGCAGTCGAAGATGTTTGGGCAGCGCGCCTCTTCGCAGACCGTGTGTAGGCGGCGGCCCTGGACGATCTGCTTCAGCTCTTTGAAGTTTTCACCTTCAGTCACCCGGACGCGAATCCACTCCGGGATCGGTGCGGGTCGGAGGGACTCTGTCGTGCTCACAGCCGAATGCTACCGGGCGTCCATTCCTCGAGCCGCTTCTTCATCACGGCCAAGAACTGGCCCGCCGTCATGCCGTCGATGATGCGGTGATCAAAGCTGAGACACATGTTCATCATGTGGCGCATAGCGATCGCCTCGTCGATTACAACGGCGCGCTTGACGATTGATTCCGTGGTCAGGATCGCGGCTTGCGGCTGGTTGATGATGGGCTGGCTCGCGATCGACCCGGTCGCGCCGGTGTTGTTGAGCGTGAACGTGCCGCCTTGCACGTCTTCTGGCTTCAGCTGCTTGTTGCGCGCCCGCTCGACGAGGTCATTGATGACTCGCACGAGGTCCGTGAAGCCAAGCTTGTCTGCGTCCTTGACGACCGGAACGATCAGGCCGTCGGGGATGGAGACCGCGATGCCGAGGTTGACATAGCGCTTGAGGATCACACCCTCGTCGGTCCACGTGGAGTTGAGCCACGAGAACTGCTTCAACGCCTCACAGAGAATCTGGGCGACGAACGGGAGGTACGTGAGCGCTACCCCGTGACGCGCCTTGAAGTTGTCCTTCTCCGTCTCGCGATACCGGACGAGGCTGGTCATGTCGATCTCCTGGAGCGTCCACGCGTGGGGGGAGGTGGCAAGGCTGCGCACCATGTGCTCGGCGATCGACTTGCGCATGACGCTCAGCTTCACGAGCTCCTCCCGAGCGCCATCGGCTCGAGCGGGCGCTGTAGCAGCCGGTGCAGCCGGGTGCGCCGGTGCCGGAGGCGCCTGAGCCTTGGCCGCTGCCTGCTGCCCGCCGACCGCGGCTAGCACGTCGTCCCGGGTCACACGGCCGGCCATCCCGGAACCGCGCAGCGAGCTTGGGTCGATGCCGTGCTCGGCGGCCAGCTTGCGCACGGCCGGTGAAAGTCTTTGCCTGTCCCCGCCGTCCGCGACCTCTGCCGGCGGAGCGGCCGCCGGCGCTGGGGCGTTGCCACCGGCCGGTCCGGGCGGCGCCTCAGTCTGCGCGACGCCCGCTTCCTTCGGCTTCGGTTGGGTCGCGGCGCCCGCAGCCGCGGCGCCGGTCTCGATCTGCGCGATGACGGCGCCCACGCGAACGGTTTCGCCTTCGCTGACTGCGATCTTCACGAGCTTGCCTTCAAATGGCGAAGGAATCTCGGCGTTGACCTTGTCCGTAACTACCTCCACGAGCGGCTCATCGCGCTTGACGAAATCGCCCTCGTGCTTGAGCCACTTGTCCACGGTTCCCTCGGTCACGGATTCGCCCAGCTGGGGCATCTTGATCTGCGAGACGGCCATCCGCTCTCCTCGCTAACGCTGCAGCCTGACGACCGGGGCGGCGGTGCCCGGCCGCATATTCATTTTCGAGTGTAGCGGAGGCCTTAACGCCCGGCTTACCTGCCTTAACATCCGGCTGTGGCAGCAGTTCCGCCGCCTCCTCCGCCAGACATGTTCGGGCAGACGGCCTTTCGGCCAAACGAGGGGATGGCCACCGCCGCGCTGGTGGTCGGGCTTTTCGCGTTGCCGGCCGTGAGCCTGTATGGGGTGCCGGGCGTGATCCTGGGGATCACCGCGATCGTCCTCGGATTGCGCGCCCGTGGCCGCATCAAGCGTTCAGCCCGCGCGAAGGGTGGCGCGGGCGCGGCGTTGGCGGGCATGATCGCCGGCCTGTGCGCGGTCGTGCTGGGGGCGATGTGGGCTTTCTATCTGACGCTGCTGTACCTGGCCATGACGCAGACAGGTCCGCAGTCGACCTGACGCCAGGTGGCCCAAGGCGAATGGGTGCTATTTCCCATCGACAGGAGACCTGGTTCGGCCTAGGTTGGACGCAGGGCGGGCGTCGGGGCCGAGACCGCTCCGGGCCGTATAGCGGCTTCCGGGCCGTATACCGGCTACGAGACAACCTGGGTGGGGGCGTCCGCCTCACGTGGCGAAGCGCTGCCCTGCGGGGATCCGGATCTGGATTGGAGGCGACGCCCAGAATCGAACTGGGGATGGAGGTTTTGCAGACCTCTGCCTTACCACTTGGCTACGTCGCCGCCGAGTATCCGATTTTACCCTCGAGGTTCTCCCAGCCAACCTGACCGCTAGGCTGTGCACGGCACGTGTCCAGCCAGCATTTCCGAGACGCGATGGCGCGGCTTCCCGCCGGAGTAGTCGTGATCAGCGCCCGCATCGGTGACGAGTTTCGCGGCCTCACCGCGAGCAGCCTTGTCTCGATCTCGCTCGAACCTCCGATGGTTCTCGTCGGGCTGGAGCGCGAGTCCGCCACCCGCACCGTCGTTCTCGAAACGAAGGCGTTCAACGTCAGCTTGCTGACCCGATCGCAGGAGTTCATCGCCGATCGGTTCGCGGGTCGGGCCCCGAGCATCGACCTGACCTGGCGCACGGTGCCTCATCGCCTGGGCGCGAATGGGATCCCGCTCGTCGAGGGATGCGCCGCCTGGCTCGAGTGCCACGTTGCGCATGTGCATGAAGCCGGTGACCACGACATCTGCGTGGGAGAGGTCCAAGCCGCGGCCATCGGAGCGGGCGACCCGCTCATCCTCTGGGACCGCACGTTCTGGACGCTGCATTAATAAGGTAGATCGTCCTCCTCCATCCCGAAGTGGTGGCCGACCTCGTGCAGGATGGTCCGCCGCACCTCTTCCACGAGCTCCTCGAAGCTCCGGCTCGACTGCTCATGCGAGTGCTTGAAAAGTGTGATGCGCTCCGGCATGCCTTCTCCTGATGCCAACGCTCCTGCTCCTTCGTACAGCCCCATCAACCCCTCCGGCGAGCGCTCCTCGAGGACGAACACGGTGTTTTCGAGGTAAGGCTGGAACTGCTCGGGAATCGAGTCGATCGCCGCCTGCGCCGCTTCCTCGAATTGCTTCATGCTCACCCGCATGCATGAATTGAAGCGCGTGATGATCGTGGGTGCGGGGACGATGGGTTCCCAGATCGCGCTCCAGACCGCGTTGAGCGGCCGCTACGGCGTCACCCTGGTCGACACCGTGGCGGGTCAGCTCGACAAATCACGGGCCCAAAACCAGAAGCTGCTTGACCGGTCGGTGGAAAAAGGCCGCCTCACAAAGGAAAAGGCGGAACATGCGCTGAGCCGCATCAAGGACTCGAGCGACCTGGTGGCCTCCACACCAGAGGCTGACCTCATCATCGAAGCTGTGATCGAGAACATCGACGCCAAGAAGAGCGTCTTCGAGGTCCTCGGCAAGCACGCCAAGATCGACGCGATCCTGGCCAGCAACTCCAGCACGATCGCGATCAGCCGGCTCGCCGACTTCGCGGGGCGACCGGAGCGCTGCTGCAACATGCACTTCTTCCACCCGGTCACCGTGATGCAGCTCTGCGAGGTGGTCCGCGGACCGAGAACGTCGGATGACACAGTGCAGACAGCTATGGAGTTCGTGCGCAGCATCGACCGCACCCCCGTCCTCATCAACAAGGAGATCTGGGGGTTCATCGTCAACCGCATCCTGTTTGCCGCATCGGAAGAGGCGATGCGCTTGCTCGAGGGTGGTTATGCAAGCGCCGAAGACATCGACATCGCGGTTCAGAAAGGCCTGAACTGGCCGATGGGCCCCTTCCACCTCCTCGATTTCAGCGGCCTCGACGTCTTCTACGGTGCGATGCAGGACCGGCACCGCCTTGGCGAAGGCCTTGAGCCCCCCGAGGTGCTGCGCCGCCTGGTCGACGAGGGCCGTCTCGGCCACAAGACGGGCAAGGGCTTCTTCGACTACGACTGACCATGACTGATGGCGGTGCTTCGGAGGCAAAATTGATTTGCCCCCGTAGCCCAATGGCAGAGGCAGCCGGCTTAAACCCGGTCCAGCGCGGGTTCGACCCCCGCCGGGGGTATTCGCCACTCTAGAGCGCCCCGGGACTCAGGCCTACAATCGACGGCGATGGACCCGAGGTTCGAAGAAGATCCCGAAGAGGAGCCGGAGGAGCCGGCCCAGCCTGGTCAGCCCGACGGCGCCCGCGGCACGGCAACGGGTATGGTCCCGTCGGTTGGCTATCCGAGCCGGGAGTGGGAATACTCGACCAAGGTCCTGAGCCTCGCTCAGGTTGGCGATGGCGTCACGGTGGTCAGGGTCCTGCACGAGGCCGCGGCCGACGGCTGGGAGCTTGCCAGCGTGATCGACGGGGGGGATAAGCGCGTAATCCTGATGCGCAGACCAAAGCGCTCAGCCCGTGAGTCACGACGGGTGGGTTTCGCGCCTCCTACGCAGAACTGAGCAGCGCGCCACCTCGTCGACGTCGACGCATCCTGGTGGTCGAGGACGACGTTCCCGTGCGAATGCTTGTGGCCGAGGTCTGCCGGCTTCAGGGTCATGACGTAGTCGAAGCCGGTACGGGCGCGCAGGCCATCGAGCTGGGCCGGAGCGCACAGCCGGACCTCGTACTTGTGGACTGGGTGCTGCCCGATATCAGCGGCACCGAGGTGATCCGCGAGCTGAGGCGGCAAGGCGTTGTGAGTCCGATGGTCATGCTCACCGGCCGCTCGACCAGGATGGATGAGGTCGTCGGCCTCGAGGTCGGCGCCGACGACTACATCACGAAGCCTTTTGACTCGCGAATCCTCGCCGCTCGGATCAACGCGCACCTGCGGCGCTCGGCACTCGCCGAGACCGGCGGCGGTCGTGAAGGCGTGCTCAGCATCGGCGCGCTCCAGATCGACAACGCCGCGCGTCGGGTCAAGGTCGGCGAAGACGAGATCACTCTGACGATGACGGAGTTCAACTTGCTGGCCGTGCTCGCGGCGAACCCCGAGCGGGTGCTGACCCGCGCACAGCTGCGGGACAAGGTTTGGGGCTATCCGCACGATCTCGACGATCATTCCGTCGACCCCCACGTGCAGCGTTTGAGGCGCAAGCTGTCAGAGCGCTCGAACACCGGAGTGAGCCTGGAGGCGGTCCCCGGACTCGGTTACCGACTTTCGCTCAAGGGCGCTTGACCGAAGAGGAATCACTTTTCGGGCCTGCAGCATTCGAGCTGAGCAAGGTCGAGGATGTTCTCAGAGAAGCAGCGTCGCTAGATCCACCGGAAGTTGGGCGACCTATGGTGGAGTTGCTCGAAGCGGGAGGCAAACGGATCCGGCCTGCGCTCGTCGTGCTGGCTGCCATGTGCGGCACATACGATCCCGACCTCACGATTCCGGCCGCCATGGCAGTCGAGGTGACCCACGCGGCAACGCTCGTCCATGACGATGTGATCGACCGCTCCGCGACCCGGCGCGGTCGGCCGACGGTTGCCGCGGCCCTCGGCCATGAGCCCGCCATCGTCATCGGTGATTTCTATTTCGCGAAGGCTTACGAATACGCGTCCTTGACACACACGCCTGAGGTTGTTGCCATCCTCGCCAAAGCAGTCATGGAAATCTGCACGGGTGAGGTGCGTCAGCAGTCGATCCGCTATGTGTTCAGCACGGACGTCGACGAGTACATGCGCCGAATCGAGGCCAAGACGGCAACGCTGCTCGCCGCGTGCTGCGACATCGGAGCCCTGCTTGGGGGGCTCGATATGGATCAGCGCCAGGCGCTTCGTGCCTACGGTCGGTCGATCGGCCTCGCATTTCAAATCGCAGACGACGTTCTCGATTACACCGCAACCGAGGGCCAGGTTGGCAAGCCGATCGGGCACGACATCGCGGAGGGTTTCGCGACACTTCCCTTGATGCTTTCATCCGTCAAGATCGAAGACGGCCGGCGTCTGGACGAGCAAGAGGCGAGCCGCGTTGTCGATGCCGTCCGCAACAGCCATGGTCCGCAGCGCGCGCTCGAAGAAGCGCGAAATCACTCCGATGCGGCACGCGAACAACTCAAAACAATCAGTGCCGGCGACGCCACGTCTGCGCTTGCCGCGTTAGCCGACTACGTGGTCAGCCGAAAGCTCTAATCTCTCTCCCTATGTCCCGGGTGGGGTTGGACATGGTGGTGCTATGAGTAGGGTGAGGCTCGTCGGTGTGGGACCAGGACATCCCGGGCTGGCCACTGTGCAAGCGGTCGAAGCGGTCAAGGAAGCCGACGTCATCCGAAACTACGATGGCTGCGGCACCGGCCTGCTGCACCTCGCGCCATCGAACGCAGACATCGCGCCGCTCGACTCGGTCGACGAGGTGATTCGCCTCGCCCGCAGCGGGCGCAAGGTCACCGTGCTTTTTCCCGGCAACCCGTATGCATTCTCGAACGGCAGCGAGGTGGCCGACAGACTGGAACGCGCCGGGATCGATTTCGAGGCGGTGCCGGGACTCATCGTGGAGCTCGCCGCACCGGTGATGAGCGGCATACCGCTGACCATCGAAGGCCTCTCCGCGTCCATCGGCTTCGGCCTGGTGACCGGTGGCGAGACCGTCGTGTTACGGCTCGCCTCGGGATGGTGGGAGTCGGGCATCAGCGCGCTGCTGCAAAATGGCCGCCAACCCGAAACGCCCGCCGCTCTGATCCTCAATCCCGGTCAGCCTGGCCAGCATCGCGTGAGCGCTCCCCTCGGCGAGCTCGCCCGCAAAGCGGCCACATACGGCCTTCGCGGCGACGCGCTGCTCGTGCTCAGGTGGACCCCTTCCGCCGCGAGCTGGTCGATCTCGGGGCGGCGGTGGTCGAGATACCGACCCTCGAGATTCGCCGGCTGCCGATCGACGACAGGGTTCGAAACGCGATCAAGAATCTGGATCGAACGGCCCTGGTCATCTTCGCCTCGGCCAACGCCGTCGACATCTTCTTCCAGATGTTGACGACCTCAGATCTGGATGCCCGGACCCTCCACAACTCGAAGCTCTGCGCGATCGGCCAGGAGACGGCGGACGCCCTGGCGGGCCATGGCCTGCGGCCGGAGCTCGTGACGTCCGAGTACACGGCTGAGGGGCTTGCCAACGCCCTGGAAGGTTGGGAGATGAAGGGCATGCGCGTGCTCGTGCCGCGAGCGGAGGTCGCGCGCGACGCACTACCATCGCTGCTTGCGAATCGAGGTGCGGAGGTCGAGATCTTGCCTGTCTACAGCGCGGTTTGCCCGGCGGAGGCGACACCCGCGTTGCTCCGCCTCTTCGACGGGGATGGCGTGGACGTGATCACGTTCACGAGTTCCTCGACGGTGGTCAATTTTGTTCAGGCGTTTCCTGAAGATCGCCTTCCGGCCATCCTCGGCGACGCGGAAATCGCCTGCATGGGTCCAGTCACCGCAGACAGCGCGCGCAAGCTCGGACTCGAGGTCTCGATCGTCGCCCGCGAGTACACGACACACGGCCTCGTCCAGGCGATCAGCGAAGCGACCGCCAGGAAGTGAGCCAGCCGAGGCAATCCCGGCGCGCATCGCCAGTCGAACCCGATGAGCTCGAGGCGCCGCCACCGCGAGGACGTCAGGCGTGGCTGGCCCTTCTCGTCACCGGGATCCTGATCGCGGCGGTCGCCAGCTCCGGGCTGTTGATCAAGCACGCAATCGAGCCCGCGGTGCCTTCAGCCCTCGCCGGCTGCAGGACCTCGACACAGATCGGCCCGCACCAGTTCATCGGCCCGCAGCCGATGTGCATCACCGCCGCACAGAAGCTGCAGGCGACGATCACCACATCGCAGGGCGACATCGTGGTCGAGCTCCATCCCGAGGTCGCACCGGTCACCGTCAACAACTTCGTGGTTCTGGCGACTCACGGTTACTACAACGGCCTCGGCTTCTGGAAGGCCGAGGACTGGGTGGTGCAGGGTGGCGATCCCAGGGGTGACGGTCGCGGTGGGCCTGGCTACAGCCTCCCTGACGAGACGACGACCACCCCGTGGGGGCCGGGGGCGGTGGGCATGGCTCGTGTACCTGGAGGGGCGGCGAACGGGAGCCAGTTCTTCATCCAGAAGGCCCAATGGCCCAGTCCCGGCCCGACCGCCCCGTACAACCGGTTTGGCACCGTCATCTCAGGCATGGACAAGGTGACGGTGCTCTCGGTGAGCGATACGATCCTCTCGGTCACGATCAAGGTCTCCTAGGGAACCGGGGCCTATAATCGGCTCGAGATGCCGATTCACTGGTTCTGGATCCTGGCCCTCCTCGTCGTCGTGTTGATCATCTTCGGGCCGGGCAGGTTGCCCGAGCTTGGCGGAGCCGTCGGCAAGGCGATGCGCGAGTTCCGCAAGGCGACCAGCGAGATCACCAGCGAGATGACGAACGCCACACAGGCCAAGCAGGAGCAGCCCCCGAGCACCACCACCCCGACCGACAGTGCCACCAAGGGCTCAGCGTCCGAGACTAACTCCACCAAGAGCTAGGCGCCGGTGGCGCTTCTAGGCAGGGTTCTTCAGCGGGCACCTCGTGCCCCCGCGCCGGTCGAAGACCAGCGCATGAGCGTGATCGAACACCTCGAGGCGCTGCGCCGCGCGCTCATCATTTCGCTGATCGCATGGGGAGTTGCGACCGGCGCGGCCTTCTTTGCGTCATCTCGGGTGATCCAGTTCCTCATCACCCGCGCCGACATCGGCCACGCCGTCTACCTCCAACCTGCGGGCGGCGTGTTGAACGAGCTCAAGGTGGCGATCTATATCGGCATCATCATCGCCTCGCCGATCGTCATCCAGCAGGCCTGGTGGTTCGTGAGCCCCGGCCTGCGGCTGCAAGAGCGCCGATTCATCCTCCCGCTGGTGATCGCAACCGTCCTCTTCTTCGCGCTTGGTGTGGCGGTCGCCGTCTTCGCGCTACCTCTTTACCTCAGCGTCTTGAACAAGTTCGCGCCCCCCGACGTCACGTATCTGCCCGATCTGAGCCAGTTCATCAGCTTCGTGCTGCTGATGGTGATCGGCTTTGGAATCGTCTTCGAGCTGCCGGTCGTTCTCTTCGTGCTGGGGATGCTGCGGATCACGAGCTCCGGATGGCTGCACAGGCGGCGGCCATACTTCTTCTTGGGGCTCGGGTTGCTCGCCAACTTTCTGACGCCCGGCGCCGACCCACTGACACCGCTCATCATGTTCATCCCGCTGTATGTGTTCTTTGAGGGGACAGCGCTATTACTGAAACTTCTCGGACGGTGACCGGGACGGCCGCGCGCCGCGATGGGCGCGCGCCGGACCAGCTGCGACCGGTAAAGATCGAGCTCGGCGTCAACGTGCACGCCGAGGGGTCGTGTCTGATCGAGATGGGACGCACGCGTGTGTGGATCACCGCGAGCGTCGAGGATCGGGTGCCGATGCACCGCCGGGGCAGTGGCCAGGGGTGGATCACCGCCGAGTATTCGATGCTGCCGCGCGCAACTCACGACCGCGGAGCACGCGAGGCGATCCAGGGCCGCCTGGGCGGCCGCACGCATGAGATCCAGCGCTTGATCGGCCGTTCGCTGCGTGCGGCGGTGGACATGAAGCAGATCGGCGAGCGGACGATCACCCTCGACTGCGACGTTCTGCAGGCCGACGGCGGCACGCGGACAGCCTCCATCACCGGCGCCTTCGTGGCGCTCTACATCGCGGTCAAGCGGATGAAGGACGCGCGCATGATCGCTGAGGTCCCCGTCCGTCAGTACCTGGCCGCGGTGAGCTGCGGCATTGTGGACGGCACGCCGGTTCTCGACCTTGACTACACGGAAGACTTCCAAGCGTCGACCGACCTCAACTGCGTCATGACCGAGGACGGACGCCTGGTCGAGCTCCAGGCGACCGCCGAGGGAGCGCCATACACGCGCGGCGACCTCGATTCGATGCTCGGTCTGGCCGCCAAAGGCATCAAAGACCTGATCGTCGCTCAGAAGCGCGCCCTCGCCACGCTTGCCTGATCGTCCGCGGCTCGTCATCGCGACGGGCAACGCAGGCAAGATCGGCGAATACCGAGAGCTGTTGGCAAACGCGGGCGTGGAGCTGGTCGCCTTCGACACGGAGGTCGACGAGGCGGGGGAGACGTACTCCGAGAACGCTCGTCTGAAAGCGGAGGCCGCGTTGTCAAAATCGGGCCTGCCGTCGTTGGGTGACGACTCCGGCCTCGAGGTCGAAGCGCTGGGTGGATTCCCGGGCCTCAAGTCGGCGCGGCTGGGCCCGACGCAAAAGGAGAGGACGGCCGAGCTCCTGCGGAGATTGCAGGGGGTGCCGCGGCCATGGAAGGCGCGTTTTGTCTGCGTCATCGCGCTGGCTGTTGCGGGGCGTGACACGCGCTTTTTCGAGGGTGAATGTCGGGGCGAGGTCGTGCCGGAGTGGCGGGGCGAGGCGGGTTTCGGCTACGACCCGATCTTCCTCGTGCCAGGAACGGGCAAGACGTTTGGCGAGATGCCGCCCGAGGAGAAGCGCAGGTACAGCCACCGCGCCGCCGCGGCCCGCGCGCTGCTACAGTCGGGCGCGCTGTCGGAGCTCTCTGCTTCAATCGACAAGCGCGGGCGGTAGCTTAGCTCGGTAAAGCGCCTGGTTTGGGACCAGGAGACCGCGAGTTCGAATCTCGCCCGCCCGACCAGGTTTAAGCTCCACAGGCATATGAGCAGTGTCGCAAACGACTCCGTCGGCGACCTCGGCAGGCACGTCCCCGCGCTGTCTTCGGCTCTCCGCCCGCATCCTCTCGACGAGCTCAGGGAGTGGGGCGGCTCGCCGCTCGTCCGCGGGAAGCGCGTCCTGGACCTCGGGTGCGGCGATGGCCGCTTGGCGCTCGGGGTCGCGCGGTTCGCCACAAGGGTTGAGGGAATTGATCCCGACCCCGCGGCCGTTGCTGCCGCGAAAAGGAACGCGCGCAAGGCGGGTGTCCGAAACGTGCGCTTCACCGCCGGCGCGGCGCAGCACCTGCCATATCCAGATGCGGCCTTCGACCTGGTGATCCTCTCCTGGACTCTTTGATGAATTGCGCGAAAGGGCATGGTCGATGCCCTCGTCGAGGTACACAGGGTTCTCGCACCCGGCGGGATCCTGGTCGACGCCCGGCCTGATTCGCGCGTCCCGGCGTACGCGGAGCGCCGGAAGCCGCGGGGATTCCAGCGCTATGGAGTCGTAAACACCTCCAGGCTAGAGCTTGCGAACGATCGAGCGTCCGATCGCGCCATCTCGCTCGTGGTGCGCGAAGGGTTGTTCAAGCGCACGCGTGGCGGCCGCTTCTGGCATCGCGTACCGTTCAGCGACCTCGCCGAGCTCCGCAAATACCTGTGGGAGCATCTGCGCTTCGTGCATCGAGCGGAGTGGGTCGTCGGTGTCGCGACGCGTAAGCACCATGCGAACGACCAGTTCGTCATCCGCCGTGCCGTCCGCTATGAGCTCCTCGAAGCGTTGCCTAGTCGGATCTAAGGTGGCCATCAGGGGGAACCGCGGTTTCAAACCTCGCCCGCCCGACCATGACTGAGGAGATCGCCGGCCTACCTACGTCCTTGCTACGTAGCCGCGCATCTCAGCCTCCAATACGCGCAAGGCCCAGGCCTGGCACCCGGATCCAACCGGAGGTTACACACCCAGTCTCGCTATGAGTAATCTCGCGATCGCTGGACGAATTAGCGCCGAAAACGCTAACTCTTGGTCGCCTTCCTCATCGCCTCGTGGATCACGTGTCCGTCGTGCCACTCCGGCTCACCCTGCAGGTGCTCGAGCATCTTCCTGTACTCGCGGTCCATGTCGGGGCTGTCCGCGTTCTTCCGGTAAGACTCTTCGCTCTCGAAGACCACGCTCAACCAGATCTCGTTCGGATCCTGTGTGCTGCGGAAGGCCGTGTGGTAGACCCAGCCCGCGGGCGGATCATCCTCGAATGAGCCCACGTCCTTCATGAACTGCTCGACGTGCCCGGGCTTGACTCGGTACTTAGCGATCGTCCCAAACATCTGACGTCACCTCCTCGGGATCTTCGGTGATCGTAGCGCTCCCCGGTGAGTCGGTGACTCAGGCGTGGCCGCGCTTGCGTCCAAACAACGCCCGCAGCTCGTCCTTCGCTGATTCCAGTCGCTCGCGCCGCTGCTTCGGCAGGTTCTTCCCGGCGCGGTTGATGTAGAAGGTCAGCATCGACATCGCCGACCGGTAGGGATCGCTCTTGCGTCGCTTGCTGTGCTCAGCCGATCGCTTCAGCGATTCCGCGATTCTCCGCGGACTCTCGTGTGTGAAGACTTTCGGCTCCAGGTCGAGAGCATCACTCTTTTCCGTCACATCGCGTGACCACCGCTTCTTCACAAATTGCACCTCTACTTCGTACGAACGAGCCTGGCTACCGGCCTACCTTTGCCCCGGTACATCGGTCACTCCGGGCGCTCTCTAATGAAGTGCCCGGGCACCCGAACAAACGTGCCCGCTACCGTGGAGGCGGATCGATGCCCAAGTTCAGGCTGGCCGTCACCCTCGCGACGTGCCTGGCTCTGCCGCTGGCTCTGGGGGCGTGCAGCCTCATTCCGTCGGGCGGCCACGCCGATCTCGCACCGACCCTTTCGTTTCAGGACGAGCCTGGCGGCCCCGTCGCATTTCAGTCAGGCCAACCCGTGCCAACCTTTGATCGCCAGCCGCGGCTGCGTGCGGAGCTGGATGGCGTCTGGCGGTTCGATCCTCAAGCGCTCGACACCGGCCTGAGCCTGACCAACCGCAACTCTGCGATGAAGGCTCTCCAGGCAGAGCTCGGTGATCGGGCGGGTGCCTTTTATGACTCGTCTGGCTGGCCCGTGATCCAGGTGCCCGGTACGTTCAACCCACCTCCCGATCGCAGCACGACGGGCGGTTTCTATCGAGTCGACTTCTTCGTTCCGCCGGAGTGGAGCCACACATACTCGCTGCTCAAGTTCGGTGCGGTCCGGTACATCGCAGACGTGTGGTTGAACGGTCACTACCTCGGTTATCACGAGGGCGGAGACACGCCGTTTGCGCTGGACGCCACGGGTTCGTTGGTCGCCGACGCATATAACAATCTCGTCGTTCGCGTCGACAATCCCGTCTGGGGAACCCGCGACGACATCGTTCCGTGGGGCCTTGCGGATTGGTGGAATTACGGTGGTATCGTCGGCGACGTTTGGCTCGAAGCCCTGCCCAGCACGAGCGTCGTGAGGGCGGACGTCACACCGCACCTCGACGGCGCGGACGTCTCGGTGGTCGTCCAGCATCGAGGCAAGGAGGCGGTCAACGCGGCCCTGGAGGTCAGGCTTTGGCCTGCTCAGGTCAACGCGACCAACCGACTGAACCCAGACGCGGCCAGCCTGATCCCGACCGACGCGCAGCCTCTGCTCGATCGCCAGGCGGGCCTCGGCGAGATGAGTGGGTTCGCGGTGATTCGCGTCGCAGCGCCGTTCTCGATCCGCTCAGCCGACCTCTGGAGCCCCAGCCTTCCCGCGCTCTATGTGCTCCAGGTCACCGTCATAGCAGACCACGAGCGCGTCGACGACATCTACACGACCTTTGGTTTGCGACAGGTGAAGGTCGATTCGACCGGTCCTCGAATTCTTCTCAACGGAGATCCGATCGTTTTCAACGGAGTGGCGCTGCATGAGGAGCGGCAGACGCCGGTGCGCGAGGGCGCGCCGGGTGGAGGACCCTTGATTTCAGTTGCCGAGATCGCTTCCGTGCTCGCCCGCGCGGCCGGTGTCCACGCCGACCTCGTCCGGGTCGACCACCATCCGCCCAACCAGATGCTTCCGGTCCTGGCGGATCGACTCGGTCTCGCATTGTGGGAGGAGGTCCCGCTCTATCACTACACGCCGCAAACTTTCTCCATCGCGATGGACCGTGGCATTCCACAGCAGATGCTGGCCGAGATGGACCTGCGTGACTTCAACCGTCCGAGCGTCCTCTTCCACGGATTCGCCAACGAGTCGGCTGGATCGTCAGAGCGTGCGAGCGCGATGAAGACACTCCACGCGCTTGACCGTCGAATCGATGGCACGCGGCTGACCGGGCAGGCTGCATACGGCACCGATCCCGGCGATCCGACAAGCGCCGCTCTCGACGTCGCAGGCTACACGCTGTACTACGGCGTGTTGTACGGCGGCCGCCTTTCCGGGGTCGCGATACAGTCGGCCCTGATGCAGGCGCACAGGACGTTCCCGCGCAAACCGATCATGGTCATGGAGTACGGTCACTGGGCCGATAACCGCGCCGACGAGTCGCAGCAGCTCCGCGTGTTCAATACTTACTACGCGCAGTTGTCGCCTGCGTTCGACACCGAAGTCGGTGGTTTCGTGGGGGCGGCGTTGTGGTGGACGCTGGACGACTACTGGACCCAGCGGCCTGGGCTGTCTGTCGAAACCTTCGGCCTTTACCGTCCTGATGGAACGCTGAGGCCCGCGGGCGTCGCGGCCGGACGTGCGTTCGCCCCCACCGGACCCTCAACGCCGCCCACCTCGCTCAGGACGAGCGGCGTTGCGGTGCCGATCGAGCCCGGCGAGCGGCAGGGGCGATTGCTGCCCTACATCGCGTACGGATTTGCCCTTCCCGCGGTGGTGCTTGTCGTTGCAATCTTCGTGCTTTCGAGGGTGAGGCGCCGGCCCGCATGGTGAACGACTTTCTCGTCCGGCTTTCCATCCGCAGCGCGATGTTCGCCGGCGCGATCACAGGATTCGTCTTTGGCCTTTTCGCGGGCGCGACGCTGGGTGCGTTGATCAGCTGGTTCGCGGGTGCGATTGTGGACTGGCAGGCACAGCTCGGTTTCAGTCTCGGTGTCACGCAGCAGCTGCTGCCGCTCGGAGACCAGATCAAATCGCTCGAATCCGTGTCTGACCGATGGTTCCTCGTGATTCCTGGTGTGGGGTTGCTTGTGGGTCTGCTCGGCGCCCTCATCGGCCTCCTTGCGGGTGGGCTCTGGGCCGCCTTGGTGAACATGGGTGTGCTCCCGATCCAGGTGACCGTGTACCGTACCGGCGAGCAACCTCAGACACGGCGAGCTGGGCGCAAGCAAAGCGAGTCCGCCCGGCACCGGGAGGCGGTGGGGGAGTAGTACGGTAGAGCGGTGATCGAGACCCGCGTCCACGGCTCCGTGGAGGCTGGCTTCGAACCCGTTCAGGCGGCCTTTGCTGCGAACTTCGAGCGGTATGGCGAGGTGGGTGCCGCGTGCTGCGTCTATCTGGAGGGCCGGTGTGTGGTCGACCTCACGGGGGGTGTCACCACTCCGGGCGGCACCGAGCCGTACACCCCCGACACGCTCCAGATGGTCTGGTCGAGCACCAAAGGCGTGGTCGCGGTCGCCGCTCACATGCTCGCCCAGGAGGGGCTGCTGGATTTCGATGCTCCGGTCGTCGAGTACTGGCCGGAATTTGGCGCTGAGGGCAAGGAACGCATCCCCGTGCGGTGGCTGTTCAGCCACCGGTCAGGTCTTGCCGCTATCGAGCAGCCGCTGGGCCTGGAGGACGTCATCGCCTGGACGCCCGTGGTCGACGCGCTCGCGGCGCAGCGACCGCTGTGGGAGCCAGGCGAGGCTCACGGCTACCACACCTTTACATACGGGTGGCTGGCCGGCGAGGTCATGCGGCGCGTGTCCGGGGTCAGCGTCGGGCAGCTTGTAGCGGAGCGGATCGCAACGCCGCTCGGCGTCGAGTTCTGGATCGGACTTCCGCAAGAGATGAACGCGCGGGTCGCGCCGGTCATCGCACCCGTGGCCGCCAACCCGCCTGACCCGTTTGTGCAGCGCGCGTCCGATCCGAGCTCGCTCACGTTCAAGTCGTTCACCAGCCCGGCCATCCCGCCCACGGCGTTCAACGAGTACCTCTTCCGATCGGCGGAGGTTCCCGCCGGCAACGGCATCGGCAACGCGCGAGCGCTCGCGCGGATCTACGCGGCCTGCATCGGGGAGGTCGATGGCGTCCGGCTGCTCGACCCGGAGACCGTGGAACGAGCCACCCGGACGGAGGCCCGCGGCGAGGACCTGGTCATGGGCTTCGAGACCCACTACGGGACCGGTTTCCAGCTGCCATTTCCGTTCCGGCCTATGGCGGGCCAGGGCTCGTTCGGGCATCACGGCAGCGGCGGCTCGGTCGGCTTCGCCCAGAAGGAGCTTGGCTTCTCGTTTGGCTATGCCATGAACCAGATGCGGCCCGTTTACGGCTCAGATCCGCGCACGAACAGCCTCATCGCCGCGCTCCTCAGCTGCCTCTAGAAGCCGCGCCGTCGTCCTAAGATGCAGTCGCGGTGCAATTGAATTGAGCACGGCTGATCTGGTATTTGGCGGTTGCCTGGTGATCGGCGGCGGGCTTCTCCTGCTGACGCTCATCTTTGACGATCTGTTCGGCGGCATCCTGAACGCGATTCATCTCGGGTTCGATCTCGGCGGCGTGTCGCCGACGCCCGTTTTGCTCGGGTTCGTCGCCATGTTCGGGATCGGTGGGCTCTTCGGCCTGCACAGCTTTGGCCTGGGGCCGGGAGGGGCAACGATCGTCGGACTCGTTTCGGGAGCGGTTGGAGCCGGAATCGTCCTTGGCGCATTCAGGGTCCTTGCTTCCGCTGAGTCGACCGAGTCGTTCAGCCTCGCCGACATGATCGGCTCGACCGGTCGTGTCGCCGTCGCGATCCCCGCCAACCGATTTGGCAGCGTCCTCATCAGCTTTGCGGGCGCGTCACACAACATCGCCGCGACCGCGGACGCCGAGATCCCCGCGGGTCGCATGGTGAAGGTCGTGGCGGTCGCCGGTAACAACCTCGTCGTGACGCCTACGTCAACCGTAAGCACTGAAGGAGCACGGTCCGATGCCTGAGTTCTTGACTTCCAGCCCGTTTCTGGGTGTGGCCGTGGTGGTCATCATCCTTCTGCTCATCGCCTTCGTGGCGAGCCGTTACAAGGTCGCGGGCGCAAACGAGGCGATCATCGTGGCCGGGTCACGCGGAGCCAAGGTCCACGACGAGCGCGGCCAGGTCATCTCGTCACCCGGTGACAAGGGTGTGAAGGTGGTCGTCGGCGGCGGCACGATCGTCATGCCCCTCATCAACCGCATCGGCCGCTTGAAGCTGACAGCGCGGCAGATCAACGTGCAGCTCAGCGATGCTGTCACGAGCCAGGGCATCAAGGTCCAGGTCCAGGGCGTGGCCACATTCAAGATCGGCCGCGACGTCGAATCGCTGCGCAACGCGGCCGAGCGTTTTCTCGATGCCAAGCCGGAGCAGGTCGACTCGATCGTCAAGAACGTGCTCGAGGGGTCGCTGCGGTCGATCGTCGGCACGCTGACCATCGAGGAGCTCATCCGCGACCGGCAGAAGCTGCTGCAGCAGGTGCAGGACGCGGCGAAGGGAGACCTGGCCACCAGCGGCCTGCAGATCGACGCATTCACGATCCAGAGCTTTTCCGACGAGTCGAACTACATCGAGCTGCTGGGCCAGCAGAGTGTCTCGACCGTCTCCCGTGACGCGCGAATGGCGAAGGCATCGACCGACCAGGAGGCCGCGGTTCGGGAAGCTCAGGCGCAGCAGATCAAGATCAACGCGGCCCGCGACGTCTCGCTCCGCGAGGCCGAAACCAGGACGCAGGTCGCGGCGGCGCAAGCGCGCGCCGACCAGGCCGGACCCCTGGCCCAGGCCGAGGCCCAGCAGGAGGTCGTGCGGAAGCAGACCGAGCTGGCCCAGCTGGAGGCAGATCGCAAGGAGAAGGAGCTCCTGTCCACCACCGTCAAGCCGGCGGCCGCCGACGCACAGGCGGTCATCGCACGCGCCGAAGGCGCCAAGCGCGCGCGCATCGCGTCGGCCGAGGCGGACGCGGAAACGACGCGGTTGGAAGGTGGGGCGGAAGCCCAGATCGTGCTGACCAAAGGTGAGGCAGAAGCCAAGGCGCTCGCCATGCGCGCCGACGCCTACAAGCAGTTCAACGAGGCGGCCATCATCCAGACCGTTCTCGCGGCGCTGCCCGACATCGTGCGAGCAGCCGCGGAGCCGATGAGCCACATCGATTCCCTGACCGTGATGAGCGCCGACGGCGCTTCCGAGATCGTGCGCAACGCGACACGCGCCATGATCGAATCGACCACCGCCATCAAAGGACTCACCGGCCTCGACGTGCCGAACCTGGTCGGGGGCGCGCTGGGTCGCGGATTCGGCGAAAAGCTTCGCACGGGAGAAGGCAATGGCGAATCGACGGGGGGGTCTGCGACGGACCGGATCACTGAGATCGCGGGCGAGGGCCTGA
>VBEF01000057.1 GCA_005881275.1 Chloroflexota bacterium
ATGAAGCAGGAAGCCCCGAAGATCCGGGTCGAGTTCCAGGTCGGCGAGTCGGTGCGCGTGGTGGATGGTCCCTTCACCGACTTCCATGGCAAGGTCGACGAGATCAACCCCGAGAAGGGCAAGCTGAAGGTGCTGGTCAACATGTTCGGCCGCGAGACCCCCGTCGAGCTCGACCTGCTGCAGGTCGAGAAGGTCCACTAATGATGAGGACCCAATGTGCGGCGGAAGGCCGGATTGACTCCGGTCGTCTCCTACGCCGTCCAGTAGTCGCTACACACATATAGAAAGGTATGGGTAAGAAGAAGGTTCGCGCGGTGCTCAAGCTCGAGCTGCAGGCCGGCAAGGCCACACCCGCGCCGCCCGTGGGCACGGCCCTGGGCCCGCACGGCATCAACATCATGGAGTTCACCAAGGCCTACAACGAGCGAACCGCTCAGCAGGCCGGCGACGTCGTGCCCGCGCTCATCACGATCTTCGAGGACCGCACCTTCACGTTCGTGCTCAAGACGCCGCCCGCGGTGCAGCTCTTGAAGCGAGCTGCCGGCGTGGAGAAGGGTTCTGCCAAACCGAATCGGGAGAAGATCGGGCGAGTCACGCGACAGCAGCTGCGGCAGATCGTCGACGCGAAGGGCAAGGACTTGAACGCCTTCGAGCCTGAGGCGGCGATGAAGATGATCGAGGGAACGGCCAGATCGATGGGACTCGAGGTGGTCGAGTAATGCCCAAGAAGCGAGGCAAGAAGTACATCGAGGCGGCCAAGAAGGTCGAAGCCGCCGTGGCGAGCAACGGCAATGGCGGTCTCGAGCCCGAGGTCGCCTGCCAGATGGTCCGCGAAACGTCCATCTCCAAGTTCGACGCCACGGTTGAAGCGCACATCCGGCTTGGGGTCGACCCCCGTCACGCCGAGCAGATGGTGCGAGGTTCGGTCGTCTTGCCCAACGGCACCGGCAAGAAGGTTCGCGTCGCGGTGTTCGCCGTGGGCGAGAAGGCGCGCGAGGCCCAGGACGCCGGAGCCGATGTGGTCGGAGGCGACGACCTCGTGAAGCGTGTTGCGGATGGTTGGACTGAATTCGACGCGGCGGTCGCGACGCCGGACATGATGTCGAAGGTTGGTCCTCTGGGTAAGGTCCTCGGCCCGCGCGGCCTGATGCCGAACCCCAAGTCCGGCACCGTGACCAACGATGTGGGGCGTGCGGTGCGCGAGGCGAAGGGCGGCAAGGTGGAGTTCCGCACCGACAAGTTCGGGATCATCCACGTGCCGATCGGTAAGGTCTCGTTCGACCAGAAGCAGCTGCACCAGAACCTGACGACGTTGGTCGATGCGTTGATCCGCAACAAGCCGACCACGTCGAAGGGCCAGTACCTGCGCAGCTTCTACCTCGTTTCGACGCAGGGACCGTCCGTGCCGGTCGACGTGAAGGAAGCCGCCAAGCTGCACGTAGCGGGCTAAGAGGGTCGCGACCCTCTAGGCTTTCGGGCCATGTACGGCCCGGTCATCCACGGCAAGCTCGTCCGGCTGCGGCCGCCTCGTCCTGAGGACGCGGCTCTGATGATCACGTGGTTCGAGGACCTCGAGGTGACCCGCTTCATCAAGCTGCGCAATCCGCCGTCAGCGGAGGCCGAAAAGGAGTTCCTCGACAAGATGTCGCGCGATGAGACCGTCGTCTTCTGGACAGTTGAGCATGAGGACAAGGTCGTCGGCGGCACGAGCATCGTCGCGATCGATTGGAGAAACGGCCACGGCACGACCGGAACCGTCATCGGTGACAAGACGGCGTGGGGCAAGGGCCTGGCGCGGGAGTTGATGCAGCTTCGAGCTCGTTACGCGTTCACGCAGCTGCCTCTTCGCAAGCTGAAGTCCGCCTACATGGAAGGCAACGAGGCCAGCGGCCGGGCCCAGGCCGCGGCCGGCTATCGGGAGGTCGGGCGGTATCGCGCCGACCGTTTCGTCGACGGCAAGTGGATCGACCTAATCCTCACCGAGGTGCACCGGGAGGACTGGCTGAAAACCAACTCCGTATAATCCGTTTCCTGCCCTAGACCGTAGGCGCCGGCGCGAGCAGGCTTAATTTCCTACCGAGGCAATCGGAAGTGAAGGACGACGTCGATCCTTCTTGCCTTGAATCTTGATTGGGGCAAGGAGGATTTTTTATTTGCCGAGAGCACGCAAAGAGCAGAAGGCCGAGCAGGTCGAGCTGCTGAGCGACAAGCTGAAGAGGGCCAAGGTCGCGGTCCTGACCGACTATCGCGGCCTGACCGTCAGCCAGATCCAGGACCTGCGCGGCAAGCTTCGCACCGGCGACGTCGAGTACCGAGTCGTCAAGAACACCCTGGCCCGGCGCGCGGCCGAATCCGCGGGAGTTCCGGCGCTGGAAAAGGAGCTCGAAGGACCTGTCGCCATCGCGTTCGGTTACGACGACCTGAGCCTGCCTTCGAAGCTCATCAACGAGTGGGTCCGACAGACGAGGCTCAAGCTCGACGTCAAGGGCGGGCTTGTCGAGGGTCGCGTTTTCTCGCCCGACCAGGTCAGGCAGCTGGCCGACCTGCCGTCGCGCGAGATTCTCCTCGCCCAGCTGCTGGGCACCCTGCAATCGCCGGTCGCTCAGCTGGTCGCGATCATGGAAACCCCGCATCAGCAGCTCCTCGGAGTGCTGAACGCGTACAAGAACAAACTGGAGGCAGCGTAGGAATGGCGGCGACGAAGATCACCCCGAAAGAGTTCGTAGAGGCGCTCAAGGACTGGAGCATCCTCGACGTCGTCGAGGCGGTGAAGGCCATCGAGGACGAGTTCGGCATCAAGGCCGCGGCGCCCGTGGCTGTGGCCGCGGTGGCTGGTCCGGCGGGTGGCGGCGAGGCGGCTCCGGCCGAAGAGGAGCAGACGGAGTTCACCGTCACGCTCACGGCGGTGGGGGACAGCAAGATCAACGTGATCAAAGCGGTCCGCGAGCTGACCCAGCTCGGCCTGAAGGAAGCGAAGGACCTGGTAGACGCCGCGCCGAAGCCGGTGCTCGAGAACGTGTCGAAGGCGGACGCGGAGAAAGCGGTGGCGAGGCTGAAGGAAGCCGGAGCCACGGCGGAGATGAAGTAGGGCTACCCAAGTCTGGGGTTGGAGAGCCGGGTCCCGTTGGGGCCCGGCTCTGTCCTTACCTCGCTTGGCCGCTAGTCGCGCTCCAGTAGTAGAGGTCGCGCAGGGCGCCAATCGCGCCACCATGCAGTGCGTCGTGGTCGGCCATTGCCCAGAAGATGCGCCACGCCGGCCACGTCTCGCCCCAATTGGTCTTGACCTGACGATCGAGCTGCGAATCCGACCGACCGAGGAGCTGCTCACGAAGCAGCTTCTGTCCGCGTGAGAGATAAGCCTTGGCGCTTCGGACGGTGTGCGGGATGACGAGGTCAGGAAAGGTCAAGCGCGCTGGGCCGAACGCCCACTCGTGGTACATGACCTTGCAGGTCGCGAGGTGAATGATCTGCCACGCGATAGTCGTCGCGGGCGCGGGATCAGGATCTGGGATCGCATAGTGATAGTCCCACCGCCCTGAAGCCGTCCGGTACACGGTCCAGCACCCAGGTACCGGCTCCCAGAAGAACTCGTCGTCAGTGAGGTCGCGAATGCGCAAGCGGAGCCGCTCGTAGGTCTCGTCCATGGCCGCCAGCAAGAGCGCGACGCGGGCTTGGCTCAAGACGTTTCTCCTAGCGGCTCACTCCGGCCGTGAGGTGCTGGAGCACGAGGTCCATGCCCCGCTCCAGCTCTTCCTCGGTCACGCACCAGTGGGGTGACAGGCGGATCCGGCCGGGGCGTGAGTCGACGATCACCCCGGCGGCGTGAAGGCTTGCCTCGACCTCTTCGGGCCGATCGCATTCCAGGGTCACGATCCCGCAGCGCTGCGACCGCGCTCGAGGCGTAAACGTCTGGACGCCCGCCTCGTCGCACCGCTCCAGGATGCGGTCGGTCAGGTCGCGCAGCCGCTCCTGGATGTTGGCCACGCCGACCTCCAGGATCAGCTCCAGGCCGGCCAGCCCCGCGTAATGGCATGCCATCGCCCACGTTCCGGTCTCGAGGCGGCGGGCGTCGTCGGCGAAGACCAGGTCCTGCAAGGTGAAAGAAAAGGGGTCGCGTGTGGCGAACCAGCCCGTGCCCTGGGGCCTCACCCTCGGGATCAGCTCGGGGCGCACGTACAGGAATGCGTTGCCCGGCCCGCCGCTGAGCCACTTGAGACATCCACCCACGAAGGCGTCGCAGTCCATCGCCTTGACGTCGAGCGGCACACAGCCGCAGGTCTGGTAGCCGTCGAGCACGAACAGGGCGCCGGCGGCGTGGGCCGCATCGGCGATGGCGCGGACGTCCTGCAGGTAGCCGGTCGTGTAGAAGAGATGGGTCGTCGCCACCAGCGCGGTCTGGGCGTCGATCCGCTCGGCGAAAGCCTCCGGCCGGATGGTCATTCCGTCGCGGCTGGGCACGAACTCGACCTCGAACTGCGGCCGGCTCAGCCATTGATGGCCGATCGTCGGGAAGTCGAGCTCGCCGATGAGCACCTTGCGTCGGCCGGCGGGCAGCGGCAGGCCCGTGGCCAGGGTGGTCAGGGCAACCGAAACCGACGGGGCGATTGCCGTAAAGCCGGCCGGCGCCCGAAGCAGCTCCGCGACGCGGCCCCGGAACCGCTCGAGCAGCGGCAGCCAGGTTGAAAACCAGACGGGGGTGCCCTGCTCGTCCCAATCCTGGCCGTACCTGGCGAGCGCGGCTCGGCCGCTCTGGGGAAGAGGGCCCAGGGAGCAGGCGTTGAAGTAGACGTAGCGATCCAGAAGCGGAAATTCAGCCCTCAGCGCCCCCCAGTCAGGCATCCCGTCAAGGCTATCCCTCCCCGACGCGGCCGGTGGTATAGTGCCGGGAAACCTCGGCCAGGCGGCCATTTCGCCTGGTCCTGTTTAAGCGCCCCCATGGAGGGGTATTTCGTCGTATACTCGCCGTTTGTGCACGTCCCGGCCGCTCCAGCCCATTAACTGAGCGCGCCCTTTTTCCTGGAAGGAGAACCGAATTGATCTCAGAGATGAGAGCCCCCTCGCGCCTCAGCTATGGCCGTATCCCGAACCTCGTCGAGCTGAAAGACCTGATCGCCACGCAGATCGAGTCCTTCAGTTGGTTCAAGAACGACGGCCTGCGCGAGCTGTTCGACGAAATCAACCCCATCACCGACTACACCGGCAAGAACTTCGAGCTGAAGTTCCTCGACTACGAATTCGGCCAGCCGAAGTTCTCGGTCGAAGAGTGCCGCAACCGCGACATGACCTACGCCGCGCCGCTGCGGATCCGGACCCGCCTCACCATCAAGGAGACGGGCGAGATCAAGGAGTCCGAGGTCTACATGGGCGACTTCGCCATGATGACCGACGAGGGCACCTTCATCGTCAACGGCACCGAGCGCGTCGTCGTGTCGCAGCTGGTGCGCTCGCCGGGTGTCTACTTCACGGCCGCCGAAGACCCGAACACCGGACGCAAGCTGTTCGGCGCCAAGCTCATCCCCAACCGAGGTGCATGGCTCGAGATCGAGACCTCCGCCAAGGACCTGCTGACGGTCAAGATCGACCGCAAGCGCAAGGTCCCGGTGACGGTATTGCTCAAGGCTCTGGAGCTGCCGCAGCTCAAGGGCACCGAGAACGACCGCGAAGCTCAGAAGCGCGCGCTCCTGGAGATGTTCGGGGACGTCGACAACAACCCCGAGCACCGCTACATGGAGTCGACCCTGGACAAGGACACGACCAACAAGACTGAGGACGCATTGCTGGAGCTGTACCGTCGCGTCCGCCCGGGTGACCCGCCGTCCGTGGACAACGCGCGCAACCTGCTGCAGTCCCTCTTCTTCAACCCGCGTCGGTTCGACCTCGGCCGCGTCGGCCGATACAAGGTGGACAAGCGCCTGGGCCGCGACGAGGAGGACATTCTCGAGCGTGTCCGCCAGCGTGAGCTGCGAATCCTCGAGAAGGGCGACTTCATCGCGTTCCTCCGCAAGCTGATCGAGCTCAACAACTCGCCGCGCGAGAGGCAGATCCCGGACGACATCGACCACCTCGGCAACCGCCGCGTTCGAGCGGTGGGCGAGCTCTTGCAGAACCAGTTCCGCATGGGCCTCATCCGGATGGAGCGGATCATCAAGGAGCGCATGACGATCAGCGACCCGCACACGGTCACGTCGGCGTCCCTGATCAACGCTCGCCCTGTTGTGGCCGCGATCAAGGAATTCTTCGGCTCGAGCCAGCTGTCGCAGTTCATGGACCAGCACAACCCGCTGTCCGAGCTGACGCACAAGCGCCGCCTGTCGGCGTTGGGTCCCGGCGGACTCTCACGCGAGCGCGCCGGATTCGACGTCCGGGACGTCCACCATAGCCACTACGGCCGCATCTGCCCGATCGAGACGCCGGAAGGCCCGAACATCGGCCTGATCGGCAACCTCGCCACATACGCCAAGGTGAACGAGTTCGGCTTCATCGAGACTCCGTTCCGCCGCGTCTACAACCGGGTGTCGGTGAACCCGGAGGTCGCGCCGAAGCTCGTCGGACGCACGCTGCGTCGCGCCGCGGCGGACCCGAAGGGGACCGAGGTGCTGCCGGTGCACGAGGTGCTGGACGAGAAGGCGATCCAGAAGCTGATCAAGGCGCATGTCGCCTCGGTCGACATCGTCCCCTGGGTCTCGACGGAGGTCGAGTACCTCTCCGCCGACGAGGAGGACATGTTCGGCATCGCCCAGGCCAACGCCAAGCTGACGCCTGAGAGCAACTTCGTCGATCAGCGTGTGCCGGCGAGGGCGCGTGGCGACTTCAAGATCGAAGAGATCCAGAACATCCAGTACATGGACGTGTCACCGAAACAGATCGTGTCGGTCGCCACGGCCATGATTCCGTTCCTCGAGCACGATGACGCCGGCCGCGCCCTGATGGGCGCCAACATGCAGCGCCAGGCGGTGCCGCTGCTGGTCACCGACGCGCCGCTGGTCGGCACCGGGGTCGAGTACTACGCCGCCAAGGACTCGGGCGAGATGATCGTCTCCGACGTCGCGGGCACGGTCACAGACATCGCGCATCCGAAAGAGCTCAAGACGGTGCACGCGACGCCCGTGTTCGAGATCATCGTCAAGCCCGACGCCGGCGGAGCTGACCGTCACTACCCGCTGCAGAAGTTCGCGCGCTCGAACCAGGGCACGTGCCTCAATCACCGTGCGATCGTGAAGCCGGGGCAGCACGTCGAGAAGGGCGACATCCTCGCGGATGGACCCGCGATCGACAACGGCGAGATGGCGCTGGGGCGCAACGTGCTCGTCGCCTTCATGCCGTGGGAGGGCTACAACTTCGAGGACGCGATCCTTCTCTCGGAGCGAGTGGTCAAGGAAGACATGTACACCTCGATCCACATCGAGGAGTACGAGTCCGAGGCGCGCGAGACGAAGCTCGGCCCCGAAGAGATCACGCGCGACATCCCGAACGTGGCGGACGACGCGCTGCGCAACCTCGACGAGCGAGGGATCGTGTACGTCGGCGCGGAGGTCCAGCAGGGCGACATCCTGGTGGGCAAGATCACGCCGAAGGGCGAGACCGAGCTCTCCGCCGAGGAGCGACTGCTCCGCGCGATCTTCGGCGAGAAGGCGCGCGAGGTGCGTGACTCGAGCCTGCGCGTGCCGCACGGCGAGCGCGGAATCGTGGTCGACGTGAAAGTCTTCTCCCGGGACAACAAGGACGAGCTCGGCCCGGGCATCAACGAGATGGTCCGGGTGTACATCGCCCAGAAGCGAAAGATCTCGGCGGGCGACAAGATGGCCGGCCGCCACGGCAACAAGGGCGTCGTCGCCCGGATCATGCCGTCTGAGGACATGCCGTACATGCCGGACGGAACGCCCGTCGACATCGTGCTCAACCCGCTGGGCGTGCCCAGCCGCATGAACCTGGGCCAGGTTCTCGAGACGCACCTCGGCTGGGTCGCGAGCACGCTCGGCATCAAGATCGCGACCCCCGTATTCGACGGAGCGCCGATGCAGACCATCGTCGCCGAGCTCGAGAAGGCCGGCCTGCCCGTGGACGGGAAGGTCAGGCTGCGGGACGGCCGGACCGGTGAGGAGTTCGACGAGCCGGTGACCGTCGGCCAGATCTACATGCTCAAGCTGGCCCACCTGGTGGAGGACAAGATCCACGCCCGGTCGACCGGTCCCTACAGCCTGGTCACCCAGCAGCCGCTGGGCGGCAAGGCGCAGTTCGGCGGCCAGCGGTTTGGCGAGATGGAGGTGTGGGCGCTCGAGGCTTACGGCGCCGCGCACGTCCTGCAGGAGATCCTGACCGTCAAGTCGGACGACATCGTCGGGCGCGTCAAGGCGTACGAGGCGATCGTCAAGGGCGACAACACGCTCGAGGCCGGCATCCCGGAGTCGTTCCGCGTGCTGGTCAAGGAGCTGGAAGGGCTTGCGCTCGGGGTCGAGATCCTGAGCGAGGACGAGCGCCAGATTGTTTTGTCAGAAGAGGACATCCCCGAGATCCCGCTGGACCTCGGCATCAGCCTCGAGCGCGAAGAGCTCGGGGAGGATTCAGCCGAATGAGGCTGAATCCGGTATTCAAACAAGACGGAGTCCTCGCGAAATTGAAGATTTCGCGAGGTTCGGCGGAATAGGAGAGAAGAGGAACACTTGCTGAAGCTTGAGAACTTTGACGCGCTGAAGCTTTCGTTGGCATCGCCCGACACGATCATGTCGTGGTCGCACGGCGAGGTCACGAAGCCTGAAACCATCAACTACCGCACGCTCCGCCCGGAGCGCGACGGTCTTTTCTGCGAGCGCATATTCGGTCCGACACGGGACTGGGAATGCCACTGCGGGAAGTACAAGCGCTACCGCTACAAGGGCATCATCTGCGACAAGTGCGGCGTCGAGGTGACCCGCTCCAAGGTGCGCCGCGAGCGCATGGGCCACATCAAGCTCGCCTCGCCGGTGAGCCACGTCTGGTACTTCAAGGGCATCCCGAGCCGCATGGGCTTGCTGCTCGACATGTCGCCGCGCAACCTCGAGAAGATCCTCTACTTCGCCAACTACATCGTCACAGACGTCCACGAGGAAGTCCGCCAGGACATGCTCGCCGTGCTCAACATGGATAAGGACGAGCGCGCGGTTCGCCTGCGCGCGGACATCGACGCCAAGGGGCGCGAGCTGCGCCAGGAGCACGAGGCCAAGTCCAAGAAACTGAAGGGCGAGGTCGACGCGGAGGTCGCCCGCCTCGAGGAAGAGCTGCAGGAATCCGTCGACGCGCTGACGACCCAGGGCAAGAAGGCCACGGAGCACATCAAGGCCGGGATCGGCACCAAGTCGCGCCGGACCATGACTGTCGGGCTCGACGGCGATGAAGAGACGGTGATCGACAAGGGCGATCTGATGTCGCGCGATATGTCGAAGGGCGTGCTGTCCAAGGTTCAGGAGAAGATCGAGAAGCTCGAGGCCAACACCAAGGCCGCGCAGAAGCGCGCCAAGGAGCGCCTCGACACCGACAAGAAGGCGCTCGAGGCTTCGATCGAGGCCGCGACCAAGACCGAGCGCGAGGGCATCCAGGGCCAGCTCGAGGCGCTGCAGCAGGAGATCGAGGCAACCCGCACGGACCTCGAGGCGCTGCACCCCAAGCAGATCCTGACCGACACCCAGTACCGCGACTTCCAGGAGCGGTTCGGCCGGGCCTTCCGCGCCGGCATCGGCGCCGAGGCGGTCCGCGACCTGCTTTCCCGCATAGAGCTCAACTCCGAGATGTATCGCCTCCGCGAGGAGTCGAAGTCGTCGAGCGGACAGCGCAAGCAGAAGGCGATCAAGCGCCTGAAGGTCGTCGAGGACTTCCGCAAGTCGAACGCCAGCCCGACGTGGATGGTGCTCGAGGTTCTGCCGGTGATTCCGCCCGAGCTGCGCCCGATGGTCCAGCTTGACGGCGGTCGGTTTGCCACGTCCGACCTGAACGACCTCTACCGCCGCGTGATCAACCGCAACAATCGCCTGAAGAGGCTGCTCGAGCTCGGCGCGCCCGAGATCATCGTGCGCAACGAGAAGCGGATGCTCCAGGAGGCTGTCGACGCGCTGATCGACAACGGCCGCCGCGGCCGTGCCATCACCGGCACCGGCAACCGCAAGCTGAAGTCGCTATCCGACATGCTCAAGGGCAAGCAGGGCCGTTTCCGCCAGAACCTGCTCGGCAAGCGCGTGGACTACTCGGGTCGTTCCGTGATCGTGGTCGGTCCCGAGCTGAAGCTCCACGAGTGCGGCTTGCCCAAGAAGATGGCGCTCGAGCTCTTCAAGCCGTTCGTGATGCGCGAGCTCGTGAACAAGGGCTACACCACAAACATCAAATCGGCCAAGCGCATGGTCGAGCGCAGTCGTCCGGAGGTCTGGGACGTCCTCGACGAGGTCATCCACGAACACCCGGTGCTGCTCAACCGCGCCCCGACCCTGCACCGCCTGGGCATCCAGGCGTTCATGCCCGTGCTGGTCGAGGGATCGGCGATCCAGATCCACCCGTTGGTCTGCGCCGCTTTCAACGCCGACTTCGACGGCGACCAGATGGCGGTGCACGTGCCGCTGTTCAGCGGCGCGATCGCCGAAGCGAAGAACCTGATGATGTCGTCGCAGAACATCCTGTCGGCGGCGGATGGGCACCCGGTGGTCGCGCCGACCCAGGACGTGGTGCTCGGCTGCTACTGGCTCACGGCGACGCGCGGCGACCAGCCGTCCGACACCTCCAAGCTTCGGGCGTTCAGCTCGCAGAACGAAGTGGTGCTGGCCCTGGAGGCCAAGGTCGTGAAGCTCCAGGAGTGGGTTCGCGTAAAGATCGGCGACGCGCTCATCGTCACCACGCCTGGTCGGGTGGTCTTCAACCAGTCGCTGCCCGTCGGCAAGACGCCGCAGGGGGCAGGCGGGGTCTCCGCCGACGACGTCGCGAACATGGAACCTCTGCCGTTCCAGAACGCCCACTACGACCGCAAGCTGCTCCGCGTCCTGGTCGCCGAGCTGTACCGGCTGTACGGCAGCGATATCACGGCCAGCGTGGTCAACGACATCAAGCGTCTTGGTTTCGGGTATGCGACCCAGGCGGGAATCACCGTTTCCGCAATGGACATTCCGCACCCGGACTCCAAGTGGCAGGTCATTCGCGCGACCGAGAAGGAGGTCGCGGACGTCGAGCGGATGTACCGCCGCGGCGTGATGACCGAGGACGAGCGCTACCGCAAGGTGATCGAGCTCTGGCAGCGCGCCTACGAAGAGGTGGGCAACGCGACCGAGCAGGCTTTCGACAGGTTCAGCCCGATCTGGATGATGATGGGCTCAGGCGCCCGCGGCAACATCCAGCAGATCCGCCAGCTCGCGGGTATGCGTGGGCTGATGGCCGACCCGACGGGGCGGATCATCGACCTGCCGATCCAGGCCAACTTCACCGAAGGCCTGACGGTGCTCGAGTACTTCATCTCGACCCACGGCACCCGCAAGGGACTGGCCGACACCGCGCTCCGCACCGCCGACTCCGGATACCTGACGCGACGTCTCGTCGACGTGGCGCAGGACGTGATCGTGCGGGAGGAAGACTGCGGCACCACCAACGGAATCTGGATTCGCGACATCACGCCGGAACGCGCCAAGAACGACCCGATCTTCGAGAAGATCGCAGGCCGTGTCACTGCCGAGGACGTCTCGGTCAACGGCAAGGTGTTGGTGGCCGGCGGGCAGTCGATCAGTGACGATGCGGCGCGGCAGATCATCGCCGCGAGCGCCTCCGTCAAGATGCGGTCCGTTCTCGTGTGCGAAGCGCGCGAGGGCGTCTGCCGCACGTGCTACGGCCGCAACCTGGCCACAGGCAAGCTGGTCGAGATCGGCGAGGCGGTCGGCGTCATCGCCGCCCAGTCGATCGGCGAGCCGGGCACACAGCTGACGATGCGTACCTTCCACACCGGTGGTGTCGCCGGCGTTGACATCACCCAGGGCCTACCCCGCGTGGAGGAGCTGTTCGAGGCTCGCATCCCCAAGGGCAAGGCCATCATCTCCGAGATCGACGGGGAGCTCGAGATAATCCGCCAGGAGGGCGCGCGCAAGGTGCGCGTGATCTCCAAGGAGGAGTTCGAGGTTTCCTACCCGGTCCAGGCCAAGATGGAGGCGCTGGTCAAGTCCGGCGACGACGTCATGGAAGGCCAGGAGCTGGCCCGAGACTCCAAGGGCAGCGGCGTTCGGACGCGCCACGCGGGCAAGGTCACCGTCTCTCCCAAAGAGATGACCGTTCGCACCGTGGACGAAGAGATTCGCGAGTACCCAATCCCGCATCAGGTCCGCATCCGGCCGGAGCTCGATCGTCGCGACGGCCAGAAGGTCGTGATCAAGGCGGGCCAGCAGATCACCGAGGGCTCGATCTCACCGCAGGAGCTGCTCCACATCCTCGGCAAAGAGGCGGTGCAGACGTTCCTGGTCGACGAAGTCCAGAAGGTGTACCGGTCGCAGGGTGTCGACATCAACGACAAGCACATCGAGGTGATCGTCCGGCAGATGATGCGGAAGGTCCGCATCGACTCGGCCGGCGACACGGGCCTCCTACCGGGCGAGATCGTCTCGCAGTGGGAGTACGAGGAGTCCAACGCCCGGGCGCTCGCAGAGGGCGGCGAGCCTGCCACCGCGCAGACCGTGCTGCTCGGCCTGATCAAGGCGGCGCTGAACACCACATCGTGGTTGTCGGCGGCGTCCTTCCAGGAGACGACCCGGGTCCTCACCGAGGCCGCGATCTCCGGCAAGGTGGACCGGCTCCGGGGCCTGAAGGAGAACGTGATCATCGGCAAGCTGATCCCGGCCGGGACCGGGCTCGACTACTACAAGAAGCAGCGGGAGCAGGCGGCCCGGATCCTCGAAGAGGAGCCAATTGACCTGGAGACGCTGTCTGTCTAGAAACTGAGCCCGATTTGGGCTAAAGTCACGGTTACGTGCACAAGGGGGCGCCCGCCAGGGTTGCCCCTTTTGCTTACCCGGGGCAGTGTCTGGGGACGGCCGGAGTGAATCCGGCCTGCAGAGAGCGCTGTATAAGATGAGGTCGTGACTCTAGGCCGAAGGCTGGTTGGTGCCTTCACGGTTTTGCTGGTCCTCGTCGCCGGGTGTGACTCTGGGATCACCGTCGGACCCAGGCTGGCCAAGGACCAGGTGCTGCGGTTGATGCTGGAAGACCAGCCGGCGACGCTGGACCCGGGCCAAACCCAGTTCCCATACGAGACAGCGGTCCTGCGCGCGATCTCGGAGCCACTACTGAAGCCAAACGCCGACCTGACCGGCGTGGTCCCGGCGGCCGCGCAGGCGTACGAGGCCAACGACGCCGGCACCGCGTACGTGTTCCACCTGCGGAGCACCGCGAAGTACTGGGACGGCACGCCGGTCAGGGCCCAGGACTTCGTTTTCGCGTGGCAGCGGCTGATCGATCCGCGGCTGGCCGCCTACAACGAGTCGCTGTTCGCGGACGCTGTCCTCAACGGCCAGCGGGTGTCGTTGATGGACCCGCAGCGCGACGCGGCTTCCATCGACGCCGCTCTCGCGACGCTCGGTCTCAAAGCCGTCGACGACTTCACCTTCCAGGTCCAGCTGGCGCATCCAGATCCCGCATTCCCGTGGCTCGCCGCCATGCCCGCCGGCGCCCCCATCAAGAAGGACATCGTGGCCACAAGTGGGGACAAGTGGTCGGCGGCCCCGGTGACTCTCGTCACCAACGGTCCGTTCAGAGTCACCGAGATGGCGAAGAACGATCACATCCGCGTGGAGCGCAACGCCAACTACTGGGGAAGCAAACCGACGTTGACCCGAATCGACTTTGTGATCGTGAGGGATGGTGCGCTGGCGCTGACGAGGTACAAGAATGGCGAGCTCGACGAGATCACAGTGCAGTCGCAGCAGGCGGGGTCAGTCGCCACCGACTCCAAGTTGAGTCGTCAGCTGGTCAAAACGCCGAACTTGACCGTCTTCTGGCTTGTGTTCCGCGTCAACTCGCCCCCGCTCGACAACCTGAAGCTGCGCCTGGCGATGGCGCAGGCGATCGACCGCAACGCATACGTGTCGCAAGTCCTGGCGGGCCAGGGTCTCCCCGCGACGACCTTCATTCCCAAGGGCATGCACGGTTACAGCCCGAGCCTCACCGCGCAGAAGTTCGACATCGCCCAGGCGCGCGCATCGCTGGCAGCCTCGGGACTCTCGGCCAAACAGGTCTCGGTGACCTTCAGCTACGACCAGTCCTCAGACTTCCGGACCAAGACCGCCAAGTTCGTTCACGACCAGCTCGTCAACAACCTCGGCATCAACGTTGTGCTCCAGGCACTGGACCCGAACACCCTCAGCTCGCACAAAGAGAGCGGCGAGTTTCAGATCGCCGGACCGGACGGTTGGAGCGCCGACTACCCGGACCAGGCCGACTGGTACGACGTGTTTCTCACCACCAGCTCATACAACTTCGCGTTCTGGCAGAAGGAGGAGTACGACAACTTCGTCCGCGTCGCGCGCACGGACACCCAGCCGGCCAGGCGCGACCAGGAGTACCTGCAGGCGCAGGCGATGCTGGTCGGCGAGGCGCCCGTGGCCTTCCTGGCCCAGACCGCGAGCTGGTATCTGGTGCAGCCCTTCGTTCGGGGCGTGATCACCTCGCCCGTGGACGAATGGCCGGGGGCGCTGGCCCCCGCCCAACTCTCGATCGCTCCCCACTAGGCTCGGGCGGCCAAACGGCCGTTTGCCTCAGAACGCTCGCTTAGGAACTTGACTATTGTGAGTCAACCACAACAGAATTCGATCTGGCCCGAGTGGCTGTGAGTAAGACCTGCAGCCGGCGCACTCTCGCCCCGTGCCCGGGAAGAAGGCTGCAGGACATGTCTGAGAGGTAAGACGCGTATGCATCTAGGTGTGAGCATCCGAGCGGCAGCGCTCGCGACTGCAGGTGTCTTTGCCGCCGTGGCGTGCGGCGGTGGTACGAGCTCGACGGGAGTGAATCCGGCATCGCCTGACAAGCAAATCCTCCGGGTGAACGTAGACACCGAGCCGGGGACGCTCGACCCCACTCAGCAGCAGTGGGTTTACGAAGCCAACGTGGGACGGAACATGTTCGAGGCTCTGGTCACTCCGAAGGCCGACCTCTCGGACGTCCAGCCCGGCGCTGCATCCAGCTGGACCGTCTCCTCAGACGGCTTGACGTGGACGTTCAAGATCCGCAGCGGCGAGGTGTACAGCGACGGCACGGCCGTCACCGCGAGCGACTTTGTGCGCTCCTACAAACGCATCCTCGACCCGACGGTCGCGGCGCCATACGAGTCGTACTTTGAAGCGATCAAGGGCGCGAGCGCGTATTCGAGCGTCGACGCGAAGAACTCGACCGCGGTCAAGACATTTCTTGACGGCCTCGGAGTTGCGGCGCCAGACGCGCAAACCTTTGTCATCACGCTCGCCAATGCCGCTCCTTGGTTCAAGTGGGTCACCAGCCTCTGGCTGGCCGCTCCGATCAAGCAGGCAGACGTCGACGCCGGGGGCGCGACCTTTGGCGCGGTCACGGCCGACGCGGTGGGCAAGCTTCACGGAAACGGACCCTTCATGCTCGGCGAGGTGGTCCCGAAAGACCACATCACGCTGGTCCCCAACCCCAAGTTCCGGACGCAGCCAAAACTGCAGAAGGTGATCCTGCTCTACATCCCGGACGGAAACGTCGAGTTCGCCAAGTTCCAGAACGGCGAGCTGGACATCACCCGAGGCGTGCCCAACCCGGACGTGCCCACGGTGCTCAATGATCCGAAGCTGAGCAAGCAAGTGCTGCGCGGTCCGACACTCCTCAACTGGTGGCTCGACTTCAACACCACCAGGCCGCCCCTGAACAACGCGGATCTGCGACTCGCGCTAGCGAAGTCGATCGACCGCGACTCTTACATCAAGAACATCCGACACGGCATCGGCACTCCGTCTACCTACTTCATCCCCAACGGCGAGCGGGGTTACGAGCCGTCGGACATCCAGAAATACGACTGCACCGCGGCCAAAGCGCTGCTCGCCAAGGCCAAGGCTGCGGGCGTCACGGACGCGCAACTGGCCGGCCTTCACTACGAATACGGCGCGAGCTCGGCCCGGAAACCCACCGCCGAGTTCTTCCAGCAGCAGTGGCAGCAGTGCTTGGGCCTCAACGTCATCGTGGACGCGGCGGAGAGCCAGACCCACTCCAGAAACCTGAAAACCTCGGTCCACAACTACTGGATTTCCGGGGTTTCGGGCTGGCAGGCCGACTACCCGGACGGCCAGGACTGGATGGACATCTTCACGACGGGCGGCGGAAACAACTTCCCCGTCTGGTCCAACAAGCAATACGACGACCTCGTCAACAAGGGCGACAACGCCCCGAAGCAGGCTGACCGCGACGCCGCGTACAGCCAGGCGCAGAAGATCCTGGAGCAGGAAGCTCCCGTGATGTTCCTGTACCAGGACGAGAAGTTCCTTCTCGTCTCCTCCAAGGTCAAGGGCTGGCAGAGAAGCGCCCTCGACGACGACTGGATCGGAGATGTAGCGACCGCGACTTCGATGTACATTGCCGCGTAAGGAAACAGTTTGTCAGTAACCGCGGGCGCCCCTTTTCGGAGGGGCGCCCTGCCCTTCTTGGCCTGGATTCCGCGGGGGCGCATGACCAACCTCGCGATTTACATCATCAGGCGCCTGCTCTGGATGATCCCTGTTCTCTTCTTCGTCATCGTCATCACATTTGGCCTGATGCATCTGGCCCCCGGCGGTCCATGGGACCGCGAAGGGAGGCAGCTCTCGCCCCAGGTCGTGAACAACCTGAACGTCAAGTACGGTCTGGACAAGCCGCTCCCCCAGCAGTTTTTGACCTACATATGGGGCGTCGTCCACTTTGACTTCGGGGACTCTCTCAAGTCGCCGGGGCAGCACGTCTCGGACCGGATCCTGCAGAGCTGGCCCTACACGTTCACGCTGGGGGCGGTCGCATTCATCCTGCTCGTACCGATCGGAATCGGCCTCGGGGTGATCGCAGCCCTGCGCCAGAATTCGCTGCTCGACTACACCGCGCTCGGGCTCGCCACGGCTGCGGCCTCGACGCCGAACTTCGTCGTCGGCATCTTCTTGATCATCGTCTTTGCGCTAGGCATGAACAAGCTGACCGACGGAAACTTCTACTTTCCAACAGGTGGCATGCCGCAGCCATTCAACCCGTTTCAGGTGGAGCTGATCATGCCGGTGATCACGCTCGCCGCCCTGCCTACCGCCTATATCGCTCGCCTGACCCGGTCGAGCACGCTCGATACGCTCCGCCAAGACTTCGTCCGCACGGCCTGGGCCAAGGGTCTCAAATCCCGACTTGTCGTCATGAGGCATGTGCTCAAGAACTCGCTGATCCCGGTCGTCACGGCCCTCGGCCCGACGTTCGCCTTTTTGATCACAGGCTCGTTCATCACCGAGACGCTGTTCTCGATCCCGGGCATCGGGCGCGCCTTCGTGACGTCGATCGCCGGCCGTGACTACACGATGATCCTGGGCACCACGATCCTCTTCGCGGTTTTGATCGCTCTGGTCAACCTCGTCGTCGACGTCCTCTATGTGTTTATTGATCCGCGCGTCAGGCTGACTGACTGATGGCGACTGCGATCGGCATCGCGCAGCAGGTCGATTGGGATGTCCCCGAGCAGACCGGTCTCTGGAGCGACGCATGGGTCCGCTTCCGGCGCAACCGTCTGGCGGTCGGGGGACTTGCGGTCATCATCGTCATGATCGTGCTGGCGATCGGGGCGAGACTTCCTGCCACCCCTGGCGGCCTGTGGCACATCCTCCACATCACTGGAGACCCGGTCTCGCAAGACGTGGTCAACTCGTATGCCCTCCCGTCGCTCCAACATCCCCTGGGTACCGACATCCTCGGTCGCGATCAGCTGTCGCGGATTCTCTACGGAGCTTCGATCTCGCTGACGATCGGGATCGTCGTTCAGATCTTGATCCTGTTCATCGGCGGCGGAATCGGCATGGCCGCCGGCTACTTCGGAGGGTGGGTCGACAACCTCCTGATGCGGTTCACCGACATCATGTACGCCTTCCCTGATCTGCTCCTGGTGCTGGTTTTCGTGGCCGCTTTCGGGCCGAGCTTCTGGAGCATCTTCATCGCGCTCGGCCTTGTGTATTGGGTCGGACTGGCGCGCCTTGTCCGCGGCCAGGTCCTGTCGATCAAGGAGAAGGAGTACGTAGAAGCGGCGATCATGACCGGGACGGCGCCGCTCAAGCTCATCGTCAAGCACCTGGTGCCCAACTCGCTCGGTCCTGTGATCGTGACGCTGACGTTCGGCATCCCGGCAGCGATCTTCACCGAGGCGGCGCTGAGCTTCCTGGGCATCGGCATCCGGCCGCCGGAGCCGAGCTGGGGGGTGATGATCGAGGACGGATACGGTGGAATCTTCGCTGACCCGCGCCAGGTGATCTTCCCCGGCATCGCGGTGGCGCTCACCATGCTCTCGTTCACGTTTGTGGGCGACGGGCTGCGCGACGCGCTCGACCCGCGTATGAAGCGCTAGCCAAAGGAGCTCCGGAGTCAAATTGGGCCAGATCCTGCTGCAGGTGGACGACCTGCACACGCAGTTCTTCACCTCACGCGGGGTCGTGCGCGCAGTGGACGGCGTCTCGCTGCACATCGATGCGGGGGAGACGCTGGGCATCGTAGGCGAGTCGGGTTGCGGCAAGACGATCACGGCGCTCTCGATCCTGAGGCTGGTGCCTGATCCGGGACGGATCACCGCGGGCAAGATCATGTTCCGTGGGCGCGACGTCACGAAGTTCGACGATGACGAGATCCGCGACTTCCGGGGCAACGACGTCGCGATGATCTTCCAGGACCCGATGACCTCGCTGAACCCCGTCACGAAGGTCGGCTTTCAGATCGAAGAAGCGATGACCGCCCACAACCGCTTTTCGGCCAGCCTGGCCAGGACCCGAGTGGTCGAGCTGCTGAAGCGGGTGCGGGTGCCGGCCGCCGAGTCTCGCGTCAAGGATTATCCCCACCAGTTCTCAGGGGGCATGCGGCAGAGGGCGATGATCGCCATGGGCCTGGCCAACGAACCTTCGCTGCTCATCGCGGACGAGCCGACCACGGCCCTCGACGTGACGGTGCAGGCGCAGATCATCCAGCTGATGAAGCAGCTGAACCGCGAGCTCGGCACCGCCATGATGCTCATCACGCACAACATGGCGCTCGTCGCGAGCCTGTGCCAGCGCGTGGTCGTGATGTACGCGGGCCGGATCGTCGAGGAAGGTCCCGTCGAGCAGATCTTCAAGAGCCCGCAGCACCCCTACACCTGGTCCCTGCTGCGATCCGTGCCGCGCGTCGACGAGGCCCGCAAGGACCGCCTGGTATCGATTCACGGCCTGCCGCCTGACCTGACCAACCCGCCGCCCGGCTGCAAGTTCCACCCGCGGTGTCCATTCGTGATCGACCGCTGCAAGATCGATGAGCCAGGGCTGAGCGAGGTTGCGGCCAACCAGGTCGCTCGCTGCTGGGTGCTGATGCGCAACGTCAAGGACGAGGACGTCGCGGCGGCCAAGGCCAGCGCGCTCTCGCTCGACGCGGCGAAGAAGCTCAAGGCCGAGGCCCCGCCCGAGGTTGGCACCGTTGCAGGCGGCTGAAAAGGCGCCGGCGACCGCGGTCAAGGCCGATCCAGTCTTGCTGCGGGTCAAGAACGCGTACAAGCACTTTCCAATCTCCGGATTCGGGGGCCTCGCGGTGAGGGCGGTGGATGGAGTCGACCTCGAGATCCGGCGCGGCGAGACGCTGGGCCTGGTCGGCGAGTCCGGCTGCGGAAAGTCAACGCTCGCGCGACTCATCACGGCCTTGCTGCCGGTCACGGCGGGCAAGGTCGTCTTCGACGGCCAGGACATCACGACGCTGAAGGGCCGGCGCCTGCGACGCATCCGCCGGAAGATGCAGATGATCTTCCAGGACCCCTTCGCGTCGCTGGACCCACGAATGACCGTCGGCGACATCCTCCAGGAGCCCCTCGACAACTTCTCGATCGGATCCGTCCGGGACCGCAGGCGCCGGGTGCAGGAATTGCTCCGGCTGGTGGGGTTGAACCCCAATTTCACCAACCGCTACCCACACGAGTTCTCGGGTGGGCAGCGCCAGCGCATCGGCATCGCGCGGGCGCTGGCCGTGAACCCGTCATTCATCGTTTGCGACGAGGCGGTGTCCGCCCTGGACGTTTCGATCCAGGCCCAGATCATCAACCTGCTGCAGGACCTGCAGAACGAGTTTCAGCTCACGTATCTCTTCATCGCCCATGACCTGGCGGTCGTGCGGCACCTGTCGGACCGGATCGCGGTCATGTATCTCGGCAAGGTGGTCGAGACGGCGGGCCGCAACGACATCTACGAGCGACCGCAGCATCCCTACACAAAGGCGCTCCTGTCGTCGATCCCGGTCCCGGATCCTGCCGTCGAGCGGGAGCGAGCACCGATCGCGCTGAAGGGGGAGATCCCATCACCTGTCAACCCGCCCTCGGGGTGCCGCTTCCACCCGAGGTGCCCGATCGCCCGGGCGCCGGGCGTTTGCTCGGAGCAGGAGCCGCCGCTGGAACCCCATGGGGCTCGGGACCAGGTCGCCGCCTGCCACTTCGCGGGGCAGTTCTGAGCGACTAGCTCGGCCTGACCTCAAGGACTCGATAACCCTTCTTCGACTTCATGCGCTCGACCGCGAAGCCTTGCTCGCTCAGCCAGCTGGCCAGGGAGTCCGAGCCCAGGTTTCGCTGCACCACCAGGTATGCCGCACCCCCCGGCCTGAGGCGCGGCAGCCACTGCATCAGGAGCTCATGAAGTGGGCGCTTGCCGACCCTCACCGGCGGGTTGGAGTAAATCGCGTCGAATCGGACCTCGGCCGGCACCTCGTCCGGCTTGGCCACCGACACGTTTGGGGCGCCGGCCGCCGCGGCGTTCGCCCGCGTCAGCTCGACCGCCCGCTCGTTGACGTCGACGGCCCAAACCCGGGCCTCCGGTGCGCGCCGGGCCAGGAAGATGGCGATCGGGCCGTATCCAGAGCCGAGATCCAGCACATCTCCTCGGGGGGGAGGCGGCGGCGCCTCACGAAGCAGGACCATGGTGCCGAGATCGATCGCCTTCGACCCGAAGACGCCTCGATCAGCCTGCAGCTCGAGATCGAGCTCGCCCAGCCGGAGGCGCACCGTCCGCGGGCGCGACGGAACGGCCGGCCGAGCTTCGAAGTAGTGGGATTTGGGTATACTCATCGCTTGTCGCCCAATCGGCTATTGCCGCATGGGAATCAAACCACCATACGGAGAAACGTTTGCCAACCATCCAGCAGTTGGTCCGCCTTGGGCGCAGGGCGGCCAGAGCGAAGTCTAAGGCGCCCGCCCTCAAGGGCTCACCGCAGAGGCGGGGAGTCTGCGTGCGCGTCTATACCCAGACCCCCAAGAAGCCGAACTCGGCCCTCCGGAAGGTCGCGCGCGTCCGGCTGACGACCGGGATCGAGGTCACGGCCTACATCCCCGGCATCGGTCACAACCTCCAGGAGCACTCCGTCGTGCTCATCCGGGGAGGCCGTGTCAAAGACCTGCCGGGTGTCCGCTACCACATCATCCGCGGCACCCTCGACACAGCCGGCACCAAGAACCGCAAGAAGGCCCGGTCTAAGTACGGCGCGAAGCGGGAAAAGGGCAAGGCGGCTGCCTGATGCCTCGCCGTAACCGTCCCGTCAAGCGTGTCGTCGCGCCCGACCCCGTTTACCAGTCGGAAGCGATCGCCAAGTTCGTGAACGTGGTCATGAGCCGCGGCAAGCGCTCCACGGCGGAAAAGGTCGTCTACGACGCGCTGGCCCGCGCCTCCAAGCAGGCGAAGAAGGAGCCGCTGGAGGTTTTCGACTCGGCCCTGCGCAACGCGACGCCGCTGCTCGAGGTCAAGCCTCGGCGCGTCGGCGGCGCGACCTACCAGGTCCCGGTCGAGATCCGTCCGGAGCGGCGGCTTGCGCTCGCCCGCCGCTGGCTCGTTCGTTTCGCGAGGCAGCGCGGGGGGAAGAGTATGTCCGAGAAGCTCGCCTTCGAGCTTCTTGATGCTGCGCAGAACACCGGCGGCGCGGTAAAGCGCAAAGAGGAGACCCACCGGATGGCCGAAAGCAACAAAGCTTTCTCGCACTTCCGGTACTAAGAGATGAACGTGGCACTGAAAATGCAGGAACGTCCCGTCGCCATCGACAAGGTCCGAAACATCGGGATCATGGCGCATATCGACGCGGGCAAGACGACCACGACCGAGCGGATCCTTTTCTACGCGGGCCGCATCCACAAGATGGGCGAGGTCCACGAAGGGGCCGCGACCATGGACTGGATGGTCCAGGAGAAGGAGCGCGGGATCACGATCACGTCGGCCGCGACAACGGCCAACTGGCGCGACCACGCGGTCAACATCATAGACACACCCGGGCACGTGGACTTCACGGTTGAAGTCGAGCGGAGCCTCCGTGTGCTCGACGGTGCGGTCGCGGTGTTCGACGCTGTCGCGGGAGTGGAGCCTCAGTCCGAGACCGTCTGGCGCCAGGCGGACCGCTACGGCGTGCCTCGCATTGCATTCATCAACAAGATGGACCGCATCGGAGCCGACTTCTACGGCTCGTTGAACTCGATCCGGACACGCCTTGGCGCCCGCGCGGTTCCAATCCAGCTGCCGATCGGCTCGGAAGCCGACTTCCAGGGCTACGTCGACCTGCTGAGCAAAGAGGCGGTCGTCTATACGGACGACCTGGGCACCAAGAGCACCGAGTCGCTGGAGATCCCGGCCGGCATGCAGGACCTGGTCAGCCAGCACCGCCACGACCTGATCGAGGCGGTGGCCGACTTCGACGACGGGATCATGCACAAGTACCTCGAGGAGCAAGACATCACCGAGGAAGAGATCAAAGCGGGATTGCGCCGCGGCACGGTCGCCGGGGTGCTCGTTCCCGTGCTCTGCGGTGCGGCGCTTCGCAACCGCGGCGTGCAGCCGATCCTCGACGCGGTCGTCGACTACCTGCCGTCTCCGGCGGACGTCCCCGCGGTGGAAGGCAAGGACCCGAAGACCGGAGCGCTCGAGGTCCGCGAGCATGACGACAACGAGCCGTTCTCGGCGCTTGCGTTCAAGATCCAGATGGATCCGCAGGGCGTCGGCAAGCTGACGTTCTTCCGCGTCTACTCAGGGCGCCTGAAGGCCGGATCGTCGGTGATGAACGCGTCAACCGGCAAGCGCGAGCGCATCGGCCGGATTCTTCGGATGCACGCGATCCGCCGCGAGGACGTCGATGAGGTCTTCACCGGCGATATCGCCGCCGCGGTCGGGTTGAAGGTGACCACGACCGGCGACACGCTTTGTGACGAGGCGCACCCGATCATGCTCGAGTCGATCACGTTCCCCGAGCCGGTGATCTCGGTCGCGATCGAGCCGAAGACCAAGGCCGACCAGGAAAAGCTCGGCATGGCGCTCCAGCGGCTGTCGGAGGAGGACCCGACCTTCAAGGTGCACACCGACGAGGAGACGGGCCAGACGATCATCGAGGGCATGGGCGAGCTCCACCTCGAGATCATCATCGACCGCCTGCTGCGTGAGTTCCGCGTCGACGCGAACCAGGGCAAGCCGCAGGTCGCCTACAAGGAGGCGATCCGCCGCGAGGCCAAGGGTGTAGGGCGGTTCGTCCGCCAGACCGGCGGCAAGGGCCAGTACGGCCACGCCGAGGTCGTGGTTCGCCCTGGGGAGCAGGGATCGGGATTCATCTTCGAGGACAAGGTCACCCAGGGCCGCATCCCTAGGGAGTACATCCCCGCGGTCGAAAAGGGCATTCGCGAAGCCATCCAGAACGGCGTCGCCGCCGGCTACCCGGTGGTCGACATCACCGTCACGCTGGTCGACGGCTCGTACCACCCGGTCGACTCGAGCGAGATGGCGTTCCAGGTCGCGGGCTCGATGGCGGTCAAGGACGGCATGCACAAGGCGCAGCCCTACCTGCTGGAGCCGATCATGAAGGTCGACGTCGTGATGCCCGAGGAGTACCTCGGCGACGTGATGGGCGACCTCGCGTCGCGGCGCGGCCACATCCTCGGCATGGAGGGTCGTGGCACCTCGCAGAACGTGAAGGCGAACGTACCCCTCGCTGAGATGTTCGGCTACGCTACCGAGCTTCGCTCGATGACGTCGGGGCGCGCGACCTACTCGATGGAATTCAGTCATTACGCAGAAATGCCCGGAAACCTGGCGGAGGCTGTGGGCCGCCGCGAAAAGGCGCGGGGTTAGTTAGGAGGAGACAGTGGCGAAGAAGAAGTTTGAGCGGACCAAGCCCCACCTGAACGTCGGGACCATCGGTCACATCGACCATGGCAAGACGACGCTGACGGCTGCCATCACGAAGGTTCTGTCCGAGAAGGGGCTCGCCGAGTTCACACCATTCGATCGCATCGACAAGGCACCTGAGGAGAAGGCTCGTGGCATCACCATCTCGATCACTCACGTCGAGTACGAGACGGACAAGCGCCACTACGCGCACGTGGACTGCCCTGGGCACCAGGACTACATCAAGAACATGATCACCGGCGCCGCCCAGATGGACGGTGCGATCCTGGTCGTGGCCGCCAACGACGGCGCGATGCCTCAGACTCGCGAGCACATCATCCTGGCCCGCCAGGTCAACGTGCCGTTCCTCGTTGTCGCGCTGAACAAGTGCGACATGGTCGACGACAAGGAATTCATCGAGCTGGTCGAGCTCGACCTGCGCGAGCTCCTCAACAAGTACGAGTACCCGGGGGACGATATCCCCATCGTTCGCATCTCCGCTCTCAAGGCCCTCGAGGGCGACCCCGAGTGGACGCCCAAGATCTGGGAGCTGATGAACGCCGTCGACACCTACATTCCGGAGCCGGAGCGGCCTGTCGACAAGCCGTTCCTGATGCCGATCGAGGACGTGTTCACGATCGAAGGTCGCGGCACCGTGACCACGGGTCGCGTCGAGCGCGGAAAGCTCAAGAAGAACGAGGAAATCGAGATCGTGGGCATCCACCCGACCACCAAGACCGTCGTGACCGGCATCGAGATGTTCCACAAGGACATGGACGAGTGCCAGGCCGGCGACAACGTGGGGACGTTGCTCCGCGGCGTGAAGCGCGAGGACGTCGTGCGAGGCCAGGTGCTGGCCAAGCCCGCCTCGATCACCCCGCACACTCAGTTCAAAGCCCAGGTCTACGTCTTGACCAAGGAAGAGGGGGGCCGCCACACGCCGTTCCTCACGGGCTACCGCCCGCAGTTCTACATGCGGACCACCGACGTGACGGGTGAGGTCAAGCTGCCCGAAGGCGTCGAGATGGTGATGCCGGGCGACAACGTGGTGATGGACATCACCCTGGGCGAGCCGATCGGCATCGAGCCGGCACTCCGGTTCGCGATTCGCGAGGGTGGCAAGACCGTCGGCGCCGGCGTGGTGACCGAGGTCGTCAAGTAATCACACATAGATAAGGAGTAGGGCAGGCAGCAGTGGCGCAGAAGATTCGGATTCGGCTCAAGGCATACGACCATCGGGTGCTGGACCAGGCGGCGGACAAGATCGTGGACACCGCCCGCCGTACGAACGCGCGCACTGCCGGCCCGATTCCGCTGCCCACCGAGATCTCGAAGCTGACCGTGATTCGTAGTCCTTTCATCGACAAGGACTCGCGCGAGCAGTTCGAGATGCGGACGCATAAACGGATAGTCGACATCCTCGATCCGAACCCAAGGGTGGTCGACGCGCTGATGCGCCTCAGCCTGCCCGCGGGCGTGAGCATCGAGATCAAGTCATGAAAGGTCTCCTGGCCAAAAAGCTGGGCATGGCCCAGCTTTTCAACCCCGATGGCACGACCTCCGCGGTGACGGTGCTCGAGGCAGGCCCGTGCAGAGTCCTCGGCCTGCGCACGACCGAGAAGGACGGCTACCAGGCCGTGCGCATCGCATTCGGACCGGTCAAGGAAGGCGGGCTCAACAGCCCGCGGCTGGGCGAGTTCAAGAAGGCAAACCTCGAACCGCACCGGCACGTCGTGGAGATCCGCGACTACGCCGGGGTTGAGGCGGGACAGGAGCTCAAGGCCGAGATCTTCGCCGCGGGCGAGCTCGTCGATGTGACCAGCACCAGCAAGGGCAAGGGCTTTCAGGGCCTCATCAAGCGTCACAAGTTCAGCCGCGGCCCGGAGTCGCACGGCTCGATGAACGTTCGCCAACCGGGAGCGATCGGCGCGACCGACGCCGCGCGTGTGTTCAAGGGCGTGCGAATGTCGGGCCAGATGGGCAACGAGCGGACGACCGCCCGGGCCTACAAGGTGGTGCGTGTCGACGCCGAGAGGAACCTGCTCATGGTCAAAGGCGGTGTGCCGGGCGCCAAGGGCGCGCTCGTCCTGGTCAGGCAGTCGACCAAGAAGGTCAAGCCCAAGGGTCCGGCGGGCAAGCCGAACCCGAGGAAGGTCTGATGCCCGCAACCAACACGACCACCCGACGCAAGAAGGCAGAGGAAGCGGCGGAGCCCAAACCGCTGCAGGTCCCGTTTTTCGACGCGCTCGGCGAGCGCAACGGCGAGGTCGACCTCCCCGAGGCGATCTTCGCGGAAAAGCCGAACGTCCCGGTCATGCACCAGGCCTACCTACGCCAACTGGCCAACGCGCGCCAGGGCACGGCGAGCACGAAAACCCGCGGTGACGTATCGGGCGGCGGCGCCAAACCATACCGACAGAAGGGCACCGGCCGAGCCCGGCACGGTTCGATCCGGGAGCCGAGCATGAAAGGCGGCGGCAACGTTTTCGGCCCGCGGCCGCGCGACTTCTCGCAGCGGATGCCGCGGCAGATGCGCCGCCTTGCATTGCGCAGCGCGCTCAGCCAGAAAGCGAACGACGGCCAGATCAGGGTCATTGAGACATTCGTCTTCGATGAGCCGAAGACGAGCCAGGCCGCCCAGCTGATGGAGGCGATCGGCTTCGACAGCACGGCTCTTGTCGTGCTCCCGGCGCCGAACTACACGGTCAGCCGCTCCTTCGAGAACCTCGCCGGCGCGAAGATCGTGCTGGCGCGCAACCTCAACGTGCGTGACCTGTTCTCGCACACATATCTGTTACTGGCCAAGGAGTCGATCGAGCAGCTCGAGGAAAACTTCAGCCCGCGCGAGAAGGGGGAGGCCAGGTGACGACACGAGCCGCCAGCGAGATCGTGATCGGCCCGGTCATCACCGAGCGCACATATCTCCTCTACACGCAGGGGCGATACACCTTCAAGGTCTCGTCAACCGCGAGCAAGACCGAGATCAAAAAGGCCCTCGAAGAGCAGTACGAGGCCCAGAACATCAAGGTCCGCGAGATCAACACCGTGACCATGCGCGGCAAGAAGCGACGCAGCTTTCGCCGCACCGGCTCCGGAAACGTCGGGCGGACGACCGACTGGAAAAAGGCCATCGTCAGGCTCGGCGAGGGCCAGAAGATCGAAGGCCTGTTCGGGAGCGTGTAGGGATGCCGGTCAGAAAGTTCAAGCCCACCAGCCCAGGCCGACGCTTCATGTCCGTCTCCGGCTTCGACGAGATCACGACCGATACGCCTGAGAAGACGCTGCTCGAGTCGCTGCCGACGCACGCCGGCCGCAACAACCAGGGGCGCATCACGACGCGCCACCAGGGTGGTGGCTACCGCAAGATCGACTTCAGGCGAGACAAGGTCGGGGTGGCCGGCAAGGTGGCGACCACCGAGTACGACCCCAACCGCAGCGCCCGGATCGCGCTCATCCATTACAAGGACGGCGAGAAGCGCTACATCCTCGCCCCGCTCGGCCTGAAGGTCGGCGATCCGATCGAGAGCGGCCCCGACGCGCCGGTTCGGATTGGCAACGCGATCCCTCTCGAGCACATCCCTGTGGGTTCGACCGTGCACAACATCGAGCTCACCCTCGGCCGCGGTGGCCAGCTCGTGCGATCCGCCGGTGCCAGCGCTCAGCTGCTCGCCAAGGAAGGCGATTACGCGGTGATCCGCATGCCGAGCGGCGAGCTGCGCCGGATTCACATCCGCTGCCAGGCCACCATCGGCCAGGTCGGTAATATCGAGCACGAGAACGAGTCGGGCGGCAAGGCCGGCCGCAGCCGCTGGCTGGGCCAGCGCCCCGAAGTACGCGGCTCGACGATGAACCCTCGCGACCACCCGCACGGAGGTGGTGAGGGCAAGACGGGACCCGGTGGCAATCCCAAGACGCCTTGGGGCAAGCCCGCGCTTGGCTACCGCACCCGCAAGCAGAACAAGGCCTCGAGCAAGCTCATCATCCGGCGCCGGGAAAAGAAAGGACGCAAGAAGTAGATGTCACGTTCGACCAAGAAAGGGCCGTTCATCAGCCCTTCCCTTCGCGACAAGATCGAGAAGATGAATCAGACGCGGGACAAAAAGGTGATCCGCACCTGGGCCCGTGCGTCCGTCATCTATCCCGACATGGTCGGGCACACGATCGCCGTCCACGACGGCCGGAAGCACGTGCCCGTATTCATCAGCGAGAACATGGTCGGGCACCGGCTGGGCGAGTTCGCACCCACGCGCCACTTCCGCGGCCACGGCACCCACACCGAAAAGACGACGACGGTCAAGTAGGAAAGTGGCAACGATGGAGGTATCCGCAGTCCAGAGGTTTGTCCGCAGGACGCCACGCAAGGCGCGTCTTGTGGCCGACTCCGTCAAAGGCATGAAGGTATCCGAAGCCCTCGCGCTGCTCGAGTTCTCACCCAAGCACGCGGCTCGGGACGTGGCCAAGGCGATCAAGTCGGCGGCCGCCAACGCCGAGCACAACTTCAACCTGAACCGCGACGACCTCGTGCTCAAGCAGCTGCTCATCGACGAAGGGCCCACCTTCCGGCGCCGCCGGCCTGTGAGCCGCAGCATGGCGCACGAGTACTTCCACCGCACCTGCCACATCACGGCGGTCGTCGAAGACCAGCCTCAAGGAGCCAGGAAATAGTTGGGTCATAAAGTTCATCCGAACGCATTCCGCCTGGGTGTCTTCCGTCCGTGGGAGGCGAACTGGTTCGCCAACCCGAAGGACTACACGAAGATGCTCCACGAGGATCTCGAGATGCGCCGCGTCATCCTCGCGCGGCTGCGCAACGCCGGGATCGCGAAGATCGAGACGGAGCGGTCGTCCAATGCACAGCTCACGGTGACGATCCACACGGCCAAGCCGGGCATCGTGATCGGGAAGGGCGGGTCGTCGGTCGACCAGCTGCGCGAAGACCTGGAGAAGCGATTCGGCAACCGCGTCCGCATCTCGATCCAGGAGATCAAGCAGCCGGAGCTCGACGCGCAGCTCGTGGCCGAGAACATCGCATCCCAGATCGAGCGCCGCATCAGCTACAAGCGCGCGATGAAGCAGGCGATCCTGCGCACGATGCGCTCCGGCGCCAAAGGGGTCCGGATCTACTGCGGCGGCCGGCTGCGCGGCGCGGAGATGGCGCGCCGCGAGTGGGACCGGGAGGGCCGCGTCCCGCTGCACACCCTACGCGCCGACATCGATTTCGGCCGCGCCACCTCGAAGACGACGTTTGGCGCCATCGGCGTGAAGGTGTGGATCTACAAGGACCAGATCTCACCGGCGCAGCGCCGGCTCGCCGCCATCCAGGAGGAGACGGTGCCCGTCGCGGAAGCCGTGGCGCCGCAGGCGGAGCTCATCGAAGCCATAGCGCAGCCACAGGCTGCTCAGATCGAGGTCGCCACCCCCGACGAGGCGGCCAAGGTCGCGCCTCGCCGAACGCGAACCGCGACGGCGAAGGTGGAAGAGAAAACGGCCGCGCCTGCGCGGCCCAAGGCCGCGCCCAAGCCCCGGGCGGAAGCCAAGACCGAGGTCAAGAAGACCGCGGTCCGCAGCAAGTCGACCGCGGCCGCCGTCAAGAAGACCACCAACACGACCCGCACCACCAAAAAGGCGGACAGCTGATGGCTGGCAAGCCACTTAAGGATGGGACTTACTGAATGCTGATCCCGAAGCGCGTCAAGTACCGCAAGATGCACCGCGGCCGGCGCACCGGTATCGCCACGCGCGGCGCCACGGTGGCGTTCGGCGACTTCGGCCTGCAGGCGATGGAAGCGTGCTGGATGAGCAACCGGCAGATCGAGGCCGCGCGGCGCGCCATGACTCGGCACGTGAAGCGCGGCGGTCAGATCTGGATCCGCGTCTTTCCTGACAAGTCGATCACCAAGAAGCCGGCCGAAACCCGCATGGGTTCCGGCAAGGGGAACCCCGAAGGTTGGGTTGCGGTGATCAAGCCGGGCCGCGTTCTGTTCGAGATGGGCGGCGTGACGCCTCAGGTGGCCAAGGAAGCCATGAAGCTCGCCGCGGCCAAGCTGCCGATCAAGACGCGTTTTGTCACATCAGCCGACGGTGGAGGTCCGAGATGAAAGTCGACGAGCTCCGCGTCCTGGAAGCCGACGAGCTCGGCATGCGCCTGCGCACGGCGCGCCGCGAGCTCTATGAGCTGCGGTTCAAGCACGCGGTGGGCCAGCTCGAGAACTCGAGCCAGATCTCGAAGGTCAGGCACGACCTCGCGCGAATCATGACGGTGCTGCGCGAGCGGGACTTCGGGGTCCAGCCGCTCGAGGCTTTGCCCGAAGCGACGGCCGTCGCAGTCCAAGAGCCAGCGGCTGAGGAAGAGGCGCCCAAGCCCAAGCGGGGCCGGAAGAAGAAGGAGGAGGCTGAATGACCGACACCGCCACTCAGCCGACAGACACAGCGCGCGGCCGGCGCAAGATCCGTCTGGGCACCGTGATCTCGGACAAGATGGACAAGACCGTCATCGTCCAGGTGCGTTCCTCGAAGGCGCACCGCCTGTACCGCAAGACGGTCCAACAGCGCACCCGCTTCAAGGTTCACGACGAGAAGAACGAATGCGGCGTGGGCGATCTGGTTCGCATCACCGAAACGCGTCCGCTGTCGCGCGAGAAGCGCTGGCGCGTGCTCGAGATCGTGGAGAAGGCCAAGTAGCGGCATGGTTCAACAAGAAACACGGCTGAAGGTCGCGGACAACTCGGGGGCGAAGGAGCTCCTGGTCATCCGCGTGGCCGGCGGCCACTACCGCAAGTACGCGTACGTCGGCGACATCATCACCGCCACGGTCAAGTCCGCCCAGCCTGGCGGGCAGGTCAAGAAGGGCGAGGTGGTTAAGGCCGTCGTCGTGCGGGTAAACAAGGAATACAAGCGCCCGGACGGCTCATTGATCCGCTTCGACGAGAACGCGGCCGTCCTCCTCGCAACGGCCAACAACCCGCGCGGCACCCGAATCTTCGGCCCCGTCGCACGAGAGCTGCGCGAGCGCAACTTCATGAAGATCATCTCGCTGGCCCCGGAGGTTCTCTGACACCGTGCTTCGCAACAAAGAGCAATCCAAGCGTCGCTGGCTCGAGCTGGCGCCGGGCGATCCTGTGATCGTCATCGCCGGCAAGGACAAGGGCAAGCAAGGCGAAGTGCTGCGCACCCTACCCGACCAGCACAAGATCGTGGTCAAGGGCGTCAACATCCTCAAGCGTCACACGAAGGCCGGAGCGCGTCGCGGAGGCGTGAGCGTGGCCCAGGGTGGAATCGTCGACTTCGAGGCGCCGCTCGACTACTCCAACGTAATGCTCGTCTGCCCGCACTGCGGCCGGCCGACTCGGACCAAGCACACGGTCCTCGAGTCCGGCGCACGCGCGCTGGTGTGCCGCCACTGCGGTGAGCCTTACGAGCGCGTACGCAGGACGGAGGCGCAGTAGTGGCGAAGGCCAAGACCCAAGCACCGAAGAAAGAGCAGGCGCCCAAGGCTCCCGGCACCAAGTCAGAAGCGCCCCCGCGCATGCTGGTCATGTACCGCGAGACCATCGTCCCGCAGCTGACGAAAGAATTCGACTACGGCAACGTCATGCAGGTCCCGCGCCTCGTCAAGGTCGTGGTCAACGTCGGTATAGGCGAGGCGAAGGACAACGACAAGGCCCTCGACGCCGCGGCCGGCGATGTCACCACCATCACGGGCCAGAAGCCGCAGCTCATCAAAGCAAAGAAGTCAGTCGCGGCTTTCAAGCTTCGCGAGGGCCAGACGATCGGCATCAAGACGACGCTCCGCGGCCGGCGCATGTGGTACTTCCTCGACAAGCTGCTGAACATCGCGCTGCCGCGCATTCGTGACTTTCGCGGTGTGACCCCGGATGGATTCGACGGACGCGGCAACTACACGCTTGGCCTGCGCGAGCAGGTCGTATTCCCGGAGATCGACTACGACAAGATCGACAAGTTGCGCGGGCTCGAGGTTTCGCTCGTCACGACCGCGCGAACCGACGACGAGGCGAGAAGCCTACTCACAAGACTCGGAATGCCTTTCAGGAAGAGGTAGGGATAGAAGTTTGGCCAAGAAATCATCGATCGAGCGCTGGAAGCGGGACCTTGCACATCCGAAGTTCAAGGTGCGTTTTCATAATCGCTGCCGCATCTGTGGCCGGCCGCGCGCTTACCTGCGCAAGTTCGGCATGTGCCGCATCTGCTTCAGAAACCTTGCCGCCGAGGGTCGCATCCCCGGTGTGACGAAGTCGAGCTGGTGATGGCCACAGCAGTCGCCAAGCCGACCAACAAGACCGTGAAGCGCGCGTCGGCGGCGGTCGTCAGCGACCCGATTGCGGACATGCTGACTCGCGTCCGCAACGCCAACGCCGCGCGGCACACTGAAGTCAAGGTTCCCGCCTCGAGATTGAAGCTCGAGATTGCGCGTGTCCTGAAGGACGAGGGGTACATCGCCGGGTACGACGTCGAGGCCGACGGGACCACGCAGACGATGCGTATCATCTTCAAGTCCCGCCCGGACCGCACCCGCGTGATCTCAGGCGTGAAGCGGATCAGCCGGCCCGGCCTGCGTGTTTACGCGCGCAAAACCGAGATCCCGAGAGTTCTCGGCGGCCTCGGCATCGCCATCCTCAGCACGGCTGAGGGGGTCATGAGCGGAAGGCAGGCGACGCGCAAGGGTCTTGGCGGCGAAGTGTTGGCGTTCGTCTGGTAAGGAGTAGGAGAGAAGTTGTCGCGGATCGGAAAGCTGCCCGTCCAGGTGCCGAAATCGGTGAAGGTCACCCTGGCTCCCGGGCACGTCACTGTCGAAGGTCCGAAGGGCCAGCTCGAGCGCACCCTTCCCGCCGATATCACGGTCAAGCAGGCGGACGGCGAGCTGGTTTTCGAGCGGCCGTCCGACGATTTCCGCCACCGTGCGCTGCATGGCCTCGTCCGCAGCCTGGTCGCCAACATGGTCGAGGGCGTGGACAAGGGTTTCACCAAGAACCTCGAGCTGGTCGGCGTCGGTTACCGCGTCGCCAAGCAGGGCGAGGAGCTGGTCTTGAACCTCGGCTACTCGCACCCGATCCGGTTCAAGCCGCCGAAGGGCGTGTCGATCGACGTCCAGGATCCGACCAAGTTTTCGGTCAGCGGGATCTCGATCGAGGACGTTGGCCAGGCCGCGGCCGATATCCGCGGATTGCGGCCACCCGAGCCGTACAAGGGCAAGGGCGTGATGTACCGCGGCGAGAAGATCCGGCGCAAGCCCGGTAAGGCCGGCAAGGGGGCCAAGGCAACAGCGTGATCAAGCCGCAAGACCGCAAAGTGAACCGGTCGAAGCGTCACAGGCGCGTGCGCGTGCACGTCGCGGGCACTTCGCAGCGGCCGCGTCTGGCGGTTTTCCGCAGCCTCAACCACGTCTACGCGCAGCTTATCGACGACACGTCGAGCAGAACCGTCGCCGCGGCATCGACCGTCGCCCTCAAAGCCAAGGGCAACGGCATGACGCAGGCCATGGAGGTGGGCAAGGCGATCGCTGCGAAAGCCAAGGCCGCCGGTGTGAACAGCGTCGTCTTCGACCGCGGTGGCTTTCTGTATCACGGAAGAATCAAGGCGCTGGCCGATGCGGCTCGCGAAGCAGGGTTGGAGTTCTGATGTCTAGAAACATGGGCGGCGGCCGGTATCCCTCCAGTGGCGAGCGGTCGGAGCTCGCCGACCGCGTCGTCCGCGTCAACCGCGTCGCCAAGGTCGTCAAAGGTGGCCGCAAGTTCTCGTTCAGCGCTCTCATCGTGGTCGGCGACATGAACGGCCGCGTCGGCGCAGGCATCGGCAAGGCACGCGAGGTGACCGAGGCCATCCGCAAGGGGATGGAGGTCGCCAAGCGCAACATGATCACGGTGCCCATGGTCGGCACCACGATTCCGCATGAGGTCCGCCTCAAGTGGGGCGCCGCGCGGATCATGCTCAAGCCGGCCGCTCCCGGTACGGGAGTCATCTCCGGCGGCGCGATGCGCGCAGTGATCGAGACGGCGGGCATCAAGGACATCCTCACCAAGTCGCACGGCACCAACAACCCGATCAACACAGTGCGCGCGACGCTGGCTGCGCTCCAGCAGCTCAAAACTGCGCCGCAGGTGGCGGAGCTGCGCGGCCGCGCGGTCGACCAGATGGTGGGCAAGCGCCTGGCCGCTGCTTACAAAGGCGCGGAGCCGGCCAGCTCCTCCCCGCAAAGTGGGGAGGCCGCGCCGGTAGGCGCGGGCGGGGCCGGCGCCGGAGGGGCTGCGCGTGGCTGACAAAACCCTCAAGGCAACGCTGATGAAGAGCTCCATCGGTGCCAAGCCTGAGATCAAGGCGACGGTCGAGTCGCTCGGCTTTCGCAAGCTGAATCAGACACGCGAGCTGCCGGACAACCCGGCGGTGCGGGGCATGTTGCGACGCGTCAACTTCCTGGTCGCGGTCGAAGGCGAACCCTACGAGCGCCCTAAGCGCAGTCGCTACAAGATCTGGCGCGCGCGGTCGACCAAGAAGCACCAGCGAGGAAACTAGAGAGATGCAGCTTCATGACCTCAAGCCTTCACCCGGCGCACATCGCAAAGCGCGGCGCGTCGGCCGCGGCACCGGATCGGGCCGCGGCAAGACCTCGGGTCGGGGCCAGAAAGGCCAGAATGCCCGGAGTGAGGGGTTCCGTCTCGGATTCGAGGGCGGTCAGATGCCCTTCTCGCAACGCATACCGAAGCTGCCGGGATTCAAGAATCCGTTCAAGAAGATTTACTCGGTTGTGAACGTGTCGAAGCTGAGCCGCTTCGCCGACGGAACCAAGGTGGACGCGGTGGTTCTTCTCGAGGCGGGCCTCGTCCATGCCGGCGAGGAGATCAAGGTCCTGGGCGCGGGCGGCTTGAAGCGCAAGCTCGTGGTCGAGGCTCACGCTTTCAGCACGAGTGCGCGCGAGGCGATCGAGAAGGCCGGAGGAAGCGTCACCGTGCTGGGGCAGCCGCGCAAGATCGGACCTCGGCGGACGGCCGCCAAGGCTCCGAGGCCCCTGCCCGAAGCGACCCCGCCCCCGGCGCCGAAGCCCGCGCGTGAGAAAAAGGGCGTACCGCCCGCGGCAGTCGAGGAGGCCACCCCTCCCGACGAGGCCTAGGTCATGAATCTGCTCGAGGCGTTGATCAACGCCATCCGGCTGCCCGAGCTTCGCAACAAGATCCTCTTCACGGGCGGCATCCTCATCGTCTTCCGGCTCTTCGCGAACATCGCGATCCCCGGCGCGAAGCAGTCGGCGCTGACCCTGCTCTTCAACCAGCAGGCCTTGCTCGGACTGCTCGACCTCTTCTCGGGCGGTGGTCTGTCCCGCTTCAGCATCGTCGCGATGGGCATGAACCCATACATCAACGCCACGATCATCATGCAGCTGATGACGGTGATCTCCGAGCGAATCAAGGAGATCCAGAAAGAAGGCGAGATGGGCCGCCGTCGCATCCAGCGCTGGAGCCGCTACCTCACCGTCGCGCTCGGCGCGGGCCAGGCGTACGGATTCACCGTCCTCTTCCAGAACACCAGCCCCGCGATCCTGGGTCCGCTCGACTGGTTCCAGCGCCTGCAGATCATCCTGGTCCTCACGGCGGGCACCGTGATGCTCATGTGGTTCGGCGAGCTGATCACCGAGTACGGCATAGGCAACGGTGTGTCGCTGATCATCTTCGCGGGCATCATCGGCCGCGGTCCGCAGGGCGTCGCCGCGGTGTTCAGCGCCCACTCGTCTGGCGGCGGCCTCGCCGATTACGTGCCGTTCATCATCTTCGGCGTCATTGCGCTGGGTATGACGGCCTTGATCATCGAGGTGCAGCAGGCTGTCAGGAAGATCCCCATCCAGTCGGCGCAGCGCGTGGCCGGCGGCCGTGAGGTGGGGCGGAGGGCCAGCTTCTTGCCGCTTCGCGTCAATCACGCGGGCGTGATCCCGATCATCTTCGCGATCTCGGTGATGTTCCTGCCGACGATCATCGCCAACTACTTCAATGCCGCGCCGCCCGACACGTGGTACTACAGGGCAGCCCACTGGGTCCAGGGCAACTTCAGCCCAAGCACGTCCAACGTGCCTATGGCCGTGACCTACAACGCTCTCTACTTCCTGTTTACGTTTGGGTTCACTTACTTCTACACGGCCATCACTTTTGACGTGCACGAGGTGGCCGACAACCTCAAACGCTATTCAAGCTTCATCCCGGGAATCCGCCCGGGACGTCCCACTGCGGACTATCTGCAGGCGGTGATGAACCGGGTCACGTTCGTCGGCGCGATTTTCCTGGGCTTCATCACCGTCATCCTGCCCATCGCGAC
>VBEF01000109.1 GCA_005881275.1 Chloroflexota bacterium
GAGGACGAGGTGCCGATCCGGCTTGTCACCGACCTGAGGGTCGGGTTCGAAGGGCCGGGCGCACACGCCACCAAGGTGCTCCGCCAGGGCGAACGCGCCTACGTCGCGATGGTTTGGCCGCGGTCGCGCCATTCCACGGGCAAGGAATACTGGGCTGAGCACCCGGCGCCCGCGACCGTCGAGGAGGCGTTCGAGCGGGTCGAGCGCACGGCCGAGTTCTGGCGCGAGTGGATCAATCGGGGCGAATTTCCCGAGCACCCGTGGCAGAGCTACCTGCAGCGGAGCGCTCTGACCCTGAAGGGGCTCACCTACAGCCCCACGGGGGCTCTGCTGGCGGCGCCCACCACGTCGCTGCCTGAGACCATCGGTGGCGAACGCAACTGGGACTACCGGTACACGTGGATCCGCGACGGCACCTTCATGCTGTGGGGCCTCTACACGCTCGCTTTCGCGCGCGAGGCCAACGACTTCTTCTATTTCATCGCAGATGTCGCCGCGGGCAAGAAAGACCTGCAGATCATGTACGGCATCGGCGGCGAGCACGAGCTTTCCGAGAGGACCCTCGATCACCTAAGCGGTTACGAGGGCTCGGATCCGGTGCGGGTCGGCAACGCGGCGTTCAACCAGGAACAGCACGACGTATGGGGCGCTGTGCTGGATTCGGTGTATCTCCACACGAAGTCGCGCGACTACCTGCCCGAGGTGGTCTGGCCGATCCTCAAACGCGCCGTCGAGTGCGCGATTGAGAACTGGAGGATGCCCGACCGAGGCATCTGGGAGGTGCGCGGGGAGCCACGGCACTTCACCTCGTCGAAGCTCATGTGCTGGGTCGCTCTGGACCGCGGTGCGCGCCTCGCCGATATGCACGGTGACCTTTCGCTCGCCAAGAAGTGGCAGGCGATCGCCGACGAGATCAAGGATGACATCTGCCGGCACGGAGTCGACAGACGCGGTGTTTTCGTGCAGCACTATGGAGGCACGGCGCTGGACGCTTCCGTCTTGCTGATCCCCCTGGTTCGCTTCCTGCCACCTGACGACCCGCGCGTCAAAGCGACAGTTCTGGCCATCGCCGACGAGCTGACGGTTGACGGGATGGTGCTCCGCTACCGGACCGCAGAAACAGACGACGGTTTGCGGGGCGAGGAGGGCACGTTCACCATCTGTTCGTTCTGGCTGGTGTCGGCGCTGTGCGAGATCGGCGAGCTGGACCGCGGGCGCGAGCTGTGCGAGAAGCTGCTCTCCTACGCGAGCCCGCTTCAGCTCTACGCCGAGGAGATCGACCCGCGCAGCGGACGGCACCTCGGCAACTTCCCGCAGGCCTTCTCGCACCTTGCGCTGATCAACGCGGTGATGCACGTCATCCATGCCGAGACGGGCACCACGAGCAAGTTCAGCGCCGCGATGCCCTCGCCGCAGCCTTAGCTCGTTTTACAGACCACCAGGCTGTCGCAGGCGACCTCCACCGGGATTCCCAGAGACAGGGCTTCCGCACCCGGGTACATCAGCTTCGCCGATGCGATGGCAACCACGCGGCCGCTGGAGTCGATCACCGGCCCGCCGCTATTTCCAGGGCTGATGGCCGCCGTGAACTGCAGGTAGTTGCTGCCTCCGAGGCTGCGGTATCCGGAGACGACCCCGATCGAAATGGTGCCGTCCAGCCCGAGAGGTGAGCCGACCGCCATCACGGTCGAGCCGAGCTTCGGCCGCTGAGGCGCCGACGTGAGTGCGCGCATGTGCTGCGCGATGTGGATCACGGCCAGGTCGTCGCTGCGATCGACTTGCTCGATTGTGCCGGGCCATGTGTGGTCGCCCTGGCGCACCCGGACGCTCGCTGTGCCGCTGGACCACCTCTCCCCGACGACGTGAAAGTTGGTGATGATCTCCGCATTGCTCGCATCGGCATGCGCGACCCAACCGGAACCAAGGGAGTCGCCAGCCTCGATCGTGACGACTGATGACTCAGCGGTCGCTGCGATCGCCGACCAGTCGATCTGGCCCGCGTCCAGTCTCTTTTGGAGCTCCTCGACTGTTCGCTTCTGCGTAGCCACCTGGGCCTGCATCGACGCTTCCGATCGCCACTGGTGAGCGAGGAAGGCGGCGGCGACAATCACGACGACCGTCGCCGCCACGAACCTACTTGAGGTGGTTGGCAAGCGCCACCTGCGCCTTCGCGATGTTAAGCATCGCGGCGTCGATCCTGGCGCCGCCTTCCTTCATCTTGCTGACGTCGCCGTTGTCCATCCCGATGATGAACTCCTGGTCGCCGGCGATGGCTGCGCTCAGCGCGTCGCCCAGGTCGGCGTCCGCGCCGGCCAGGTCGGACGGGACCTTCGCCGACTTGCGATCGGCCTGAAACGCCTGCAGGTCGGACAGCAGTTGCTGGGCCACGGTGCGGCACTGGCTATAGGTGTCGCACGTGATCTCGTTCTGGTAGTCCGAATGGACCTTGCCTGAGTCGGCGATGTAGAGCGCGACGTAATCGGCGGTCACCTTGCGCGTGACGGCGTCTGAACGGGCCGCGGTCAGCGTCGTCTGCGTGGCGGCGAGGTGGAGCTGGGTGGCGTCCCGCTGCTGGCTGGCCGTGTACATCGCGTACCCGAGAGTGCCGGTCGTCACGACGGCGACCACGCCTACGCTCGCCGAGGCGAGCCATCTCGGCCGGCTGCGCTTCGCCTTGACCTCCGGCGCGGGCTCCGGGGCGACCGGGGCCGGGAGGATCGCGAGCTCGGCGACATGACCATTCGCCGGCTCGGCTGGCGCTTGTGTGGCCACTGCGGGGGCGATGTGGGCGAGTTCCGGGCTGATCGACATGGGAACCTCCTTGCTTGAACACCGATGGCCGGCAACAAAGCCAAGGGTTCCCCAGGCCCGGTCTCAGCCGCAGTCTCAGCCGGGTTTCGAAATCGGTCTCAAAATCCCAGAGTCCGGAGGGTATGGTTGGCCGGGGTTGGGACGGTGAAGCTCCTGCGCAGGTTCGTGGACGATCCCGGGGCGGTCGACGCCGTCGTCGTCGTCCTCGCGACCTGGTTCGTGCTCGGCGGATACGTCGCCGCATATGCGTACGTGCACGAGCCCGGAATCATCCTGCAAGGCGCCAGCCGAGCCGGGCTGACCATCGTCACTGCGGCATGGTCTGTGCTCACGCTCTACCTTTTCGTCGGCTTTGCCCGGGGGTTGAGGGCAGGCCGCGTCTGGAATCGCGCCCTGCCGGATGGTCAGACAGGCACCTTCGCCGCCGCCCTCATATTCGGTGCGGCGTGGATCGTCGATCAGGCTTTTTGGTCGCCCGTGTTCGGGACCAACGGCACCGGCCTGGACAGCCTGTTCACGCCGCCGCACCTGGTCGAGATGGCGGCGGCGGCGATCATGGTCAGCGGGCCGCTGCGCGCAGCGGCGCGGCGCGGCGAGATCGTGGCAAGCCCGGTGACGCTTACCTCGACGGCCCTGCTGTTGTCAGTGCTCACGTTCGCCACGCAGTTCGTCCACCCGTTGATCGATCCGTGGCCGGCGGCCGACTATGAGTTTCGGCGTCAGGCACTGCCCTGGATCGGCGAGAACATGGGCATGGCCGCGCTGCTGGCCCAGACCGCGATCCTGGCCGGAACCGGCCTGCTGCTGAACACAGGTTTCAAGCTGCGACCGGGCGCGCTGACCTTCGTCTTCACGATCAACGGGATCCTGGTCTGCATCACGAAGGGACACTTTTCGTTGCTGGCGGCGCCGATCTTGACCGGCGTTGCGGCCGACGCCTGGGCCGCGTGGAGCGCGCGGCGGCCTGGCAAACCATCCGCCTCGCTGTGCGCGGTGATCGGAGGCAGCTACGCCTTCGCGTACATGGCTGAGATCTCGCTCCTCCCGCCCGGAACGACATGGGGACCCTCCCTATGGGCCGGCGCGATCATCGCGTGCACGATGCTGAGCTGGCTGATGGGCCGTTTGCTCAGGGCGGGTCTGCCAGCCGCGGTGGTCGAGCCGTACCCGCCCGTCACAATCGAGCCGGCTCCGGAACGCTGGACGCTCGACCCTGACAGCAACGCCCGAGAGCAGCTCGTCAGGTCGGCGCTCGATGATCTGGGCACTCCCGAGGCCCTCGGGCGAAATCCGCTCGCCCGCTTGCCTGCGCTATCCAAGGGCGACTCCGCGGCGGTGGAGCTGCGTGCCCTGCTGGTTGATGTCATCGGCGAGCTCGCAGCGTCGGCCTCGCCTCGCGACGCAGAGTCGGGCCTGCTGCTGCTCGACTACTACGTGAAGCGGGTCGGCAGCCACGAGGTGATCATGGAGCGGCTGCATATGTCGCGGCCGACCTACTACCGCCGCCTCCACCATGGCTTCGAGCTCGTGGCAGGCCGCATCGATCAGCTCAGCGTCGCCAATCGATTAACAGTGACGGAGTAGTCAGCGGTTGAGCTGTCTGAGTGCATCGAGCTGTCGCTCGACGTCCTCATCGGCCCCCAGCGACTGATATCGCCGGTCGATCGCGTCCGATCCCGTCCCGAAGCTGATCGCGTCGAGGTCGCCGCCCTGGACAAGCCGGTCTATAGCCGTCGCACGCGCCTGCATCTCGTCGGTGGTGTGCTCGGCGCGCTGAAGCGTCGCTGTCAGATCGGCGAAGTCCTGCGAAACACCGGTCATCGCCTCGTTGATCCTCACCTGCGCCTCCGCCGCGCTGAAGCGGGCTTTGATCACCTCCTGCCGCGCGGCGAACGCCTCGATCTGGCCTGAGAGACGCTGCTCGATCATGGCCAGCGCCGCGTCCTCTTTCTCGACCTCCGCGAGCTGGCGCTCGAGCGTCTGCAGCTCGTTGATCACGACCTGGCGCCGCTGCAGAGCGAGCCTCGCCATCGACTCGCGACCCGCCTTCAGCTCCTGGCGGGCCTGCTCTTCCATCGCGGGCAGCTTCGCGCGAACGGCATCGGCGGCGGCCCGGAGCCGCTCCTTCGCGGCGGTCACCTCCTTGCCGGCCTTCGCGACTTGATTGAGCAGAGCGCGTTGCTTCTGATGCGAGGTGAGATGGGTCACCCGTGGATCGGGGGCCGGCGCAAGCGCCGCTGAAGTGCCCTGTCTGAGCAGGACCATGATCCGTTCCAGGATGCCCATCTCAGTCCTCCTTCCCGGCTCAGCGCGCAAGACCGGCACGAACGTCCGCGAGCGTCTTGCGGTCTCCCCGCGCCGCCCGCGCCAGCCGGTCGCGCTGGATGCGGAAGTAGTAGTTGCCGAGGAATCCCATCGCAGCGATGACGATCAGCCGCATGACCAGCACCTTGTCCTCGTTGCCGAGATCCAGCGGGACGGTGCCGGTAAGGAGACATGCGAGGGCGTACGCGAGCATAGCCAGACCTGTGTACGCGACCTCGATCTTGCGCGTAAAGACCAGGGCAAATGCGAAGACGACCGGGAAGTACAGCACGTAGAACTGGTTGTTCAAGCCGTGTGCGCCCGGCCACAGGACGACGATGGCCGTGATCAGGACGAGGTCGATCACGCTCGCCACCGTCACGATCGTGCGGTTGAGCGGACTCCCCATGACGTAGCGGCCGTGGAGGAAGAAGTTGACCGCCATGAGCACGAGGAAGAACGGCATGGTCTGGGTCAGCAGGCTCACGTTGGTCGACGTCCAGAGGACGAGCATGATGCCCGCCACGATGACGCTCCAGCGGGCCCACATGATCACCGTCTGGCCGAAGAAGACGTCTTCCTGATCGGCCTGGGCGGCGGTTCGGACTTCGCGAACGTTCGGCATTGAAATCCCTCCTATGAAGCCGGCGCGGCCGGTTGTGTTTCAGGTTGGCTCGAGGCGCTCTGCTCGATCTCGTCGAGCAGCTCGTCATGGATGCGGATCGCCACCTCGCGCCGCTGCGCCTCGTGGCGGGCAAAGAGGTTGCCGCACACGGCGACC